>JBAZPO010000002.1 GCA_041648175.1 Desulfobaccales bacterium | reverse complement strand
CATCCGGTACCCAGAACGTTATATGGACCCTCGGGGCACCAAAATGTGGGAGACGGTATGGAGCATACTCGGCCGCTTGGGTGTCGGTCTCCCTGTATAACCTGTGCGCTCACGCACACCCAACCTGTGCGTACATGCAACATAACCTGTGCGCCGGCGCACACCCGTACAATCTTATTATATGTCTCCTTATAGGATCTTAAAATAATGGATGTACTCGACCCCCAAAAACTCACTTACCGTCGAGCAGTCAGGCGGCTCCCCAAAGCTAAGTCACCGCGACCGAGTCCAGGAGAAAAGTTTCTAAAGGGGCCAATCCCCATGTCGTGGCTCTCAAAGGCTGCCAGATTAAAGGGGCAAGCCCTACATGTGGGGATGGCTCTCTGGTTCCTGGCAGGGATTAAACGAAATGGAACTGTGGCCTTAGCAAGTTCAGTGGTAGAGGATCTTGGTGTCTCAAGGTACTCAGAATATCGTGCTCTTCGGGAACTTGAGGATGCGGGGTTAATAACCGTCGACCGGCATACCGGTCGTAATCCAGTGGTCACAATCCTGGATGCGCAAGAAGGCAATGCGGCTGGGGGGGATGTCAGCGGCCCCGAGATAGTTATTGAAGGCCTTGAAGGTCAAAGGGTGGGGGGACGGCCGGCCACCTCGTCTTGCGGAATCTAACCCGGTGACGGACAGAGCAACGTTTAGCACAAGCAGCAGTTACCCCCTGTGGAGTCTGCCACCTGCCTGTTGATGTCTGGTGAGTTGATAGGAGGAAAAACCATGAAATGTATAATCAGTGACGACGAAGTCCATGTTTATACCCCGATGAAAGCAATTCGGCGGAAATGCCTGGATTGCTGCTGCGGCAGTCCCAAAGAGGTGGAACTCTGTCTGGTAACGGCTTGCCCCTTATATGCCTATAGATTCGGTAGGAGGCCAGGGACCGTAAAACGGGAGGCGACCCCGGCCCAGATAGAGCGACTCAGAAAGGCCAGGGAGGCCCGTTTAAATGGCCGTCCTTCCGATTCATCTCTATCAGTGGATAGAGAAATTTTGGCAAACGCACAGGATGAAGGTTAGGGGTCAGGGGAGGCAGCCTTTGCAACGGAACCTTATTAATGCGCAACCGACTTTTCAAGGAGAGGTGATCATGCCTTATAAGGACATAGAAAAACGGCGGCAATATAATACTCTATATAAGATGCGGTGGCGGAAGGAGCGGGCGAAAAACATACCTGGGGTCAGAATATTTATTTGCCCAAGGTTTCCTTCCCTAAGTGTGGGATTGGTCAATTTTGATGGCGGTTTTCTCATCACAAGTAGGAAGGATGTCATAGACCAAGTCTTGCGGCATCCCGAGTACATGCGGTTCATTTTCCCAATAGCCCTGGACTCGGACCTTACCCCTACTCCTTCGTTAGCCGAAGATAAATAAGTTCTGTTGCTCTGTCATAAGCAAGGGGACATGCCCTACTTTATGTCCCAGGAACCCTCGGTAGGGCTTGCCCCCTAGGCTATCGGGTTAGGAAAGAAGCATGTTTTCGGTACAAAATTAATTTCATAATTCATATTTTTTATCAATTTATTTCCATTTATCTAAAATTCTATTTATAGTCAACTAATTGATTTATTGCAATAATATTAAGACCAGTTGCATTTTCGGAATAAATATCGGGCCTAAAACCCGAGTCCACCTCCGTATGTTGCATGTTTTTTCGCTCATATTTTTGTCGCCATCTCCCTGTCAATCCCGCATATTTTCCTTGAAAATGTAGGACCAGAGCACGTTTTAGGGTTTCTCGGGTTGACCACAAAATCAAAAAACAGTATTTTCAAAAAATTTCAATGGCCCAATTAATTCCGGTTTCCTCCCTGTGCCCAATTTCTTGATTATGCCGGATTAGCCTGGCTCACCTTCACTTTCAAGAGGTTTAAGAAAGAAATTGCCAGGGTTGACCGGGGTTGACTTGAGTACCCATTCCCAATGATCTGTAATTCTGTCCTGAAATATTTCTGGGCCATCTATTTTCGAACCTTTTCCTCTCAACTCGGCCGAACTTTACCCTCTAAATACCAAGCAGATCGACAATTACCCCACAGGGTCAAAATCGAAACAAATCTGTGAAAGTTACTGATGTACGTTACTCAAAAGGTCAGCTTTCTTCGTTCAGGATAGCGTCCCATTCGGCCAACACCTCCCAGGACAGGGTTTGAGGATCGGGTCGAAGGCGCAGCACCTGCTGCCTGATGACTGCTAGCCGGCCGGCAAGGTCTTGAGAGAAGCTGTCCTGAGCTACCTTGATTTCCATGCCCACGCCCCCGCAACTGGTAAAGAAAGTCCCGTGAATTTCATATCCGCCGGCTACAGGGCGGCGTTCTCGATATTCCATAAAACTGGCAGTGCCCGGCAAGGTGGAACTCACTTCAACTGTGAATACCGGATAGGTCTCCAAGAAATAATTCAGACTTAAACCAGCCTCTTCCGGAGCTCCCTTAAATTTCATTATCTGAGCCAATGTTTGGAAACGAAATAAATTCTCCAATTCTGCAAAAATAGGGCATCGTTGCGCAATCTGACGATACCGGTCCGTAAACCGCTGGGCGAACTCCCGGGCCAAGGGGTGTGCGTGGCCGGTGCCCACCCTCTGCCCAGCCTGCGCCAAGTGCTCTTCTTCAGTGAGGAGTTTCACCGTGCAGCGTTCGATGATTTCAATCCCCCTATCTTCTCGATAGTGGTTTTCGCCGGGGTAAAACCAGAAGCGGCTTATAAACGACAAGGGCATAGATGAGTCTTTGGTTTGAGATTGTTTCTTTTGCATTTCCAAAACCATGCTACTAATATTGATTAACCCTGGTATTTGAAGAGATTCGGCATCATCCGTTAATCTTTTCATTTCGTAATCGGCACTTACCATGACCCAGGCGAAGCGCGAGCTAAAGGGGACGCCCATGACCCGCACCTCCTGAGGCGACTTCCAGACACGGATATATCTTTCCATCCAGGCTTTCATCTCTTCTAAGGGAGCGCAAGAGAGCTGTTGCTCTTTGAGCTCCATAATCTTTGTTAGAGTCTCGGGGAAGGGATCGATGGAACACCCAGGAAAACTATAATAAAATATTTTTCCCTCCTTTCGGGCGTATTTATAAAAAGCGTTCCTCAGGGCTACCACCAAGTCGTCCAGATGCAGGGATGGCAGTTGAGGGTCGGTGTTGCCGATGATGATGAGGTCGTGGTTTGTCTCATCCACCACATAGCCGATAATTTTCTTCAATCCATCGAGTTGGAGCAGCTCCGGGGGGTAGGCCTTCCGGTAATGATATCGCGACAATTCTTCTTGTAGCGCCTTCAAAGATACCGCTTTCTTCTTGACGGCCTGGACACCGCTTTTATTCTGGTCAGCGGTGGATAGGTGACTTGTCCAGGTCCCAACCGCGGCCATTAGAGCGAGGACTCCGAGCCATTTCTTCATGAAAGATTCTCCTAGTCCGGCACTTCCCAGGAACGACTTCCCGAGGTAGGGCGGGATTTCATGACCTTGTCCTCTAATTCCTTGCCACCGGAGCCCTTCTTTTGAGGTTTAGGAGCTATTTGGACACCGCCAACGGGCATAATCCGGTCATAGATCTCAAACCTGGGGACCGGCACGGAGGATAAGGAGAGCGGCGTGGAATAAACGGCATGGTGACTGAAAGTTACGCTGCGGTCACTATCAATGATAATCCGGTCTAAGGTGAAGCCGCCTTTTTCCGACTGCGCGCTGGCGGTCCCAGGCATGGGGGCGATTTGTTCCGTTCCGGGCAGCTGCCACCCTTCCAGAGGAGGATGCCAGGTCAAGGCATTGCCCGCAGGACGGGAATTTAAAACCGCCTCTTTCAGGGCCGTGACGTCCCCGGCTTCCAACCGTACCACCAGAGGATTGACCACCATACCGCCGCTGAGAATCAAGGTAAGCTGATTGTGGGGGAGCTGCTGGGACATCTGGAGTAGTTCATAATATTGGGGGGTATCCACTCGGGGGATCTCATAGGCGGTCAGCCAGAAATTCAACGCCGATTCGGCCTTAATATTTCTGACCCCCTCAGCCAGCGCTACCATGGCGATGATGGGCCGCACCCGGGCCAAAATGGGGTAATGGCCACCAAGATTATTGATATGGGCCGCCACCTTTTGAGCGAATTCTTCGCCGACTTTATCTCTAATGTCCGCTAATTTCTTAGCCTTCTTCCCCTTTGTCTCCGCATAGACCACTTCCGTTTCCACGCCTACCCCGAAATTCATGATGGCAAAAACCCCTTCTCGTACGGCCAGCGCGGGATTGACGGGGAAAAACCAGAAGCGGCTGTTGACATGATCCTCTTTGATTCCCCCTTCTGCGTCCTTAACCGATAGGGATAGATAGGAAGGCACTTCACTCAAGGGGGAAGTAACTTTGCCCAGGGCCAATTTTTTTAAGACAACGTCGGCTTCCAGCATGTCTTTGCCGAGGACAGTGTTTTCCAGGCCCCCTTCAAATGTGACTACTTGTTTCTTGGTCTGGGCGGTCTCCGGAGTGCGGTCAATGCTGACTAGAGGGTATTTTTTGTGGATAAACAAGGCCCGCATGGCCACCACCAAATCATCCAGATGGAGGGGAGGCTTACCATCATTGATCTTACCGACAATGATCAATTCATGATGATCGGGGTAGTACACCATGCCGGCCAAGTCGGTAATGCCGCCAAGATTCACGACGTCCTGATCTGTCTTGCCGGAGACGGTGATGCGTCTTTCCGCCTCCTTCAGGGAATAAGCGACAAACGGCCCGGCCATGATGTAATCCGGGTAACTTAAGCAATAGAATGCCAATATTCCTAAGAGTATTTTTCTCACCGTATTTCCTCCGTGATTTAATGGAGGTTGCAGGCAGCCGGGTAGGCTAACCCGGCACCAGGCTATTTCACCCCCTGATAATTCAGGCCGTACAGTGGGAAGAAGGGCCAATCGGTTTGATCCCAGTTGGCCTGAGCCAGGGTGGCAGCAAATCCCCCGGGTGACTTGAAGTCGACCTCAGGGAGTCGGCCTAAGGCGTCCCGCCACACCCGAGCGTCCCCGGTCTTCATCCTATAGTCCGCCAAATTCTTGGCGCCCACGGCGATTTCTCCACCCACCTGCACATTTTTACTGCCGCCTGAAACAAAAGCTTTGGTGGTGATATCAGCCACGTTGCTATACCAATCACCAATCGAGCGCTCCCGTTGGATCATGGTGGACCTAAGGCTCTTATTTACTTCCGGGCTAATCTGCTTCATCTGGTTGCTCCAGATCCCCCGCAGATAGGGGTTATCCCGCATCAACTGGATATTTTGATTCAGCGGCCCGCCCCATGAGCCGAAATTGCCCTCTTTGATGGCCTGGCAATTGGATAAAAACTTTTTTTCGATCTCTGTTGCTGGGATTCTTCCACCCGCCAGCTTCAGATTCTTGTCCTGTTGTTCCTTAATGAGCTCCAGCATATGTCCGATATTCTGGGCGATAGTTTTCCGCAGACAATCAGACTTCAGAGCATTCCTCAAGTCCCTTTCCGAATCCTTCCACTGCCCCAGCAAGGTGAGGACACAACCTCGGCCGTAAAGCGCCACGGCAAATTCTGGAGAGAGGGACAGGGCTTGATCGTAAGCCTTTAAAGCCCCGAAAACCCCATCCTTCTTTTGGACCCACATGGAGCCGAAACTGGCGTAGGCGTCAGCCAGAGCGGGCTGGGCGGAGACTGCCGTGCTGAAATCCTGAATGGCGTCGTCAAATCTCCCTTGGGAAGCCAAAAGAATACCTCGGGCGTTCAAAGACAAGGCGTGGTGCGGGTTAAGCTGCAATGCAGCATTAAAGGCGCTGAGGGCTGGATCTCGCTGCTGACGGCGAGCCAGGGCGTCGCCTCGTAGATAGTGGGCCACTGCCACCTGCCTATTCCTCGTGGCAAAGTTCTCGGCCCATTCCTGCCATTTCTGGAGATCCGAATCACCTGCCGTGCTTAAAAATAAGCAGAGTGACTCATTGTTCTTATTCAAGGCGAGGCAGGCATGACCTTTAATGAGACGCAGGATCGGAGAGGGACCTTTCTCTGCATTTATTTGTTGGAGGACCTGGGGCCAGTCTTCTGCCAGAATTAAGGCTTGGAGTTCTGGGGAAACCACACCTTGGACTTGCGCTTGGAGGGTAACCGGGGCCAAGAGCATGATAAAAATCAATAATATTAACATTAAAGATAAATAGACATCGGCAAGTAATAACCTGCGGTCCTTGAAATGTGAGAAATATCCCTTAATCATTGCATTGCTGTTCATAACTTCACTCCTTGGTTATCATTTATAATAAGGCATCATGAACTGCCAGGGATGCTTTCAATAACATGGTTTTCAGCTGGTCTGCCAAGGTGCTCCTGGTAATATTCCATGTGCTTGATTCCTGGATCCTTTGGATCAATTGGCCGCTTCTTGCATGAAACAGATGTAGTTCCACACGGCAGGAGTTGGATGAAAATGGAGGGCTATCAAAGGTTATTGCCTTGAACGGCTCGTAATAGGTACCCATATAAATGATGATTTTTACTTGGTTTGCCGCGGCTTCACAGGCCTCTTCCGGATCCGACAGGTCCGCATTTTTAGCCCACGCCCCATAGTTGACGATGCGGTAAAGTTTGGTGGCGGAGAGTACTCCTCGTAATTGTCCCAGCGCCAGTAAGCTGATGGAATGGCCTGTAGCCGGCGCAACGTTGTAAGGCAGGATGGAGATCTCCAACGGGTGATCCAGGCGCTTCAACCATTCCCGAGCTGTGTTAGCATCTTCGCTAACCGGGTTCAGCAGGACCGCCTTCTTCAATACTTGTCGGGCCTTCTCGCCTTCGCCAATCTTGGCCAGGGCCTTACCGGCCAACACCAGGGTGGCCTGGTTGTTGGGCTGCAACCGATAGGCTTCTGCCATAGTTTTTAATGATTCGAAGTACTTTCCCCTAGTGAAGTCCTCCTCTCCCTTGACCCGTAATGCCTCGGCCGTTGCCGAATATTGGGAGGCTGGGGGCGACTGTCTGACGGTCTTGCGTTTGGCTCGTTTGGCCCGCATGCTCGATTTCCACAGGGAAGGGGGCGGTGAGTCACCTGGGGGAAAAGATTGCGCCAGGGCCGAGGATGGCGTTTCAGCCGTGGTGGGGCTTTTTAGGGCTGCTTCAGGAGAGGGAATCGGGGTTTCCTTGGCAGTGCGCTTGGAGCAGGCGAACAGGGATCCCAAACAGAAAACTAATAGCCAGCAGACCGGTTTGGAGGGGATCATTCCCATTGCTTAGGTCCTCCGGGTTTCTTGGTATAAGGCCGGGACGAAGGACGGGGCTCAGCGGGTGGCGGCTTTTGGGCCTGCTGCGTTTCAGACTTGGGCTTCTGACGGGGCGCAATCTTTACCGTTTTCGGAGGTGGCAAAACAGAATGAGGTTGTACGATGACCCACGGTGGTGGGGGCTTAATGGTCACCGGTGGCAGGGTTGGCGGTATGGATGGCGAAATCCGTTGCGTCGGCGGCGGGATTATGGAGCTAGGCGGCACAAACGTTGAATGGGCCCGAGGCTTTGGTTTCATAGCCTCTTGCTGGAGATATTGAACAACATGAGTTGATACGAAATAAATGAAGCCGATAAATAACAGTGACGGAGCAAGCAATCTTGTCAGAGCAATTGCAAGGTTTCTGAGGTTTACCCCTTCTTTAGAGAGGAAATGTAGCGAGTAATCTTTCATGGCCATGATATAGGTCCAGGCGGCTAGCCAAGAGAGGACCTTCCAGTGGATTTCGTTGATAACAAAGGAGGCTAAGAAAACTATCGCAAAAGTTCCCGCAAATAATCCCTTTACTGCCTGGTTAGGTTGGATATTACTCAACAGCGCCAAAGGTTGGGCCTTTGAACTCGATGTACCGGATTTGGGAGTGACTAGGGGATCCTTGATGGTCTCTGTCTGGGTCCACCAGGATATTTTAGCAGTGCCGACAGGGCCGGTCGCGGTTGACTGTGAAGAGGATGACGAACCGGATGGGGATGGCCTACCCGGAGGAGTTGGGGTATGGGTCTCCCACCAGCGGTCCACTGGCGGTTTGGGCCTTCTGGATGGAGGAGAGGCAGTAGCCGCAGGTCTTACCGGTCTGGCCGCAACTCCAGGGGCGGAGACCAGCACGCTCTCTAGATCCGGCACCTTGGCCAGAGGAACCTGACAAAATTTTTCTAAACAACCCGCCAGATACTTCACCTGCTCGTTGGGATTGTTTTTCAATCTGGTGAAGACTCGGGATAGGGAAGGGTTTTTTAAATCTTTATCCACCAGGATCAGATTGTCTTCATTATGGAACTCTTTCCATAAGCGTGGCTCCCGACCCAGGGCCAGAAGCGATAAATATATGAGGATGGCGGAAAAGTTGTCGAGATTCTCATTATAAAAGTAACCGCTGCGCTGGGGATGCTGATAATTGGGATGGCCCCGCTCCAGGCACTTTTTATTCTTGTGTTTATGGACATACATACCGTCATAGTCCACTAATTTGATCTTGCCGCCTTGGGTGACCAAAATATTGCCGTGTTGTAGATCGCCGTGAGCCATTTTATGGGACCTCATGGCTGCAACCACCTGGCGGCATTGCTCCGCTAATTCAGCTAAGATCTTGGGCTTTCGCAAGTGGTTCCCGATATACACATGGAGGGGGTCTCCTTCCACCCATTCCATCTTGATTATGGGATACCGGCTTCCTCTAACTTTGATACCCTCAGCCTGATACTCAAAATCAACAAATTCCGGGAGTCGATTATTTTTTAAGTAATCACCAATTATACGGTAATGTTCTTTTATGTCAGGAACTTCCCTACAAAAACAGCGTATAGCCCAGCTCTGCCGGCCGCACTGCAGCCGGCAGACTGCCGCCACATTGCCGGTAATCAGACGCGGTAGTCCCAGTGAGTTGGTGGTAACCGCACAATTATGCAAGGTGCCATCTTTCAGACATAATTTCGGATTCTGTAATTCTTCACAGTAATCGGATGGCAGCGGGTAGGCCATCTTACGCGTCCTCGGCCGATTTTTTCTTGACCTGGATGATGATCAGAGTGGTATCGTCATTGCGGATAGTTCCATCCCTGCGCAGGTTAGTGACGAACTCTACAAAATTTGATTCATTGGTGATCGCTAGAAGTTTTGACCAGGGCTCCCTTTCAGCTTCGCACTCCTGCAAAAACCATTGGCCCAAGGCGTCTGTGGTCAGGAAAAAGGTGTCATTTACCGAAAAACTTCCCCTGTAAGTCTCCATTTTTTCAAGTAAATTCAGCTTTTGTTGTGGGTGGCTGCATATGAGGTAGGGAGAGTTGCCGAAGTCCTCCGACGCCTTCATGGGAAACTTGGCGATTACCTGTTCTTGTCTCACGTGAAAGAGGCAGCAGTCGCCCACCGCCCAAGCCTCCCACGAGCCTACCATAGCATTCCCGGTGTGGAAGAGCCGAAGACCTAAGAAGGTAGTAAAAGCCCCCTCCTGCGCCTTATCATAGGCATAATAAGGCAATTTGTCCCAATGAATAGATGCATGCCATATTGGCTGCAGTGGGAGTAACCATTCCTCAAATGCTAGAGTGTCGTCTTGTTCTTGATAATGCTTTATAGATTCCGTTGCGTCTTGACTATGATCAAATGATAGGGTGGCCTCTTCCACACATTTCTTAAGTTTTTTAAAATACTTTTCAAATTCCTTTGGGTCTTTTGTTTGAAGAATTTGTTTTGAGCATTCCTCGACTTCTTTCGGGTCTCGTGTTTGATGAAATGATGGGATGGCACCCACACCGCTACTTTCCAAGCGCCTCTCTGAGTCCTGAGCTTTTGGTTTGGGATCCGATATGGGTGGAAGGGATTCGTACGCTTGAGCAAAGGCCTTCACCAGGATGTCAGCCCACTGTTTGGCAAAGGAAGATTCGGCAGCTCCGTCGGCGATGGCGAAGCGCATGCCTTCAGGATCGCAGAACCAGGCATCTTCATATTCTTTAGGGGCGTTGCCTGCTTTGTGAAGGTGGTAAGGCGCAGCCTCTAACTTAAATTTGTATGGCATTATGTACCCTCGGAATTTCAAGGATTACGTGCAGATAATGACGTACGGGGCTTTTGCTCTGGCCCAATCCTGACTTTCCCCAGATATCTTGGGCTTAGACAAACCCGTAGACCCACTTTCGGCCTCATCGGCTCCTGCGTCTGCTATCCCAGCAATTCATCTATCCTAATATCATTGAGAAGCCGGCATGGTGGCCTCGATTCAGGTTTCTCCAGTACTTGCTTCTTTTCTAAAAGAAATAAAAGTACGTACCAAAAGTTGTCTTACTTTTCCCGCTTTACTATGCCTGCCCTCCAGACCCACGAGATATCGCGCAGATGCATCGAGCCGAGAAACATGTCCCCACTGCCGCCAGCTTTCCCATATCAAGGAAAGTTCTTCTTTAGCTTGTCCCTCCTGCAGTAGGACGGGGCAGTCGAGCTTCTTTGTCAGTGGTGGGTGGTTGAACTTCTGGTCCCGGTTTTTCTTCGGGGGATGCCTTCTTGGCCACCAAAAATTCACAAAGTTTCTGGTCATTTGACTTGGATGTCTTGACGGCTGTCATTAACTTATACTTGCCATCCGGTGCGTTGGCAGGGATTTGCATGGGCACGGAAAACTTGTAAGTGCCACTAACTCTCTCTTGCTTAAGGCAAAAGGGCTGGCCGCAAATCTTATCCCCCACCATGACTATTTGGGTGATTTCAACAGGTACCGGGTCCATGCTGCCGGTGAGGACGCTGAAGACGGAATTCATAGCCACGCTGTCACCCGGGGATGAGCTGTCCGGCTGCACCTCGACGGCCTCAATGATTACTTTTTCACCCTGGTCAGTATTATACTGGTGGTATGCCTCCGCGGCCTGCCGGTCACGATGAAGCTGCTCCTGGTACTTGCCATAGGCAAAACCGGCAACGGCTCCGGCCACCAGTCCAGCTCCGGCCCCAATGATGGCTCCGCGGGCCACATTGGCGGCAAGATTGCCACCGGGGATCAGGCCAGCGAGGGCGCCCAAGGCGGCCCCCGCCAACGCCCCCGCTACGGCACCACCGACAGTGGAGCGGCCCGGCGAGGCTGTGCCATCCGGATTGGTGGTGGCGCAGCCCACCGAGTACACGCTAAAGACTACAAGGATACATATCGCCGTCAACTTCTTGCACATCTTCTTTCCCTCCGGTTGAGTTATGGTGGTGGTTTAATCTGGATCACCTCGGGTCGCCCGAATTTAAATTGTAGTTTTCTGGGGTCGGCCGGCGGCACCGGGGCCTGCGGCGCTGGCGGGGACGGGGAAGGAGCCACAGGCTGGGCCAGATGCTTGGTGGCCTTTGGGGGTCGGCGTGGGGCACGCCGGGTCGCCGGAGGTTTAGGGGCTGACGGCGGCTCGGCGACAGGGCCCTCCAACTGGGATGGAGGGATAGTTGGGCCTAGGGGAGGCGTTGGCTGCACTGGTGGCGGCACCACCACAGGTGGCGCGGGACTGGGGGGGGGCACAGTAGGCTTCAGCGTTGTGATTGGGGCAGGCCGGGGTACCGTGGTCACAAAGCTGGGAGGCGCGTAAACTCTCCCGTGCACCACTGACAAGACTGCCAATAAGACGCCCGGTAGGGCCATGATTTTCGCCGCAGTTAATATGGTGTTTTTACGATTGACTCCCTTTTGAGCAAGAAAATGTAAGGAAGGTTCCCACCAAGCCAGAATTGATAGTCCTGTGAGGAGCCCCAAGGGGACCAGCAATATATAGCTGAAATTTTCGATAAAACTGAAAAGCACCACACCTGAAGTTAGAGAAACAGCTGAAGCGCAAATCGCGGCTTTTCTGAGTTGTTGCACCGCGACCGAGGCCATCGGCGCAGATGGAGTGACCACTGGTGGCGGCAGATGGAGTGGCGTAGGCGGCTGGATGGGGATGTGGGCCGGCAAGGCTGATGGACCTGATACCGGTAGAGGCGCAGCCAGGGAGGAAGGTTGGGCCAGCGCAGCCTCCAAATCCGGTACCATTGAGATGGGTTTCAAACAACATTCTTCCAGTACACCGACTAAATGCCGAACTTTGGCCTGGGCACTATTTTTGAGCCTAGCCATCGCCCGGGAATACTTGGGATTTTTAAGGTCATTGCTGGTCAGAATTAGATTGTCTTCATTATGGAACTCTTTCCATAAGCGCGGCTCCTGGGCCAGGGCCAGAAGCGATAAATATATGAGGATGGCGGAAAAGTTGTCGAGATTCTCATTAAAATAGTTACCGCTGCGTTGGGGATGCTGATAATTGGGATGGCCCTGCTCCAGGCTTTTTTTATGCTTGTGTTTATGGACATACATACCGTCATAGTCCACCAATTTGATCTTGCCGCCCTGGGTGACCATAATATTGCCGTGTTGCAGATCGCCGTGAGCCATTTTATGGGATCTCATGGCTGCAACCACCTGGCGGCATTGCTCCGCTAATCCAGCTAAGATCTTGGGCTTTCGCAAGTGGTTCCCGACATACACATGGAGAGGGTCCCCTTCTACCCATTCCATCTTGATTATGGGATACCGGCTTCCCTTAACCTTGATACCCTCAACCTGATACTCAAAATCAACAAATTCCGGGAGGCGGTTATTTTTTAAGTAATCGCCAATTATGCGGTAATGTTCTTTTATATCAGGAACTTCCCTACAAAAACAGCGGATGGCCCAACTCTTGCGGCCGCACTGCAGCCGGCAGACTGCCGCCACATTGCCGGTAATCAGACGCGGCAGCCCCAGCTGGTTGGTGGTGACCGCACAATTATGCAAGGTCCCGTCTTTCAGGCAGAATTTAGGATTCTGCAATTCCTCGCAGTAATCGGATGCCACCGGGTAGGCCATCTTAGGTATCCTCGAGAGATTCTTCCAGCAAAACCTTGATGATGATCAGGGTGGTGTCATCATTGCGCAATAATTTTTGCCGGCGTAATTCTTGCACTAATTCCTCGAATTGTCCTGGACTGCTCAGGTCGTTAAGGATCCGCCAAGGTGGGTGGCGGTCTTTACTATCACAATGATCGACGGTTTCACTTTGACGCAGAAACCACTCTCCCAGGGCATCAGTGGTCAAGATAAAGAGATCGTTTACCCAAATGCGGCCAGCACAGCCTTGTTGGTAGAAGATCACTCGACTCTCTTCCCAGAGCCGCTGGTTCTTTTGCGGGAGACTACTCAACAGCGCCGGGGAGTTGTTAAAAGCATTCGGTTGTTGCAAAGGAAAGCTTTCCACTATGGTGTTGTCGCGTACCTGGAAAAGGCAGCAGTCCCCTACGGCCATAGCGTGCCACCCACCAACGATGGGGGGGCCAGAGTCCTTAAGGGAGGGATCGAACTGTAACCCCAAAAAAGCTGCATACGCCCCTGCTTGGGCTTTCTCCTCCGCATAAAAAGGCAACTCCTCCCAATTAATAGCCCGATGCCAGGCTTCTTGCATTGGTCGTAGGCGGCGCTGCAACGATTGGTAACTACAACCGTGGCAAAAAAAGGGGGATGCGGTGAACCCTTCCACCAGGCGGCGGGCCCATATTCCTGCAAAGGAGGCTTCGGAGGCACCATCGGCAATAGCGAAGCTCCTGCCCTGGGCATTGAACCCATAGGCATCCTCGTAATCCTCCGGCGAGTTGCCCGCCTTGTGGATCCAAAAAATCTTCCAGGTCAGACGCACCGCTTCCCCTCTATGGCACCTTTACTTAGGATTAGCGGAAATCAACTCTGGTGCCGATGTCCAGAAAACGGATCAGGTCAACCATATCGGCATTAAAGACAAATCCCCGGGCGCCGTCTCGCAATGAAAAATCCTTCTTGGCCTGGTCCAAGACCTTGGGCGGCAGTTCGCTGGACATATTAAAGAGCATTAGGGCGTATTGATCTCGAGGCAGTTCGCTTTCTTCAGCCGGGAAACAGACCTGCCCTGCCCTTGATGAAATATGGATATTGTAGAGGAGCACATTGCCGTCATTGGTTTTCAGGTTCATAATTCTCTGACCGTCGGCCAAAGGGTTGCCGTCAGTGGCCTCGCCGTCGGTTATGTTGATAACAATTGGGGGAAAGGAGTCCTGGTGGTTACTGAGCCAGTTCTCTAAAATTTCATGGGCGTGGCGAAGGGCTGCACACATGGGGGTGCCCCCATCCGCCATGGGCTCAAACCAGATGGGAAATTTGACCTTCTTCTTAATTATTTCACCGGTATCGTCAACCTCCTCCTTAACCCTCTCTTCCACCCTCAGTGGGCTCTCCGCCACTTCGACTATGGGCACCAGATCGCGCCCCGATAGTGTGCCATCGAAGGCAGGTCCCACCTGGGCGCCCATGCCCCGGGGCTCCTTGTAGTAAATGACGCCGACGTCGAAATAATACCGGATCCCCTCATCTTTGGCACATTTCAGGCCAAGGTTATGCAACATCCGGTTGATGGCGGTGGCCACTCCTTTATCCTTGGTTTGTCCTTGGGTAGCCCCCCAAGTATCGGCCATGGAGCCCGACTGGTCGATGAGAAATAGCATGCACGTGGGGTTGTCCCGGCTCACCTGCGCTTCATAGGCCATAATCTTAACCTCCTCTTGGAATAGGTTATTTGGTGTCTCTTTTTTCCCATGAGTCAGCCAGCGGCTCCGGTATCATTATCCGAGCCTGTGAGATCTAAATGTTTCCTTATATCCCTCTTCCAATTGATGAAAATCTGGAGAAAAAGATATGACAGCTCTTAACTCATCTTGCATAAGCTTAACGATATTCCACTCTGGTGCCGATCGCCAAAAAGCGAATCACATCCACCAAATCGGCAACAAAACCACGAGCACCTTCTTGGACAGAGAATTCTCTCTTCATCTCTGCCAATATAATGGGAGGCAGCTCACTGGCAACCTTAAAAAGTAACCGGGAGCATCGATCATTGGGAAGTTCATCTTCATGAGCAGGGAAAAAAACCTGTCCGGGTCTCGCTGAAATCATGCAATGAAATAACAATACATGGCCATCAATGGTTTTCAGATCCATAAGCCTCTGGGCATCAATCAAGGGATCTCCGTCGGTGGCTTCACCGTCGGTAATATTGATAACCAGCGGCGGGTAGGAGTCTGGGTGTCTCCGGACCCAGTCAGCCAATATCACATAGGCATGCCGCAGCGCTGCACTCAGAGGCCTACCTCCATCGGGATGCAGTTCGATCCATATAGGGAATTTGACCTTCTTTTTAATTACTTCGCCGGTCTCGTTAACCTCCTCCTTAACCCTCTCTTCCAACCTCAGTGGGTTCTCCGCCACTTCGACTATGGACACCAGATCGCGTCCCGCCAATGGCCCGCCGAACGCCGATTCTACGCTTATGCCACCTTTCAAGGGATCGTGATAAGCAATAACACCGATGTCGTAGTAACTCCGGACTCCATCATCTGTGCAACATTTCAGAACAAGGTTATGCAACAGCCGATTGATGGCGGTGGCCACCCCTTTGTCCTTGGTTTGTCCTGTGGTAGCGCCCCAGGTATCGGCCATGGAGCCCGACTGGTCAATCAGTAATACGATGCACCCCGGATTAGTTCGGCAGATCGGAGCTTCATAGGCCATAATAATTATCTCTCGATTAATTGATTAAGAATGCAGATATTATCTCACTTCCAGACCCTGCCGCTCCTAACGAGGAACTCTTGCAACAATCGGGCCAGGGACTTCCGACACCGGTAAGCAGGGTTTTGCCCGGAAAGAATTAGCCCTGCGCCCGCCGATCTGAGGAGAACCTAAGCCTGCGGCAACTCGGTTGGGGTGTTCTCGCTTGCCTCCGAGGCTGCGCCGAAACACCCGGCGTGACTTTGTTCCTCTGGGCGCCAGGTTTAGCTTAGACCGCACCCCAGCTCGACTATCCCGAGCATCAGTACAACAAGCTTTATGACTGTAATGGTTTTCTCCTATGCCTGATGGTTATCTGAAGGTCATCATAGTGGTTTGTCGATGAAGCGAAACAAGACCTCCCCCAATTTTACCACCGCTCCCGGTCTTAAGGGATTCCTATCAATCTTCATGGTCATCCCTAAGTCACTGGATAGACTGACAAAGGTGCCCTGCTGACTCTGCAGATCGTATATCACAAACTGGTCACCTTCCCAACAGATATTGGCATGCCGGGCCGACACCGAGGGATGGGCGGCCATGAGGTGATTCCCCGGGGCGGAGCCAATGAAGTTATCGCCCTTCCGCAGCGAGTAAGTTTGGCGAGGGAGGGCTTGACCCAGAGGCTGCAGGGAGAAACCGCTGACTGGGGGCGGCGGGGCGTCCGGCTGACGGTCTAAGCTCTTCGGTTCCACGCGCGGCGAAGCAGTTGACGGCACCTTATCCTTGATGGTTCGGATATTATTTTCTATCTCTCTCCGAGGGCCAGGTTCTTTTATAGCCTCCGAAAGGATCGCAATTGGCTGGCGCCGACTCCGGGCGCGCCAAGCCGGTGCATAGGCCAGGGCCAGCAACAACAACAGGAAAGCGCAAAAAAGCACGGGGTCAAAGACGACGACCATGATGCCGGGGATATAATAGGAATTTCTGCCAGTGGCCGAGGTCCCTTGAACCGTGGCGGTCAGCTCCACCTCTCGGGTGGTGCCGTCACGCATGACATTAGGGCTGTTATAGGTGAGTTCGTAGCCCCCATGAAATTGCCGTGACAGATGCTCATAAATGCCCAGAAGCTCCTCCGCCGCAGGGGCGAAGTAGTAAAGGCCTCCGGTTTCCTCCGCCAAACGGCGCAACGCCTCTTCATTGATGCCTGTTTCATTGGATAAACTGCTCTCTTTTTGGCCCAGGCCTATAGCATAAACGGGCACACCGAATTTTCTGCTTAATTCCACCACCTTGTCATGGGTTTTGCTGCTGCTATTGTCCATACCGTCGGTGATGGCCAGGACCAGTTTCCTTCCCTTGACCTTACTGATCATTTTGGTGGCTTCATAAACCGCGTCATAGAAAGCCGTTTTTCCATTGGGAGTTAAGGATTGCAAGGCCCGAATCAACGCATCCTTATCGTCCGTCAAGGTCTGTAATTTTTGAACGGTATCGGCAAAGGCTATGATGCCGAGGCGATCGGATTTTTTTATGTAGCGGGTGTAATTGGCGGCCGCGAGCTTTAATGCCGGCATCTTCCCGGCCGAGTTCATGCTGCCGCTGCAATCCACCACCAACACCGTGGTCATGGGACCGGCCAGAGAAGGATCAGCAAAGTCGAGGATTTCAACTAACTTTTTATTTTCATAAACCTGAAAATCTGATTTGCTCATGTCCTTGGCTGGCTTACGGGATTGGTCCTCTATATCCGCGAACAATCGTATGGCGGGAAAATCAGTTTTATCCACTTGGCTCAAATGCACCTTGATGGCTAAGGCAGTGCCAGGCGCCAGACAGACGCCGAAGATCAAAGCCAAGGACAACAGCATGCCAAGATAACCTAATTGCGCTTTTTGTAAACATTTGGGTGGAAGATCAGCGTCGTCCATTATAATACCTCATGAAGCCTTAATCTTTTCTTTCCAGCGGAATACCAACTTGGTGTCCCCGACCTTGAGGCGATCATTATTGGCCAGTGCAACCTCAGAAGTGATCAGACGTTCGTTTACCCACAATTTACCAGCCGTGTCTTTCAGCCCGAACAAGATAAACCTTTCGCGCTCCACCCGGATTTGGGCATGCTGTGGCAGAACTTCGGCATCACCAAACAACGGCACGTCGCAATTCTCATCACGGCCAATGAGATTAATCTTTTTTGCCAAGGTGAATTCACGGCCTTCTTGCCGACCGCTGATTACCATCAGCCAAGCGACACGCAGGATATCTTCCACTAAACCTATGAGGAAACCGATACAGGCGCCCAGGATTATTAACCCCAGGGCCTGGCTGAAGGCGTAACTGCCGAAATTCTGCCGCAGGAATTCGAAGATGGCTCCCCCAAAAAATCCCCCGAGGGTACCGCCGATAAGCCCATAATTGATCTTTTTTGGGGCCCGATTGGCCACCCCCTCGGTGATCCCCACAGCCAGGCCGATGATGGCCCAGCCCACGGCCCGGCCGCCAATGCCGCCGCCTATCACCCAGAGAACCAGTTCGCCGATCAAGAGTCCGGCCACCCCCCCCACAGCCCCATAGCCGACACCTCGGACGGCCCCTCGCGCCCCTTGAGCCAGGGACCTGTCAAAAATACCGTCTATACAGCCGATGGCGGCGCCAATGCAGCCCCCCACCGCAATCCCGTAAACGATATCTCGGAAGATCACGCTGGTAAATTCTCCCATCTGACCTAAAATCCCCCAACTTACCAGGCCACCTAAGGCTCCTAAAACCGAATTATAATAAATTCTCATTTTCATAAATTAACCTTATCGCCTAATGTTGTCTGTTGATTTTTCCAAAAGTCTATCACTGCAATATTAAGGGTTTGATCAATGTATTACTTGACATTATTAACGCCAAAGACGGCGTACCAGAGTAAATGGAATTCTAAATATATTTATTAATAATAAACAACTACCTTTGAGGAGATCATAAATAAGATTGCCTAGCACTTCTCGAAAAAGGTTGGCCCCCAAGACGATCCTCAGTAAAACTATTAGGAAGATGGGCAGCAGCACTATCAGGGTGATAATTTGGTAAGCGACGGGTAGTTGGCGCCAAAAATCGATCCCCGCAGAGTAAATTATCCCAATAATAAGGGGAACAAACAGAATACGGGCAAAAATCTTTGGAACTCGGGAGATGCGAATGATCCCCAGCATTACCCCTAAACCGGTCAGTATGAGCAGGAGGAGCTTGAAGGCCTCATTCGGGTCGGATGGTTGCATAAGACATCAAGTCAGCAACTTTGCTATTCGGGCAACAGGGGTATGACTAAGCAGCCGAAAAACCTTTCCAGGAAAGATGGGAATCTCTTGTAGCCTGGGGCCCCGCATTAGACTTTCTCATCTGCCGGCTAAATATCAAAACCCTCCATTATTTTTTGATATATCAATATTGCATAAAATTAAAGAAATATTTTTAATAATTTCTATTAAAATTGATTTAGGCCTTAGGATTTCTGCCAATCAATGGCTTCCTCAGTTTTGAGAAAGAAATGAGCGCAAAAAAAAGCATAGGCACGTTGGGCAAAGAAACTAAGGGGGGTCAGCGCGGAAGCCCCAATTTCTTCCCCAAGATCCATAGATATGGAAGGTACATACCCGGTCCTCCCTAAAAAGCCTTGTCAAGAGTCTGTTGGGGGAGTAACCGTTACTAATCCTTTTCCCACTCCGCCGACTTTTATTCTTCCACTCGCTATCCAGTTTTTGAACCATAGATTTGGGTTAATTTTTCCCCCACTGCCTTCGTTCGCGGATCATCTTTTCCCAAGGAGATTTCATAGATGCTTTCTGCCAGGAAATAATACTCTTCCGCCGAAGGCAAATCTCCTGATTTTCTATAAATATCACCCAGGTTCTCGGCAACCGGCGCTACTCGCAGCCCTTCAGGTGCCGGATGGTCGTTGACGATGGACCAGGCGCGTTCGCACAGCTTTTTCGCCTCCCCTGCTTGGTCCAGGGCCAGGAGAACGCCGCCCAATTCATTGAGTCTATCGGCTACCCGTAGGGGAGAGCGGTCAGTGGCATGATGTTCCATGTCAAGTGATTCTTTAAACTTATCTTCGGCCTCTTCAGGTTTTTCCAAGGCTTTGAGGGTCCTGCCCAGGTAGAACAGCAGATCAGACACTGCGGTATAATAATGATCCTGCGGCGCCTCCTGAGCAATCCTCCGAGCCTGGTCGAGTCTAGTCAAAGCGTCTGGAAATTTTCCCAATTCATAGAAGGCTAGGCCTAATTGAGTAAGGGTTGGGATTAACTCCGGACGTCCATAAGCTTTATAGCCATAAGCCCTATCGAAACAGGCCAGGGCTTCCTCCAATGATACCCGTGCCTTGGCATTATTGCGTTCCGCCAAGTAGTAGGCCCCCAGTTTCGTCAGCAATCCCCCTTGGGAGACCAGGGCCAAACGGCGGGCTTTGACATGTTCCAGCACTGCTTCAGCATGGGGGACCAGCAAGTCGACGCGGGTCCGTGCGGCGGGATCTTCCATTGTCTTAGGAAAGGCTTGGTTGACCAAGCTGACGGCAGTCTGAGCATAAGTATCCCATATTTCCTTGGACATGCGGTCCCGGGCCATAACCTGCACCAATGGGTGCACCGATAACAGCCTATCCTTCCGGTTCATTAGAGAATAAGTTTTTATTGCTCCCACGGTTTTATCGAACCCTAAGGATTGGCATGCTACGGCTCTCAAATTTTCCGGAAGATGTTCCTTATTTCCCATAAAGAGCTGCTGAGGAATATCTTCCGGGGCCAGGAAGGCGCACAAGTTTAGGAGATCTGCGGCTGCTGGGGCTTTCTTGACCACTCGGCTGAATGATAGTTCCCAGACGGTGGCAACCGTGAATTCATAATCATTGGCCGGTTCCCTGTATCGCAGCAATTCCAGCCGGGTTCTCTGGTTCTGGAAGTTCTGCCAATATTCGGCCATGGACATGCCGGTTTCGCTCATAAAGGCTGCGGCCTGGTCCAGAGCCAACAGGTGACCTCCCAAGGCTCTGGCCAAATTTTGCGCCTGGTCCCGGTCGGTGTAACCTGTGCGCGCCAGGAGAAAATTCGTGGCTTCGGTTTCGTTCGCCATCGGCAGATGGAAGGGTTCAGCCAGTCCTCGCCAACTGGGGTTGCTGCTGGTGATAAGGATATGGCCCCTATTGCCTGCGGGGATAAAACGCCGGACCATTTCCGAGTCCCTGGCGTTGTCAAGAATGAGTAGCCATCGGTTCCTCTGCCCCAGATCACGTTTAAGCGCAGCGGCATGGAATTCTACTCTGGGGTCTATCTTTCTAGAGAACTTCACCTTTCCGAATAAACCGAAGCATTTTGCCCCCAGGGAATACTGGACCTCTTGCGCCGGTGGCGCGGCAAAACCGGGCAACTCTTGAGCCAGAGCGGCATAGTCGGACATTAAAGTATCTCGGTCTTCGGCGCGCACCCACCAAACTAGGTCATAGTCCTGCTCATACTGATGAGCGTATTTTATAGCCAATTGCGTCTTCCCCGCCCCCGACATAGCCCAGACGACAAACGCGGCCCGTTCTGCCCGGGCGGCATTATACCTGCGATGTAATTCCCGAATCTCATTTTCTCGCCCAAAGAAGTTATAATTGAGAGGTGGCACATTGCTTATACGTTGGCTTGGCCGGACTTCTTCATCGGTGCGGCGAGTTTCCTCTTGACCCGCGCCCTCCTCGGCTTCTCCGGGGGAAAAAGCGCTGGCCTCCTCCCCAGGCGCTTCAGCAAATCCGGTTGCCTGGGAATGGGCGTGAGCACTCCCCATTTCCGCTTCTGTCGCGCCATCAGTCGTTGCCTCTGAAGAAGAGGCTTCTGCAGCTATCCCGGATGCGTCATCGAATCGGTAGCCTTCAGCTTCCGTTGGCCCGCTGCCCTTATCCTTGCCTCCGTCTTCATGCTGAGCGTTGAGATATAGGCCCAAAAGGTTCAGAACCTCAAAGGCGAAGGCACTGGCATGACGGGAGGCAATATCCTGCAGGGCCGCCTCATCCCCCGTTTTATTGCGGCCTTTATCGTCAATGAGGTCGGAAATACCCCGAATGACCAGGCTGTAGACCTGCGAGTGGTTCGCCGCCGCCTTCATGAACCCGAACCCTTCCATCTCCACGGCTATAGCATCCCCATAATGAGTGCGAAGACGCTCAGATAGGGCGGCCTTCTTGGAAGTGAACACCTGCTCTCCTGATGCAATGGGCTCGATATAAACCTTAGGATCTCGCAGGTGTAAGGAGATCGGTGGCAATGGGGTTTTGATTCTTTTCCGCCAATCATTAGCTGCAGCACATTTTAAAGCCCACTGGATTAAATCCTCTTTCACTTCCCGAAGATTGGGCCTGGCCCAAAAAAAATCCCTCGATTTATCGATACCGGATTTGCCGGCTTCATAATAGTAAACTTTATTAGCGGCCACCACGTCACCATGGCTGACATCCTTAAAACCACCCGCTACTCCCAAGAAAAAGGCGGCCTGAGGCCGGAAATAGGTGAGGGCCTGCTCCGTTTTTAAGGCGGCGCTAATGTTCCCTCGGCCGGTTTGCGCCAGCAAAACTTCCCATTCACCGCGGGCAAAGACAAAAGTACCCCATTCATAAATGGTGTTCTTGTAAAGCTCCCGGAGAGCCTCCCCATTGGGGATCTGCAAAAGTTCTTTAACAGCGGCAAGTTCCACTGGTAGCGCGGTTAAGATAATGACCCTTGGGCGATAACGACCCTTACGCGCCATTCTCTACACCTCCCAATTCAAGTCGAAGTTCCTGAAGAAGAATTAACTGAAACTATGCCGCAAGATTGCCAATTATCGGATTATGGCAACCAATGCAAAAGTTAAAACAGGTCCTCTTATCGTTTTTCTAAATTTGCTGGTTTTCTTAAAATGATGACAGTTTGCAACATGTCGAAGAATTTTCACTCGTTAGAAATGTTCTCACCCCGCCCTTTACAGGATTCCTAATAGGCTGATAAAAAAAGCTTTATTAAAAGAGCTACCGCTACCATTCCCTTTGACGGGTATGTGCTGAAGATATACTCTGAAAATTGCCCTCCCTCAAAGGTATCCGATGCCAACATGCAGTCGAATATCGGCCTGCCTTGTCGCTCAAGAAGTTCGGAGTGTTTATTCTGTTTTTAAATAATATTCTTTGCTATGAAGTTCAGTCATATCCCTCAGATCACGGGCTGGAATACCTGGATAGTGTCCCGTACTATGCCCTGTTTGCAACCATTCCTCAAATTTTTTGCTGAGATTATCAGGTACATCAACCAGGAGGATTTCAAACCTTCCCGCTGGTGGCCTGCCACCCTCAAATACCTCTCCTTCCCACCGACCTTCCCGGACAATCAGCTTTGGTTCCTTCGGCCAATGTTGTTGACCGATCCTCTCTATGAGCCATAGGTTTCGAGATCTTCCCGCTGTGACAGTTCCTTGAACCGAAAAATGTCTTTTGACCTGGGCACCGGAAAGTGGAGATTCGATCCTGCCTCTCAAATTTGGATCGCGCGGCCTCTGTTTCCAGTCTGTTTGGCCAAAAGTTTTGCCGGTGATGCCTGATACAATTCCCAAACAAGTTAAAAAAGTTATAGTCTTAATCGCTAACTTGGCAGACCACATATGTCCTTTTACCATTTCCAGAACCTCCATTAGTTTTTTATTTTGATCTTTCTGGAACGGAATTGCTCCCATATAATTGTTCCAATGACTGCACAAAATTTGCAGGCAGACGATCGGGAAACATTTCGACTAATACGTAGGCCTTATTCAAAGCCACTTGAGGTGAAGGGCTATTCATTACAATTTCCACCGCTTTAATTTCAAAATCTTTCCTTGCTTGGTTAGCAAAGTTATAAATACCGAAGCAAATAGTTGTAATAGTTGCAAATATAGGGATTAATATTGATATAGCTGTCCATTTGGTTTTATAGCGATCTATTTTTATACGTTCGTATTCTATTCTCAGTTTTGCACGTTCAAGAGGATGCAAATCACGTAACATATGGGGGTCATCATTGAGCATAACATTCATTCCTCTCAAGAAATTGAATTCGTTAACAATAAATTTTCCCGAATATGATAAGAAATCGAGGTTCAGGATAAAATCGCAATTTATGCTATCCGAGATTATGTGCCCGCCTTGGTTAAAAGAGGGGTTTGGATTCTTCCAACGAGGGTTCAAATCCGCTCCTCTTTTTGTAGCCAAATCGTCCTTTTTTAAACACTATAGCACAAATATCCATTTTCATTGTACCTGCCAGCCTCCCACTGGGAAGCTGCCACTGTCCCCGCTGATCCCTTTCCAACAAGCGCCATCGGCCCCGATCACCGATTAAAAATCGGCACAGGGTCCTCCGTCGCCCTTCATCTGTCCGACCCTGCCTGCCAGGAGCACGCTCACCCCTTACCTTCCTATTGACCTACCCCGAATCGTGCCTCAGGGCATGCGTGACGCATTTGAGGCGACAACCTGGGTGGCAAGTTATCCTTCCCAATTGATGTTCTCTGCGCCGGCCAGGATCATGACCATTCCGGCTTACCCCCCGACTAAAAATCGATTTGAAATTTTTGAGGCTTAGGTCCCATCACCCGGGGGGTGCTATCTGTCGGGACCTATCCCAGACAAACGGAATATATTGAAATTTCGATGTGATGTCCGGGCCAAGCATATAAGACAGGGGGGGTAGGAGTCCCATCTCCGGGTTTGCCTCCTGGGGCCGGGAGAGGGGGACGTGGGCAGCATCATCAGGGGCCTGGAGGGAATAAGGGTAGTGAACTCCCCACGGTGAGCCTTGGCGCCGGGGCCGGCGGTCCCTTGCGTCTGGGTGGCGATGACGGCCGCGGCGGTGGTTTGGTGCCGGGACTATGGCAGGATGCCAACTACAGGTTTTTCAGAGGAGAGCAGGAGAAAGTGGAGGTCTAATTGCGACAGATGCCCGAATGAGGATTAGAGGCTCGTGCCGGCAACCCTTCATGATGGTCACCCCCCCCCACCATCGATGGTCAAGGCATTGGTCGGCCTATCAATTCCTTTCCCTCGGAGGCAGGACGATAGTTCCGCCCTCACGAACGGAGGGAGGACTTCCCAACATGCGGGTGGTATGGTCAAGCTCGGAGCCAGGTATGGGGCGGCCGGAGTCAGGTAGGTACAAGCAGGCAGGGGGCAGTTGTGGCAGGTCTGGCCGACATCCTGGTGGCGCCCACGGGCCCGGCGTGCTAACGGTACCCTACCCCTGCATCGGGAAGGATAACTTCAGGCGCGGGGTCCACGGCTTCAAGCTGGCTATAACCAGATCCTAAGCCACCACTTAATGGGTGCTCTGGGGTGTTGGGACAGGTAGACGGTGAGGGGCCCGGATTTGGTCTTCAAGGTTATTTTTCCGCACTCTGGTTATCCCTGAGTTATCCCTGCCAAAAATAGGGCTAACTGAAATTAGCTAACTCATTTGAATCATTGGCGCGCCTGGCAGGATTCGAACCTGCGACCGACGGATTAGAAGTCCGTTGCTCTATCCAGCTGAGCTACAGGCGCACTGTCGGATATTCTACCTGATTATTTGCTTGGGAGCACTATGGGAGCACTTTTTTGGACTGGATAGTCAAAAAGAGGAACCCCCATAACCCGGCCCAGGGTTATGGGGGGTTACTCCACGCGCCCTGGTCTTTCCTGGCTAAGCGAATCTTCGGTCTCGGCCTTAAACTGGAACATGGTCAAGGAATGGGGCTTAAAAGTATACATGAACCGGGACGCCGCGTCGTTAATCTGGGTGGTGTCCAGGGTGACGGTTTTGGATTGATCCTCATTATTGTCGCTTATCCTGGAACCCGTGATTCCGAAAATCTGGGCAGTGGCCTGGGGCTTATAATCCATGAGCTGGATGGTTGCCGCCAGCGAGGCTTCCAGAGAGCGGTTGATCACCAGCAGCGTAAGCACGCCCCCATCTTTAGAAACAGTCGCCAGCGCCCCCACCAGGGGGATAGCCGTTGCATCCGTGACGTTCCCCACCCGCTGCACTGAGAAAGTAGGGGTGGTAACCTTGGTTTCCACAACTATCGGCGCCAGCTTTCTCAGAAGCTGCATGGCGTAGTAGTGTGGCCTTAGAGTCCGGGTCCCGGTCTTCCAATCATAAGCGATGGCAGCGGCTTGCATACTACCATGCAATGCCCAATTGGCCGCCAGGTTAATCCCTAACCCGGGACCATCCCGGAGAAGACCCATGAGGAGATCCGCATCGAATAAGGCCCGGCCCAGGTTGGCCCAGTCTCGCGCATCTTTGGCATCAGCCGGCCATATGCCATACTCGGTTACGGCAATTTGAATTTGTTTTCCGGCCGGGGCGTTTTCTTGTATGACCTTTCTGATCTCTTTGATATCGGCCATGGCCTGAGAGGCCCCAGCCATGACGGCCGCGAACCAGGCCTGGCTCTGATAGGGGGCGGGCTTCAGCCCCGCAGACGGATAGTAAGGGTGGAGAATAAGAAAGTCCATGTCCGCCCCACCTATCCGAAGGACCGTTGGGTTCCATTCATCGGTAAAGTCGGCGTCCCCACGCCCACGGGGAGAGGTTATCCCCACCGCCCCAATCTTGATGTTCGAGTCAACCTCTTTCATGGCCCGGGCAAAGGTCACAAAATCCTGACCATAGGTTTCGGCGCTGGTGAACCCCCCTTCATTATTTTTGTCATACATCTCGTTGCCGATTTCCCAGTACTTCACCCGGTAGGGCGCAGGATGCCCCAGGGCCTCACGTCTGCCGGCCCAGTAGCCCACAGTATGCCAGTCATTCCCCTCGTCATCGATGCCCAGAGAACGCCCGTCTTGGGGGGTACCGTTGACAAATGCCACCAGCGCGGCGGCTCGTTTAGCCTTCTGACTCAGAGAGACTTTATTGGACAGGCGCCCCTCCCGATCTAACCCGGTATTATAATTGACAACGATAATGGCCTCTGCGCCAAGGGAGGTGACGAATTTCATATGCTCCATGATGCCGTAATTATTAAAGAAATAATCCGGTTGCCCAGCCCTGGCATCGGGGCGGATAATAACTCCCGGAGGATAAGACCCTTTGAGATCTAAAACCCCTTCGATACGGTTGCCTTCCAGCCGCAAAAATTTAAACGGCTTTCCCAAGGCGCCGGCGCTGCTATGCAAAAGGCGCGCTTGCTGAACCGTCTTCCAGTTGGGAGCACCGTCCAGGGTAATGGTGGGGGTGTATGGCTTGATCTCTGCGGCGGTGCGGAAGCCCAGGCCGTCCTCCCACAAATATATGTTGCTGGCGGTGCCTCCGGGAAAACGCACTATGGTAGGGGCAAGACTTTTTACCAGCGGCCTGGCTACGGGATCGATGTCGTCAATGCTCGTGTTCCAGAGGCTATTGCTGGCAAAGAGGATATTTTGCCCGAAGATCAGGGGATTCAAGGAGTGCATTCTGTCTCTGGCATGGACCGTGATAACCGTCTCGGTCTCATCTCCCCTCACCTGGCCCCCAAAGAACAGAACCAGCGCCAGAGTTGCCAGAAGTGAGAAAAACGGCCCGGACCGCCAGAAGGAACACGGACGATTCCCGCCATGACGGGAGGAACATCGGAAAATCATTGGATTAATACCCCACCCGGAAGTTCTGCACAATAACCCCCTATGAGGTTATTCAACTTTTGACCCAGGGGCTAGTTGAAGCGTCCTCAACCCCCTCCTTGCGAATCCATATAAAGAGACCAGTCCGTGGCATTCCAATCCGCTTCGGGTACCGAGTATATTCCTCGGTAAGGTGGCTTTGCCATCTTTTGTTCGATACCCGTCAACTGACGCTGAATGCTGGTCAATTGGCGATTGACGTCCGCCACCGGCAGAGATTGATTATCCTCGGAAGTTATCGTGCCATACGCCAGGGTGTTACTGCCGGCTTCGCTCCCAGCAAACCTAACGTCACTGGCTGATTTTGGCAGAGCCAGATAGGTCATAAATTTCTGGGTTGCTGGGGGTAATCGCTTGTGGAGATTCCAGGAGCGGATTTCCTCGTCCGTAGGTTCACGCATCATCCAAGGGCCGACTTTGCCGTCGTATTTCATGCCGTTGATATCGTCGACGACAACAAAGTATAAGCTGAACCAGGAAACCACACTCTCAGTGGTCCGGCCTTGCACGGCCACCATTTTCCCTGCAAACCTCTTCAGACACGCGGGGTTTTGGTTGAGGATGACAAATTCCCGGTCGCCGCTTAATAGGTAGTAACCATCCTCACGGAACACAATTTGGCACTGAGACAGCTTAATCTTGTAGCGGGCCCGCGACCTCTCCTTGACATAGTCAGGGATTTCTTTATAGAGGATTGGCATGTTGGCCGGCACCGCGAGGACCTGAGCCTGGAGTCTATTTCCTCCGCCCACAAGAATGATGGCCAGCATGAGAGCGGCAGCGCCGCATCTTTTCAACGCTGATTTTTCTTTGGCCTGAGTCATCGTTTTACTCCTCATGCATATTCTGGATGGTTCCGGGAAATCTCCTTGTCACAGGTAGACCGCCCGTTTTGAGGTTATAACGCGTTTTCATATTTTAAAAGGTAATAGAGTGTCACTGCAAAAAAAGAAAGCATAAGCGGGGGGGAACATAACTGGAAGAGAAGCTCCTGATGGAGGTTAAGATGGCTGCCCGGCGGGCTAACCTCAAATTTTGCCCTCACGATGCAATTGATCAATGGGTTTGGAGAATTCGACCCCGGCATGATAACGGCTCTCTGCCGGCATAAGCCTGGACCACACCACTTCACCGGTAATCCGAACATTTTGATTCTCGCCGGGGGGGGTGAAGGTGATCTCAATATTTCCCATGGTGTCAAAGGGCTTAAAAGATCCAACCCTGGCACCCCAGGCGCTGATGTCTAAAATCATGGTATCAGTTACCGCTTGGCCATTCAGTTCGGAAACTTTCAAATAGACCTGGTAACGCTGGGCTCTGCGGACAACCTTGGATTCCTGATCTTCTTCCAAGTCTTCATCCAACTCCGCTTGGATGGCCTGCTCCAACTCTTGAACGGTAAAAGCAAAGCCTTCCCTCTGGACAAATGCCATCCGTTCTGCGTCAGTGGATAATGATTCAATCTTTTGTTGGAAATCGCTATCCTCGCGCAATCGTTGGAGAAATGCTTTGGCCCCCGTAGGGGTCTCCAGTTCTCCCCCCTCTGTCTCCATCCCCCTCAGCCAGGCCATGAGGTCATTTTTGACAAAACGCCACTCATTCCCCAGTTTTTTGCCCGGGATCACTCCCCGCCGGGCATAGGTGCGGATGGTGAAAGGTTTGACCCCTAAAAGGTCGGCGGCTTCCTCGGAGTTCAAAACCTCCTTATATTGCATAGCCTTAGTCTCTCTCACGGTTTAATAAGATTTCCCAAGATTACTATCGCTCCATAAACCCGCACTTTCTCTATCGGAACATATCGAAGAAGTCATAAATATCTCTATACTGAAATATATTCGCAGGCAAAAATCGCCGGGGAGGCTCCGGCTGACCTCACCCTGGCTCGGAAGGCCAGGGACGGCCCTTTCACCCGGCGGCCGAAGATTTATTGGCGCCCTCTACCTGAACGCTGAAGGTTTGAAAGCTATAGTCCACCACCAGGGTCGTAAAGACGTTGGCCCCTTCCCGACGGGTGGAAATCACCTCGATGTAATGGGGCACTCCAAATTCGTCGGCGAAGGTGATGCGCTCCCCGTCTTTGAAGCCGCCCTGCCGGAACCAGACCTCCGGCGGCAGCAACCAGACCTTGCCGTACCGGGCTTGGAACTTGAAGAATGACAAGGCATCGAAGGGAAACTGCAAATAGAGCACCAATTCTTCGTCGCTGACCGGCCGCTCCAATTCGCCTTCCAGCCGTCGGCGCTCCATCTCCAGATCCGCATCCCCGGACTTTTGGATGCCCGTCTCATCCGCCAGGATCTGCGGCCATTTCTTGCCGTCGTAGCGCTGGTATTCCAGTACCTTCTCGCAGATCCAGGCTTCGGGTCGATAGAACGGCAGGGGTCCGTAGCGGCCCAGAAGGAGATTTTTCAGGTCCAGAGAGGGTCTCTCATAACGCCCATACAGGACGTTGTTGACTGCCGTGGTCCAGAGGATTTGGGAGCCTGGGGTCACCGACCACCAGTTGCCGAGTTCCACCTGAACCCGGGCCATTTCCGTGAGGATTTCCGGCATGCGGTCGAGAAAACCCCCTTTGTCCGCCTGTTCAAAGGTGCTGCCCACCGCGCCGCCGGTGAGCTTATAGGCCGCCACGGTGGGGTCATGTCCCCGGAAAGGGCTCTCAAAGGGCTCATAGATCTTACGTTCCTGGCGCAGGAGGTCGGAGGACTGGATGAGAGCCGGGATATCCACCCCCACGGCCTTTTTCCCGTAATCATCCAAAGCCTGAATCAGGGTGAGGGCCGGGGCCTGGCCGTAGATCGCCCCATAGCCGTGGTCCGCCACGTCGCAAATTTTCGCCCCCGCCCGGACCGCGGCGCTCATGCGTCCGATGTCATTGCCGTCGGTGTTGCAGCCGTGATAATGGAGCACCAGGCCGGGGAAGGCGGCACAGATGGACTCTACCAACTGGCTGATGCGCTTGGGAGTTCCCAGGCCCGCATAATTTTTGATGGAAATGATGACCTCAGGCCCGGTGACCTCCAGGATCTCCCTGACCTTATCCACATAATAGCGATCGGTATGCTCCGGCCCGGTGGAGAAGCAGACACTCGGCATCAGGAGGCGGTCCGCCTTCTGCACCTCATCCATTACCGGCATCATATTGGGCACGTGATTGAGAAAATCATAGACCCGCCAAACATCCACGTAGCGGGCGAATTTCCGCACCGCCAGACGGATAACGTTTTCGGGGTAATGGCGGTAGCCGAACAGGCTGGAACCCCGGCAAACAGTTTGCAGCAGGGTCTTGGGCATGGCCTTCTGGGTGATCCGCAGGCGTTCGAAGGGGTCAACTTGCTTGCGCATCAGGTCCACGTGGACGGAGGCGCCGCCGCTCACTTCCACGGAAAAGAAACCCGCGGCCTCCCGGAACGGCGCCACCCGCACCGTGGTCATGGGCAGGAGCCGGTTTTTGAAGTCAGACTGCGACACATCCCGTTCATTGTTACACAGGTAATACCCCTCAGACTCCTGCAGCACCTTCAGAATCTCAGTGGGGGTCATTCCTCGAACAATTCGTCCCTGCATGATCTCTTCCCTTAATACGCTGAAACGAAGGTTGATGTTTCTCTACCCATAAGGATTCTTCTCATGGGCGTTGATTTCGGCAATGAGGCGCGCCACTTTCTCCACCTCCCGTTCCTGCTCCCGATAATCCAGAAGCTGCGGGTGGTCATCGATATACGCGGTGTCCAACTGCATCCGGATGAAATCCGGCTCTTTGACAATCTGTTGGAAGTACGGGATGGTGGTCTTCACCCCGATAATGAGAAAGTTGTTGAGGGCTCGGGCCATGCGGTCCACCGCCTCCCGCCAGGCGAAGCCGTACACGGTGAGCTTCACGATCAAGGAGTCGTAAAAAGGGGTGATTTTGTACCCCTGGTAGACGGCGCCGTCCAGCCGGACCCCGTGACCACCGGTGGACCGGTATACCTGGATAATCCCGGGACTGGCCAAGAAATCGTTTTTGGGGTCTTCGGCATTGATCCTGAGTTCGATAGCGTAGCCCCGCTCGGCCACCTGGTCCTGGCAAAAACTGATGGGTTCGCCCATGGCGATTAAGAGCTGTTCCCGAACGATGTCGATACCGGTCACCACCTCGGTGACCGTATGCTCCACCTGCAGGCGGGTATTGACTTCGAGGAAGTAATAGGTGTCGTCGGGCTCTACCAAAAATTCCACTGTCCCGGCGCTGAGATATTTGGCGGCCCGGGTGACTCGCACCGCCGCGTCGCAGATTTCCTCGGTCAAGGCCTGGGGCAATCCGGCGGGGGCAATCTCCACCAGTTTCTGGTGACGGCGCTGAATGGAGCAGTTGCGAGTCCCCAGGTGCACCACATTGCCGTAGGAGTCGGCCAGGATTTGGACCTCCACGTGTCGCGGCCGGTAGATACATTTTTCCAGATAGATGTTGTCATCCCCGAAGGACATGAGGGCCTCGGCCCGGGAGCGGCTGAGCCCGGCCAGCAGACTGCTTTTATCATCTACCTGGCGAATGCCCCGGCCGCCTCCCCCCGATACCGCCTTGATCATGATGGGGTAGTCGTGTTGGGCCGCAAAGTTCAGGGCTTCCTCTTCGCCCTGAGGTCCCGAGGCCAGCACCTGGGTGGCCGGAACCACGCGGATGCCGGTAGCTTTGGCGACTTTTTGGGCGACGACCTTGCTCCCCAGGTTCCGGATGACCTCCGGGGGCGGCCCGATAAACACCAGACCCCCATTGGTGCAGGCTTCGGGAAAATCAGGGTTTTCGGCCAGAAAGCCGTAGCCGGGATGAATCGCCTGAGCCCCGGTCTTCTGGGCCGCGGCAATGATCTTGGCAATGTTGAGGTAATCTTTCCGGGGGCCGGGACCTATGCAGACCGCTTCATCGGCCCGCATGATATGATACGCGTCCTTGTCGGTCTCCTCGTAGATGGCTACAACCTTAAGGCCTAACTCCTGGGCGCTCCGCATGATCCGCACCGCGATCTCGCCGCGGTTGGCCACCAGAATTTTGCTAAATACCAGCTTATCTACCATGGTTGTCCATCTCTCTTAAGCCAGGCTTCCACCTTTCACGTCTGTCCAAGGGAAAAAGAAAATCTAACACCAAGACCCCTTTCATCAGCCCTCCCCCTTATGGAAACTGGGAAAACGGCACATGCTAAGTTTTATTATATATCATGAAATTATCTCGTTGCGGTAAACCTGATCTTGACTAGGTTCAATCAATTGAGAATCTAGCGGCCGCTCATGTCAAAAAAATGGGGCATCATAAGGACAAACTTCTGCCGCGACAACGTTTGGCACTGGTTAAAGACCGGAGCAGGACGGCCACATCGAGGACGAAGAGTCGTTAACGGCTCGTTTGGGGCTTAAGGAGGGTGTAGACCTGGTGCACCAAATCTATCGGTTTGAAGGGCTTCTGGAGGAACGCCACCGCTCGCTCCGCCACGCCGCGTTGGACCACCTCATCTTCGGTGTAACCCGACATATAAAGCACTTTCATATCAGGGCGCAAGGGGGTGAGACGGTCGGCCAGGACGCGGCCGCTCATCCGGGGCATCACCACGTCAGTCACCATCAGGTGAATCTGCCCCTGGTGCTGTTCACAGATCAGCAAAGCCTCGCCGCCGTGGCGGGCTTCCAGCACCGTGTACCCGTGGAGCCGCAAGAACTTGGCCAGCAAGGTCCGAAGCACGTCCTCATCTTCCACCAAGAGTACAGTTTCTTGCCCCCGGAACTGCGTAGGCTTGGAAACCTTGACCTTCCGCGTCTTGGTGGATGCATCCAGACGCGGCAAATAGATCTTGAAGGTGCTGCCTTTCCCGGGCTCGCTGTCCAGGTCGATAAAACCTCCGCTCTGCTTGACAATCCCATACACCGTGGATAGTCCCAGACCGGTGCCCCTCCCCGGTTCCTTGGTTGTAAAAAACGGCTCGAAGATGTGGGCCTGGATGGCTTCATCCATACCCATGCCGGTGTCGCTCACCTGCAGCACCACATAAGATCCCGGCTGCGCCAGTCCGGATCTGGTTTGCCGGCTCGTGTCAAAAATGACCTCAGCGGTTTCCACGGCAATACGGCCTTCACACGGCATGGCGTCCCGGGCGTTGATCACCAGGTTCATGATGATCTGGTTAAGGTGGCCGGGGTCTATCTGCACCGCTCCCAGCTTCGGGGCAGTAATGATTTTCATCTCGATGTCTGCCTCGATGAGCCGTCGCAGCATCCGTTCTAGATCCAAAACGACCCGGTTGAGATCCATCATCTGAGGGCAGACGATCTGGCGCCGGCTAAAGGTCAGCAACTGTCCGGTCAAGGCCGCAGCCCGGTCGGTGGTTTTCAGGATATCTTCCAGGTAGCCGTAAAGCGGGTCGCCTTTAAGAACTTTGGTTTTCATGAGTTCGCCGTAACCCGTGATGGCCATCAGGAGGTTATTGAAGTCGTGGGCCACGCCTCCGGCCAACCGCCCCACTGCTTCCATCTTTTGGGCCAGAAGGAGTTGCTGTTCCAGAGTCTTGCGCTCGGTGATGTCCGTGGCCACTCCCGTAAACAAGATAACGTGGCCCTGCTCACCTTTGACCGGGAAACCCCGGTCGTGAATCCAACGCACCTCCCCGTCGAGCCTGATAATCCGGTATTCCAGGCTAAAGGCTTCGCCTCGATTATGGGCTGCAAAAACCTCCGACTTTACCCGCTGCCGGTCTTCCGGATGCATGGCCTCCAGAAAGGATTGGGGAGATTGGTATAATTCTTTCCTCGGGCGGCCCCAGATCTGTTCGTATCTCGGACTCACATATTTCGTCTTTTCGATACCTGGGGTGGCAATCCAGAAGACGTCTTGGATGGTCTCAGCCATGAGCCGGAACCGCTGCTCGGACTCCCGCAGGGCCTCTTCCGCCCGCTTCCGGGCGGTGACATCAAGGATCGTACCCACCACCCGGGCCTCACCCAGGCCATTCTGTAATCTCGACAGCATTGCGCTGACCCAGACGATTTCGCCATCTTTGCGCAGGTACCGTTTTTCTATCGAGTAGTATTGGCGTTTGCCGGCAAGAAGTTCCTCTTGCATCTCCAAATTTCCTGGCAAATCCTCAGGAAGGGTAAGCTGTTGCCAGATCAGGCTCTGAAGCTCTGTGGCGCTATACCCGACTATCTCTTGATAGGCCGGATTGGTTTGGAGGAATCTCCCGGTGTGATCCACCATGGTTATTCCCACCGGAGCATGCTCGAAAATGGCCCGGAGGCGGGCTTCACTCTCCCGCACAGCCTCTTCGGCCCGCTTCAGGTCGCTGATGTCCTGGGCCACGCCCATGATGGCCTGGGGCTCACCCGCGGCGTCTCTGAGGAATGAGGCGGTTACCAGGCAAGAAACTCTGGTGCCGTCTTTCGTGAGCAGCTTCACGTTCACGGTTTGACTCTCACCGGTTTCGAACATCTCTTGGATGAGCGGCAGAACGTAGGGCTGGTCCTCCGGTGCGATAAAGTCCACCCCATTTCTCGTCAACACCTCCTCCGGGCTGCTAAACCCAAATAAGTGCAATCCCCGCTGGTTCGCCATGGTGATGTTCATCTGCAAGTCCATCAACACTATGCCATTGGGGGAGGTTTCGAACAGGGTGCGATAGCGCTCTTCGCTCTCTTTGAGGGCCTTTTCCGCCTTTATTTGTTCAGTGCGGTCAATACCGATACACAGCACTTCGTTGAGTTCACCATCACGACCATAGATCGCTTTGTTGGTCCAGGCCACCCATACCCTTTCACCGTTGCGGCGCATGTTCTCATTTTCGTTGCTGTAGTAATCCTCCGGGTGTTTCAATATATCCCGCACCTTTGCGGCGAGATCATAGCCGCTGGAATCCACCTCCGGGACGATCGTCCCCACTACGTTGCGGCCAATTATCTCCTCATCCGTAAAACCGAAGAAAGTCTGGGCGAATTTGTTAAAGAACCTGATGTTCCCCTGGGTGTCCAGGCGTAGGATGATACAATTGGCGCTTTCCACTAATTCCCGGTATTTGACTTCGCTTTCCCGCAGGGCGTCTTCGGCCCGCTTGCGGAGGGTGATGTCACGGGCCATTCCTGTCAACCCTTTGACTAGGCCCTGAGGGTCCCGCATCAAGGTGATCGTGATTTCTCCCCAGCCATGAGAGCTATCCTTCCGTTGGTATTCCACCTCGTATCTGAGAGACGGAGGCATCTCGGGGGCGAGTAATTTTTCCAGCGAGGTGCCGAACACCCGGTGGTAGACGGGCAGAACGATCTGTCTCAACCCCAAAGACAAAAATTCCTCAGGGGTATAGCCGGTCATATTTTTGACCGATGGACTGACATAGGTAAGCGAATAGCTCGTATCCATTATCCAGAGGACATCCATTACATTGTCGGCCAGCAAACGGTAGCGCGCCTCGCTCTCCCGCAGGGCCTCTTGCGCCCGCTGCAACTCGGTAATGTCCGTAAGGACACTAACCACGCCACCATTGCCGGAGGCCTCGATAAAGGCAGCCTTATAGCATATCATCTGGCGTTGGCTGCCATCGGCCGCAGGCATTTGTAGCTCCAGGCGGACCTTGGTCCCTGGATCCTGCAAAGCCTTCTGGGCTCCAGCGTCGCAGACCCTGGCCACCTCCCCCGGGGAGAGATCATACACGGTCTTCCCTGGAATCTCCTCCTGGGCCACTCCCGCATACTCTGCATAAGCCTTATTACATCCCAGGATAATGCCTTGAGCATCTTCATAAAAAATCGGATTGGGGATGGTTTCCATGAGCAGTTCGATGAATTGCAGATATTTTTTCGTAGCCTTTGCCAGGTGCTTATGCGCCGTGATATCTTCCTGGACAGAGATCCATAATTTCTTTTCGGGCAGCTCTAGAGTGGTGACTCGGGCATAAGTTATGAACGAAATTCCATCCTTCGTGCGGTTCTGAACTTCTCCGGTCCAAGTGCCTTCCTTCTGCAAGCGTTCTATAATTTCCCGGGCAAACCGTTCACTCTCCTCTGGCGGCAAATCGTTCAGCACTGTAACGGGTTGGCCGGTCAACTCCCCCTCAGGGTATCCGAACATGGTATAAGCCGCGGGATTGGCAAAAACAATGTGCCCATCCTCGGAGATTCCGGTGACCGCTTCACCCATACTCTCCAAAACCAGGGCCTGGGTTTGCAGGGCCTCTTGGGCTTGCTTACGCTCAGAGATGTCCCTGACCAAGCTTAATACCTTAAGGCCTTCCGAGGTGTTTATGGTGGTGGCGTTTATCTCGACGGGAATTATCCGGCCATCTTTTTGCTGATAATGCAATTCGAGACTTTTAACGAAGCCATTCTGAAAGCATTGCTTAACTTCAGCCGCGTTGCGGTCTCGATCTCCCTTTGCAGTCCATTCAATGACACTGCGTCCTACAATCTCCTCTAACTGGTCATGTCCGGAGATCCTCACATACTCCGGATTGGCGTCAAGCACCTTGCCTTCGGGGTCAATGATCACATAACCGGTGCCGGTGGTCTCAATCAACCCTCTATATTTCTCTTCACTGTCTCGCAGGGTCTCTTCGGCTCGCGTGCGCTCGGTGATATCCAGCAACGTCCCCACGATGGCCGGCCGCCCCTGGTAATCGATCCGACGGCCTAAACCCTCTAAATGGATTACGGTTCCATCCCTTCGCAGGCCGCGGAAGGTATAGTGGGCTTCTTCGACTTCACCGGTCAGTCGCTGGCGGATTTGTTCATCCACCAGAGGGAGGTCATCGGGATGAGTCGTGTCCCTGGGGCTCATCCGGCCGATCATCTCGTCCGGGGTGTAGCCAAACATCTGGGCCAGTACGGGGTTTACATAGCGAAACTTGTGGTCCTGAATGAGGTAGACCCCGGCCAGAGATCTTTCGGTCAAGACGCGGTAGAGTTCCTCCCGCATTGCCAAGTCCGCTTCAACCTGCTTGCGTTCCTGGATGTCCCGTCCGTGCTCGGCCACCAGGACCACATTACCGGCTTCATCCAGGATGGGAAAGGCATAGATTTCCCGAAACCCGCCAGCAACCGGGTCGAACCATTCCCGTATATAAGGGGAACCGGTGGCAAAGACCTCCCGGACCTGACAAAACTCGCAGGGACTGTCCTGGTGGGCGTAAATCCGGTAACACTTGAGATAGCTGCGACGTTCCGCTTCCGTCCCATAATCATGCCTGGGCCAGTTGCTCATAACGATGTTGAAGTCCCGGTCAATCACGGTGAGCAGGTCGGGAAGGGCTTCAAAGTCATGGTGCAGGAAGGTTTCACAGCGGCCTTGGACAGCTTCCGGCTGCCGGGAGTGCTCCATTTGGACGCCCGGGGCCTGCTTCAGGTGGCAAGTCTCGGCCTCCTGTGCGGTCCGCAATTCGGCGATAGCCTGAGCGACCGCTTGTAAGACCGGCGCCAGCGCCTCCCGCGCCTCGGGCCAGCCTCCGGCCTGGTCCTGCAGGGCCTGAAAACGCTGCTCCAGGGCATTCAGGTGGTGATCAAGATCCTCACCCTTCATCATTACAATACCTCTGACAAGTTATAGGCGCCCGGTACTGATAAAGCTCTTGAGGCTGAGCTGCAAATTATTACCATATTTATTCAAATTTATTCAAATGAATAAATAAAACTATGCCCCGCGCCAGCCAATCTGCGCCGCTTAAAATCCTGGAACGCCTGGTTGACCTGTGACCTACAGCCTTCTGGCCTGTGAGCGCAACCGGGCGCGCCATCCGGGAGCTCTGAGGACAAAAAAACCGGACCCCGCGGCCCGGCTCGGACTCCCAAACTTCCTGCCCAGACCCTACTTCTTTTGTCCCTGTTGGATCTTGGCCCAGGCGTCCTTCAGGGTGACGGTGCGATTGAAGACCGGGGCGCCGGTCGAGCTATCTTTGCTGTCCACGCAAAAGTAGCCCTGGCGTTCGAACTGATAGAAACTCCCGGGCGCAGCAACGCTCAAGCTGGGCTCCAGGCGGCAGTCGGTCAGAACCTGAAGCGAGGCGGGATTCAAATCCGCCTTAAAATCGCCGCCGTGGTCCTCGCCGGGCACGGGCTTGGTGAAGAGGCGGTCATAGAGACGCACCTCCGCAGGGATGGCGTGGGCCGCAGAAACCCAATGCAGGGTGGCTTTGACCGGGCGTCCGTCCGGGGCGTAGCCCCCCCGAGTGGCGGGGTCATAGGTGCACCGCAACTCCACCACCTCTCCGGTCTGCGGGTCCTTGATCACCTCTTCGCACTTGATGTAGTAGGCGTAGCGCAGCCGCACTTCCCGGCCGGGAGCCAGACGGAAGAACTTTTTGGGCGGGTCCTCCATGAAGTCCTCCCGTTCCAGGTAGAACTCCCGGGAAAAGGGCACTTTCCGGTTCCCCATAGTGGGGTCTTCGGGGTTGTTCACGGCCTCCAGTTCTTCCACCTGGCCTTCGGGGTAGTTGACCAGGACCACCTTCAGGGGTTTGAGCACCCCCATAACCCGGGGGGCCCGGTAGTTCAAGTCTTCCCGGACACAGAATTCCAGCAAAGCCAGGTCCACCAGGTTTTCCCGTTTCCCCACCCCGATGCGTTCACAGAAAGTGCGGATGGCTTCCGGGGTATAGCCCCGGCGCCGCATCCCCGCCAGGGTGGGCATGCGGGGGTCATCCCAACCGCCGACGTGCCGTTCGTTCACCAGCTGCAGGAGCTTGCGCTTGCTCATGACCGTATAGGTGAGGTTGAGGCGGGCGAACTCATACTGACGGGGCTTAAACGGCACCGGGCAGTTGTCGATAGCCCAATCGTACAGGACGCGGTGGTCCTCGTACTCCATGGTGCAGATGGAATGGGTAATACCCTCCAAGGCGTCGGACAGGGGATGGGCGTAATCGTACATGGGATAGATGCACCAGGCGTCGCCGGTGCGTTGATGGCTTTCATGCTTGATGCGGTACAGGACCGGGTCCCGAAGATTCAGGTTGGGGGAGCCCATATCGATCTTGGCCCGCAAGGTCCGGGCGCCGTCGGGAAACTCTCCGCCCCGCATCCGGTCAAACAGGTCCAGGTTCTCCGAAACCGGCCGGTCGCGGTAAGGGCTGTTCTTGCCCGGCTCCGTCAGAGTGCCCCGGTAGGCTCGAACCTCGTCGGCGCTCAAGTCACAGACATAGGCTTTGCCCGTCTTGATGAGGTGCAGGCCATAATCATACAACTGCTCAAAGTAGTCGGACGCGAAAAAGAGCCGGTCCCCCCAGTCGAACCCAACCCAGCGCACATCGGCCATGATGGATTCCACATACTCCTGTTCTTCTTTGCTGGGATTGGTGTCGTCGAACCGGAGGTTGCAGACGCCCTGATAATCCGCAGCCAGTCCGAAGTTGAGGCAGATGGACTTGGCGTGGCCGATGTGGAGGTAGCCGTTGGGCTCCGGGGGAAAGCGGGTGATCACCCGGCCGTCATTCTTATGATTTTTCAAATCTTCAACAATAATATGGCGAATAAAGTTAGTTGCGGGCGCAACATCGCTGGTAGTCATCGAGAGGGTTCCTCACCTGTTTCCGTCATGGCAATCTCTAACATCGCGTTCGTGGGTACCATTTTTGCTTATCGGAAACGCGGTCCGGTAAACAACAGAAAAATCATTATATACTTGATATCCGGGATATTGCAATCATCCCCGCCGGGGGCATTCCCAGGCTCCGTCTGGGAAAATCCGCATTTTTCCCTTTACGCCAACATTTTGAAATATCACTAGAGCGCAAGTTAAGTTAAACTTATAATCATCCAGACTTCCTCGATCCGGCTCCTAAGGGGAGACCAACCCATGTTCAGTTCGCTCCACTGGGATATTTTTTTTACGTGCGCTTCGTTTCTCCTGCTGGCGGTTTACCATCTCTATTGGGTTTACCTGATCCGCAACAAGCCTTTGACGACCTCTACGGGCATCACCAATCACCTGCGTGGCCACTGGGTCCAACACATCAGGGAGGAGAGGCTGGATATCTTAGCCGTCCAAACCTTGCGCAACTGGGTGATGGCCTCCAGTTTCCTGGCTTCCACTGGCATCCTGATCTGTCTGGGGCTGCTCAGCGTGGCCGCCAGCTCGCAAAAAATTGCCGAGATCACCCCCAGTCTCAGTGAGCTGGTGCGGGGACACCGGGTTTTTTGGTTATTCAAATTGATGGTGCTGATTATCGACTTCTTTTTTATCTTCTTCAGCTTTTGTCTGGCCATCCGCTATTTCAACCACGTCAATTTCATGATCAATGTCCCCTCTACCCTGGCCCACAAAATCACCCCCGAATACATCACCAAGATCCTCAACACCGGCACGATGCATTATACTATGGGGATGCGCGGTTATTATGTGGCAGTTTTACTCTTTCTTTGGTTATTCGGTCCCATCTGGATGTTGATCGGGACGGTTATCATGATTATTGTTTTGTATCATCTGGACCAAAGGGCCTAGCGGCCTTGCCAAGCTTGAGCCGTCATCATCCGCCGCGTCTTTATTTTACCCGGCCTGAGATCCTGATAAACTTGGCTTACTAAAGTATTGGGAGGACTGACTATGCGAACCGGCAATCCAGCCCTTGGCGACAATACCTTCACCGGGGTGGGGCGCATCGCCCGGACCGAAGAGGCCATGACCGCCCAGGGAACAGCCAACAAGGCGCTCTTGCTCCTGTTGTGCGTCCTGCTGACCGCATCCTGGGTTTGGAGCAAATACTACGAAGCCATGAATCCCCAGGTGGTAACTCCCTGGGTGGCGGTGGGGGCCATCGCCGGGTTTATCGTGGCCCTGGTTACCGTGTTCAAACAGACCTGGGCCCCCATCACTGCGCCCCTATACGCCCTTTTGGAAGGGCTGGTCATCGGCGGCGTCTCCGCCATGTTCGAAGCCCAATTCCCCGGCATTGTCATCCAGGCCGCGGCCTTGACCTTAGGCACCTGCCTGGCCATGTTGCTGGCGTTTAAATCCAGGCTCATCCGGGCGACCGAGAATTTCAAGATGGGAGTGGTCGCAGCTACCGGCGGCATCGCCCTCTTCTATATCCTCACCATGGTCCTGGGATTTTTCGGTATCCAGATGCCGCTCATGTATGGCAATAGTCTGGCCAGCATCGGCTTCAGTGTGGTCGTGGTCATCATCGCGGCCTTAAACCTGGTGTTGGATTTCGATTTCATCGAACAGGGAGAAACCCAGAGAGCCCCCAAATACATGGAATGGTATGGGGCCTTCGGACTGATGGTCACCCTCATCTGGCTCTACCTGGAGATGCTCCGGCTGCTGGCCAAACTGAGGAGCCGGGATTAGCGAGCCGCCACTTTGCGCCTTTGCGACTTTGCGTGAGAATTTTTCTCTTGCCAAGACGCCAAGAATCGGTGGCACAGGCTTTCCAGCCTGTGCATGGCAATACTTTTCCAAGACAGTTATCCGGGACCGTCTATGAAGCCCCAAGCCATTGGCCCCTTAAGCGAAACCGGCCTGATTACGGCTTTAGCCCGGGAGTTCGGCCCTGCTCCCTCTGAGGTCATCCTGGGGATCGGGGATGATTGCGCCGCGATTGCGCTCAGTGGCGCCGATTATCTCCTGTGGACCGTGGACACCCTGGTGGAAGGGGTTCACTTCGATCTGGCCTATACGAGCCTTACCCAGTTGGGCTGGAAGTCCCTGGCGGTGAATTTGAGCGATATCGCCGCCATGGGGGGAGTTCCGCGACATGCCCTGTTATCCCTGGGCTGGCCGCCGGATCGGGACCGGCGTCTGGCTCTGGAGTTTGCTGCGGGTCTGGCCCAGGCTGCCCGGGAATACGGCGTGGCCATTATCGGCGGTGACACCGTGGCCTCTCCCAGCGGCCTGGTTATAACCGTGACCTTGACCGGCTCAGTACCTGCGACCCAGATGCTCCGGCGCTCGGGTGCTAAGGCAGGGGATTTAATTTTCGTCAGCGGCCCCTTGGGGGAGGCCGCCACCGGCCTGGAAATCCTGCAACAAGGACTTGCCCTGGTCCCGGACTTAAAAGTTCCACTTGTTGAGGCGCATCTGTTGCCCCGGCCGCAGCTGGCCGCCGGCCGCCTCCTGGCCCAAGAGGGTTTGGCCACGGCCTTGATCGATACCTCAGACGGCGTCGCCACCGATCTGTACCATGTCTGCCAGGCCAGCGGGGTGGGAGCCCTCCTCCCGGCCGCGTCCGTCCCCATTTCTCCCCGGGTGCAGACCGCGGCCCCTCATCTGGGCCGCGATCCCCTCCACCTGGCCCTCACCGGCGGGGAAGATTATCTCTTGCTCTTCACCTCTCCGCCCGGGACCGTAGCGCGCCTGGCCCAGGCTTTCGCCCAAGCCGGGCTGCCAGCGCCTTTGCCGTTGGGCCGCATTGTCCCCGGAGACCGGGTCATCCTGGAAACCTCAGGCGGCGAGGTGGATATCTCGGGCAAAGGCTACGACCATTTCGCCCTTGACCTTAAGGATGAAGATCTTTAACATGATTGGGGAGAAACTGTGGAACCGCCGCCCCCGGCGGTTTATGCGCCGGCGAGGCGCCGGCGCCACATTTCCATTAAAACTAAACTGGAAGAGAGGCAAACAGAATTCCATGACACCCCATTTGAAACCTCGGCCCCTGAAGGTCTGTTCCACCTGCCGCCACTGGTCCTACAAGTATAAGGGGCTGTGTTCCCGTCTGAACCAGGGAGTAGGAAAGTTCTGGGCCTGCGAAGCCTGGCTGGCGGCGGCTGACCGTCCTATGCCCCAAGCCCGGCGCACCGGACCGGGCCCCACAGCTCCTTAACTACGGGAGAATAGTGATGCAGACGGAAGCTTTTACGGCCCTGGTCCATGGGGTTTACGTGGTTACCACCCGCGTGGGCGAAAAGGTCAACGGCATGACCGCAGCCTGGGTCTCCCAGGTGTCCATCAATCCCTTACTGGTCATGGTCTCCATCGCTCCGGCCCGTTATTCCCACACCCTGATCAAGGAGGCTGGCATCTTTGCCATCAACGTGCTGACCAAAGACCAGGCGGAACTGGCGAAACGCTTCGGCTTTAAAAGCGGACGCAAGATCGATAAATTCGCCGGCCTGGATTACCTCACCGCCGCCACCGGCGCACCTATCCTGCCCCAGGCCTATGCCTATCTGGACCTGAAGCTGGTGCACACCTATGCCGCAGGCGACCATACCCTGTTTGTGGGCGAAGTCATGGAAGCCAAAATTCTCCACCCTCAGAGCTATCCCCTGGTCTTTAATAAAAATGATTTTTTTGGATAGCCTGACGCCCTTGCCCGTCAAACTCTGCCGCCCTCCCCTGCCATCCCCCTCATGGCCCACCCGTAGCTCCCTTCGCTCGAGCAAAATATTTTATTTGATTCTAGTTTAATTTTGGTTTATGTATTTTCTAAGAGTTTCCGATCATAGGAGTAACTCTAAGATACTTCCAGGAGCGGAAACTGGAGGGGGAAGGGTGAGATGGTTAATTTGGGGGATGTGGGACGAATTTGTCTCAATCAGGAGATGCGGGGGGTTTGTAAGAGCTGTCTCTGGTGGGAATGGGACCCCGGCCAGCAACGGTGCGGTAACTCTCAATATAATGTCTGCCCGTTGTATCGCGAACAGCTCTTCAACAAGATTGCCTCCGCCAAGTTAGGCCAGAGCTTCATCAGGGTCTAACCGTCGTAAGCGCCTGCTCAGGAGATCGGCCTGCCGCACCGGTAGGGGAATTCGGTATTTAGTGACGCAACCCAAGGTGATGTGGAGACATTCCGGCAGGGTGATGCGGTGCCCGGGCGAGACGTAGAGCGGTTTTATGCCTGTTCGGGTCCGCAGGATCAAACCTACTATTTTTCCCTTCAAAATCAAATGGTTATATGAACCAGCCGCCAGCGCCGGTTCTTCCCCAATGCCCACCAGACGGCTTTTGGCCACCCCAATCGTTGGTATATCCGCCACCAGCCCCAAATGCGTGGCCAGACCCAGGCCCCGGGGATGGGCAATCCCCTGACCGTCCACCAGGACCACGTCCGGGCGCTCTTTGAGTTGCGCCAGCGCCGCGGCCAGAATGGGCACTTCCCGAAAACTCAACAGTCCCGTGCGGTAGGGAAAGGGACACTCCCCTGCCACCCCGGCCTCCTCGATCAGTTCCAACTCCGGATAACGATAAACCGCCACGGCCCCGAAAATGCGCGTATCGGCCCGGTTGCAGATGGCATCAGCCCCGGCCACCAGCCGCGGCTGCCGCGGGAGCGGCACCAACCGCACCCGCTGGCACAGTTCTTCCTGCAGGACCACGGCCTCCTGGTAAGTCTTAGGCCAGTCTGTGGGAGGCTTTGCCTCGCCCATAATGAACTCAGACATGATTATTGAAGTTATCATAGGGCGTGCCGTGCACGCCGATTCGTGGTGGCCGCGGGCCGCCCTATAGCCTAACGCGAGGCCCTTGCCCACTACCCCCGCACCAACTCCGCACTATAAATAAACGCCCCATCCCGCTTAATCAATTTTCCGTCCCGGTTCTCGACGATCCAACCGCTCTCGCCTTTGCCGCCGAAGGGCAGGCGCAGAGGCGTGAAGATGAAATCCGGGTTATCGTACGTCATGCCGAATTTTTTTGTCAGGGCCTCTCGAGCGCCTGGGGGCGGAGAACCGAACCAGGCCACCAGGAAGGGGTAGCGGCTGCGCAACACCTGTTTTACCGCAGCCTCATCACTGTCCACCGGAGTTAAAGTCAGGAAGGGACCGAAGAGTTCCAGGTCCGGCGGCTCCAGGGTTTCCAGCAGAAACGGCCCCTGCCACTCGCCGTCCCGGCGGGGCGGCACCAGGAAGTGCGGCTCGTGCAGTGACGCCACGGCCCGCTCCAGGAGCTTCCGGGTCCGTTCCACCTTGATGGGGCCGATCCGGGTTTCAGGGTCCCGGGGGTCCCCTACTTTCACCTCTGGCATCATTGCCAGGATCATGGCCTTTACCTGCTCGTAAATCTCCCGGTTGATATAAGCCCGCTTCAAGGTGGTGCAGTACTGGCCCCCATTGATAAAGGCCCGCCGCACCACGAATTCCACCGCCTGCTTCAAGGGCGCGTCTCGAAATAAAATCGAGGGCGGCAGGCCGCTGGGCCCGGCAAAGAAGAGCTTGTCGAAGTGCCGCACTTCTTGGGCGTAAGACGCCCCCACCTCGCCGCCTCCCGAAATAAACAGGACCCGGACCAAAGGGTCGTGGACACAAGACTGGCCGAACTCCCGGTTGTCCATACCCGTTACCGCGGTGAAGGGCGGCAACCCTGCCACGATTTCTTTAAGAAGTTGCGCCGTCCGGGGGGTTTGCGAGGAGCAACTGAACCGAAACTGATTGCCCCCCAGGATGGCGGCGCCGCCCACCCGGGCCACCATGATGGGCGGGGCGTCATAAGGCAGGATGGCAGCTACCGTGCCATAAGATACTTTGCCCTGGACGAAGGGCACCTCCGTCGCCATGGTGCGGAGATGCGAAACCGCCATATCCACTTCCATGCCCGCAGCCGCGCAGGGCGTGCCGATATCTTCCGCTTCCGCCTCCAAAAACTCCGCCCGGCGTTTCTCCAGCCTATCGGCCAATTCCTGCAAGAGATTGAGTCGTGCCTCTATTTCCTTAGTCATAATTCAATCATACCCCGGCAACGGTGCATTTCCTGCCCTCTTCGGTGTCAAACGATGTTTCTGCAGCCAGACAACGTCGAAATCCTCTAGGTCCCTCAAGCGATTAAATAGTGTCTTCCAGCCCACTAAAATTTTCATATCACAAAACATTGGCTTGGCTGCGAAAAAATTTTGCGGCCCTCTCAGCGGGTTTGCTTGCCGGAAACAAAACCAGGCGCATCTCAAGGGGCGGAAACACTGCCGTAACCACCCCCAAAAATGCTTTTTTTTCTGATAAAAATATTGTATAAATATATGAGGGTATATTATTGATATAATGTTCAATAACCCCATAGATTGAGAGAATGTCAGGCAAGCCGGCTGCGCAGCCTGCGCCTGACTGGAAGTATCACACCAACACGTACTTAATGGAGGACCAATGCCAGAAGAGGCCGTTAACGAAATCAAGGTGGACAGGAAGCACCGCAGAATCGGGATTACCCCCGATATGGCGGACCGCTGCTATACCTGTGGCACCTGTGCAGGAGGCTGCCCCGCCAGCGGGCTGGTTCCCGGCTGGGACCCCCGGAAGGCTATCCGGGCCATCGTCCTGGGCCTGGAGCAGGAGGTCATTGATTCCAAATGGCCCTGGGTCTGCACCCTGTGCGGTCGCTGCCAATACCAGTGCCCCATGGGCATCCAACTGATGAAGACCTTCCGGACCTGCCGCACTCTGCGGGATCGGGACAAGGTGCCCGGACCGATCCACAAAGGCACCATGATGAATCTCCAGAGGGGCAACAACCTCGGGATTCCTAAAGACGATTTCCTGTTCCTGCTGGCTGAACTGGGCGTGGAGCTGGAAACCGAGGAAGAGCAGCCCTGTCCCGGCTTCTATGTGCCGGTGGACAAAGAAGGCGCTAACGTCATCATCACCGTCAACTCCAAGGAACCCTTCGGCGAGCCGGACGATATGAAGTTCTGGTGGAAGATCTTTTACGCCGCCAAGGAAGATTGGACCGTCTCATCCACCAATTGGGAAGGGGTCAACTGGGGACTGTTCTCCGGCGACGACCCGGCCTGGAAGGAGCAGGTGGGCCGTGTCATTGAAAACGCCCGACGACTAAAGGCAAAAACCATTTTGTACCCCGAATGAGGGCATGCCTACTATGCAACCCGGGTCGGGTTCAAAAATTGGTTCCCCGAAGTCTTCGACGAATTCAAGGTAGTCAGCGTAATGGACCTGCTGGAGGAGTACATTAAGTCCGGCAGGATCAAACTCAACACGCATAAGTACCACGAAACCTACACCGTCCACGATCCTTGCAATTACGTCCGCAAGTCCGTTTTGCTTTATAATGATTCGCCCAACAACGCGGAAAAAAGCCGCTGGATCGCCCAGCAGTGCATCGACCCCAGCCTCTATCGGGAAATGTGCGACGACCCGATGAACAACTTGTGTTGCGGGGCCGGAGGCGGGGCTTGGGCTATGCCATATGACGCAGAGCGCCTGGCTTACGGCAAGATGAAGGCCGATCAGATCAAGGCCACTGGCGCCGAGATCGTTATCGCCCCCTGCCACAACTGCCGGGACCAGATCATGAAGGGTCTGGCCGGCGAAGTTAAGAAGGGCACGATGGACATGGGCAACTACAAAGAAACCTTTTACCTTTGGGAACTGGTTTCCTTGTGCCTGGATTATGAGCCCTGGAGTGCCGAAGAAATCGACAAGGCCCACGCTGAACGCGATGCCCAGTTTGAGCGGGACGGCATCGTGTTGGATGAAGAGGAATAAGCCCCTGGTCTGAGTCCAGGTAAGCTTCAGAAAAAGCATTTTTCAGGCCCGGTGAACCCAAGGTTCACCGGGCCTTTTCTTATTTTTTTGCTGAATAGACCGTTCGTGCTAAAATTCACGAACTCTTGTCAAAAAATCTTTTCTTTCCAATCAAAATTTTATATGGTGAACGTGTAAAGTACCATAGTTAAAATGCCCAACCGGGTGAAGGAGAACCTATATGGATGCTTTGGATCTGAGCAATCTGGCTGAAAGGAAAAAGAAAAGCATATTTGCCGACGCTGTCCCTGCGGCGCATGCAAATTATTGCTATACCTGCGGCACTTGCTCCGGCGGCTGTCCCCTTACCGGCATGGAGAGCACCCGGGATGAAAACCTAGACTGCCGCAAAGGCATCCGCATGGCGTTGTTGGGCATGGACCAGGAGCTTATCGATGCGCGGTTCGTGTGGACCTGCACCGCCTGCTATCGCTGTGTGCACGGCTGTCCCATGGGCATCCATCTGACCAATATCTGGTACACCGCCAAAGCAGCCCGTCCCCGGGACCGGGTCCCCGGCGTGCTCGACAAGGGCGTCAAGATGTGCCTCAACACCGGCAACAACATGGGCATCCCCACCGATGATTATGTGGAACTTCTGCAGGAGTTGGGCGAGGAACTGGCCGAAGAAGATTGCCCCGGCTTCGTCACTCCGGTGGATAAAGTGGGGGTGGACTACATCCACTACCAGAACTCCAAGGAAGCCTACGCCGAGCCCGACGATATGAAGTGGTGGTGGAAGGTCTTTTATGCCGCCAAGGTCGATTGGACCACCTCATCCACCAACTGGGAATCAGTGGATTGGGGCATCTTTACCTGCGACTGGGAGGCCAGCAAGGAGTTTGCCCGGCGCAAAATGGACAACATGAAACGGCTCAAGGCCAAGACCATGATCTTGCCGGACTGCGGCGGCTCCTCCTGGGGCACCCGCATGAATCTCGAAAAATATTTCATGAACGAGTTTGGCCCGGAAACCGGCCACAATTTCGTATACCTTTTCGACGTGCTCCTTTCGTGGCTCAAAGAGGGCCGCATCAAGGTGGATAAATCGGTGCACGCCGACCGCATTTTCACCTGGCACGACTCCTGTAAACATGGCCGCGCAGCCTACTACGCCTTCGGAGACGACTCCAACTTCGACAAGATGCGGGAGATCCTCTCGTATTGCTTCGACATGAAAGATTTCGTCGAACTGCCCCATACCAAAATGGACTCCTTCTGCTGCGGCGCCGGCGCCGGCAACTGGCCCGGACCTTTTGAGAAGGAAAAGACGGAACACGGCAGATTCAAGGCCGATGACATCAAGGCCACAGGCGCCGACTTGGTAGTGGTCGCCTGTTCCAATTGCCGGGACCAGATCATGAAAAACCTGAAGCCGAAATTCAAACTGGACATCGAGGTAAAATATATCTGGGAAGTCATCGCCGACGCCCTGATCCTGGACGAAGCCGAATAAGGTTTCTCTGACCCGTCAGCCCAACCGAGGGGTAAGGCGCCCGGCGCCTTGCCCCATTTTTCGTTCACGACATCGGCCTCCGCCCAGGAGGAAACCCGATATGGATAAGCCCGGCACGCACGTCTTTGAATCCTCAGCCCAGGAATATGACGCCTGGTTTGAAAAACACCGTCTCTGTTATGAGTCCGAACTCCGGGCCTTAAAAACCTTGGCCGGCCCGCACCAATGCGGCCTGGAACTGGGGGTGGGCACCGGTCGGTTCGCCACGCCCTTAGGAATCGCCGTGGGGATCGAACCGGCCCGGGCCATGGCCGCCATCGCCCAAGAGCGCGGCATTCAGGTGGTTCAGGCCGTGGCCGAAGCCCTGCCCTTTCTTCAGGAATCCTTTGACCTGGTGGCCATCATCACCGCGCTGTGTTTCTTCCGGGACCCTTTCCAGGCTCTCATGGAGGCCACCCGGGTGCTCATCCCCTCAGGCCGGATTCTCATCGGCATGATCGATAAAGACAGTCCTCTCGGTCGCTTATACGAGGCCAACCGCCTACAGAGTAAGTTCTACCGTGACGCCCGGTTTTACGGGGTCAGGGACATCTTGACCTGGCTTAAACGATTGGGATATACGGATAAAAAACTCTGTCAGACCATTTTCAAGGGTTTGTCCGAAATCACCGAACCGGAACCGGTGCGGAATGGCTTTGGTGCAGGTGGTTTTGTGGTAATTTCTGCCCGGAAAGTGGACGGAGCGCTATCGGCTGCTTAAATTATTAATCAGGGTCTCAACCAAAGCACCCTGAACCATGTGTCATACTCCATCTGCCAAGAAAGGATATTGTCATGAAAAAATCCATCGGCCCCAGGACTATGGCCTTACCTACCCCGGTGTGGGTAGTGGGGACCTACGACGCCAACGACAAACCCAACGCCATGACCGCGGCCTGGGCCTCCATTTGCTGCTCCAAACCCCCGGCCATCGGCGTCTCCTTGCGCAAAGCCACTTACACTTACGGAAACCTGGTCCAACGCCAGGCCTTTACTATCAGCGTGCCCTCCGAAGCTCACGTCCGGGAAGCCGATTATCTGGGCATGGCCACGGGCCGGGACGTGAACAAGTTCGCCACCGCCCGCCTCACCCCGGTGGCCAGCAACGTGGTGGACGCCCCCTATGTGGACGAGTTCCCCCTCGTGCTGGAGTGCAAGCTGATCCATACTCTGGAAATCGGCCTGCACACCTTGTTCATCGGGGAGATTTTGGACGTCAAGGCCGATGAGAGCGTCATCGGGCCAAAGGGCTTTCCGGATATCGAGCAAGTCCGGCCTATCATCTTCGGTCCCGAGATTCGTACCTATCACGGCATCGGGAAATTTCTGGGCCAGGCCTTTGCCGTCGGCAAAGATATCGGATGAATTGTAGGGGCGCACCTGTGTGTGCGCCTCAGGGGGGACACGCAGGTCCCCCCCTACAAAAAGCTTTAAAGGGAAAACCATGAGTCCTGAAATGACCGAAGCAGAAATCCGCCAGATTCGTACCGGCATCCTGGAGAAGTATGCCAAGGTGGCCGTAGAGGGGGCCGGGTGTTGCTTTAAATACCCCACGGGGAAAGAGGGGATGACCCGGCAAGGCTATCCTTTGGAGATCCTCCGGGATTTTCCTCCGGAGATATTGGCCGCCTTCTGCGGTGTGGGCAATCCCTTCGGCCTGGGTCCCCTCTATCCCGGGGACGCAATCCTGGATATCGGCTGCGGAGCTGGGGTGGACTCCCTGGTAGCGGCTCACCTGGCGGGGCCGGGCGGCCGGGTGGTGGGGATCGACGTCACCTTCGCCATGCTCCAGCAGGCCCGGGCCCACCTGGCGCGGCTGGGCTGGCCCCAGGTCAGTTTTCAGGTGGCCGACGCCGAGGCCCTGCCCTTCCCGGACAACGACTTTGACGCAGTGATCTCAAACGGCGTCTTCAACCTCACCCTCAATAAGGCCAAGGCGCTGCAAGAGGCCCACCGGGTCTTGAAACCCGGTGGCCGCCTCATGCTCGCGGATATGGTCCTGGTGGCGGCGCTGCCCTCGGACCGGCAAGATCAGGTTGCCAACTGGTACCAGTGAATCGGCGGGGCCATCCCGGGAATGGATTTCCTGGGCTTGCTGCTTAAAGCCGGCTTCCACCGTGCCGCGCTCAAGCGCTACACCGGTTTCAAGAGTTCCCCCTACACCGAAGGGGCCTTGTTTTATGGGGAAAAACTCGTGGATGCGAGTGCCCAAGACGCCATCCGCTCCCAGGCCGAACACCTGTCGGAGCCCCTTACCGAGGTGGCCTGCGAACCCGGCAGCACCTGAAAACCGAAATAGCCCGCCCGGGCCGGGTGGGAGTAAGAACGAAAGCTAACAGGGGATTGATTGCTCATGAGTGAAGAAGAAAACGATTATGCGGCATATAAGGCCTATATAGACCTCTGGGCCAAAGAAAATCCGATTAAAACGAACAAGCTCCAGGTGCTTCTTGTGGTCAATAGCTTGCTCGTCTCGGCCCTAAATTTAGCCGGGGGCTTTATCCCGAAAAATTGGTTTATCTTTTTAGCCGGTGCGGTATTCTCATTTATCTGGGTTTTATCCATTGGCAGAACCAGCTTGTTTCAGAAGGTATGGCAAGCCAAAGCCAACGAAATTGCTTCGAAGCCGGAACACGTCAATAATCCGAAATTTCAGATATTAAAAACCGAGGCCGCCGAGAAGAAAGCACCAGTGTGGCTCCAGGTTTTGGGTTGTATGCCGTCCAAATATTATCTCCTGGGTGCCCCAATCTTGTTTTCGCTGGCGTGGGCCATTTCCCTGATCTTCATACTGATCCACCGGTAGCAGCAGACCGGGGGAGTATGTTCAGCTATCGGTGCTCTGTGCGTCTTGCTTTAGTGGTGCTTGGTATTCAAGAATAAAATGGCTGGAATGTTTATCAGGCGATTCAAGGCAACTACGATAAGAAAGCGTGTTGGTATCGTCGTATTTGAAGATATCGAGGTTTTCGATTTTTGCGGGCCATTCGAAGTTTTCCCGCCACCCGCCCCAACGAAAATTAATGATATCGGGGCCAAAGGCCCGGCTTAGCACACTATCCAGGCTAACCGGCCATTGGCGCGGCCACCCTGAGGAGTTCCTTAACCACCAGGCCCATGAGGCCCAACACCGCATCCAGTTGCCAGAAACGGTCCAGGCCGGATGGTACCGTGAAAGACACCTGGGCCGGAAACTCGTCATCCGCTTCCCAGAGAGTTACTTCAACGCTCAGTCCCGGATAAACCGACAAGGCAAAAGCGCCGTCACCGCGGTCACGAGGTTCGCCGCCCAGACGACGGCCGGCCTCTAAAAAACCGGATAGGTCCCGGCCAAACCGTTCTTCCAGGGGGGCGCTCGGGATGGCATGGGGCCCGCGGCTCTGGAAAAAAGTGGTGGCCCCGGTCAGTTCCATGGGACTGGAGGGCGGCCCCAACCCTGCGGTATCTACCAAAAGCAGGAAAAGTAAGGTGACCAGGCAGCGCCGGAAACCCGGCTCCTCTTCGGGTGTCGCGGTTCGGAAAACCCGTTTCTGGTCCAAATCCACCACCGCTTCTTGATTAAAGAAAGAGAAGCGCAAGACATTCTTTTGACGACGGACGCCGGTGCGGCGGAGGATGTCCTCCGGATCGGCCTGGGCCAAATCCCGCCAAAAATTCTCATCCACCTCGGCGCAACGGTTATAGAGCATCGCATCGGTCCATGAGCAATCCTGTAGGGAAAATAGGGTAGCCGCAGGCTTCAGCCCGCGCTTGCTAAAGCTCGCGGCTACAGAATTGACTATTTTACGATTCGTGGCATTGGCAAGATTCTTATTCTTCCCCCGGATTAAGCAGATAGGCCTCCACGAAACGGTCCAAGTCGCCGTCTAAGACCGCATCCACGTTGCCCTCTTCATGCTTGGTGCGGTGGTCTTTGATCATGCGGTAGGGCTGGAGCGTGTAGGAGCGAATCTGGCTGCCCCAGGAGATATCTTTCTGGGTATCTTGTAGTTCTTGTTTCTTTTCAGCCCGTTTGCGCTTCTCCAAGTTATAGAGGCGGGCCCGGAGCACCTTCATGGCCAGTTCCCGGTTGCGGTGCTGGGAGCGCTCCGTCTGGGACGAAACCACGATGCCGCTGGGTATATGGGTGAGGCGAACCGCGGATGAGGTCTTGTTAACGTGCTGGCCCCCGGGGCCGCTGGCCCGGAAGGTGTCGATGCGCAGGTCTTTCTCCTGAATATCGATCTCGATGCGGTCGTCCACCTCGGGCAGGACCTGCACCGCGGCAAAGGAGGTGTGGCGGCGGCCGCTGGCGTCGAAAGGCGAGATGCGCACCAGGCGGTGGATGCCGTTTTCGCTTTTCATAAAGCCGAAGGCGTAAGGACCGCTCAGAGTGAAAGTGACGCTCTTGACCCCAGCTTCGTCACCGGGCAGCAGATCGATGGTCTCGGCCTTAAACCCTTTGCGCTCAGCGTAGCGCAGATACATGCGGGTCAGAATCTCGGCCCAATCCTGGGCTTCGGTGCCGCCGGCCCCGGCATGGATGGTGATGATGGCGTTCTTCTCGTCTTCTTCGCCGCCCAGGAGCAGTTTGAGCTCCCAGTCGGAGAAGTCGCGCTCCATGGCGGTCAGGTCCCTGACCACTTCTTTCAGGGCCTGCTGGTCCGCTTCTTCCAGGGCCATATCCAAGAGGAGCTCGAGGTCCTCCAGTTGTTTGCGCCGCGCCTCATATTCTTCCGTCGCCTGGATGAGCGAGGCCCGTTCTCTGAGGATGTCCGCGGCCCGGGCCTGGTCGTCCCAGAGCTCCGGCGCGGCCATCAATTCTTCTAAATGCCGCAGTCTGACCTGTTTGCCCGCCAGATCAAAGATGACCTCGAAGGGTTTCTATGCGGTCCTGTAATCCTTTTAATCTGGTTTTAAGATCTACGCTATCCGGTAACATCGTAACCTCCTCATTTCTTCTCGGGAACCTTGACTCGGGAGTAGCGGGACCAGAAACGGCCCCGATTACTCTTTCCTTAACCTTTTAATTTTATCAAAATTTTTCCAAATTGGAAGGCTGAGACTGCTAAGGCGGGCTCGGCGCCATTAATAATATTAAAAGGGTTATCAGACAGTTATCTAATCCACCCCACTCCCCTTTATTAGAAAAGGAGGGAATGAAAATAGCCATAGCCCAGCAGCAGCGCCCCGGTCAGGACCAGGACTTCCAGGCCTTCGTTGGTGGCCCCCAAGATGTCGCCGGTGATGCCGCCCAAACGCTTCTGAAAATAGAGGCTCCCCAGCCAGACAGCGACCCCCGCAACCGCAAAGATTACCAGGCCCGGGAGGCCCATGATTGCGACCGATAAGGCTCCGGCGCTGAGGCTGGCACAGGCCGCCACCCGGCGGCTTACTCCCAGGGTCATGGCCCGCCCCAGGCCCCCTTCCGGCCGGGCATAAGGTGACAGATAGGCCAACAGAACCATGCCCCAGCGGCTAATCACCGGGTAAAGCAAAAGGGCGCCGGCGCCCCCGGGGGTGGTGGCAAAGGAGAAAAACAGGGAAAATTTCAAAAGGAGCGCCACGATGAGGCTGATCACCCCGAAGGCGCCCACCCGGGAGTCCTTCATGATGGTCAGCGCCGCCACCGGGGTGTGTCCCCCACCCAAACCGTCGGCGGTATCGGCCAGACCGTCTAAGTGGAGGCCGCCGGTGATCCAAACGCTGAAGGCGAGCAGGAGCGCCGCAGCCGCAGGCCCCGGCAGAATTTTTATAAGGCCCGTCCAAGCTCCCCAGAACGCCAAACCCAGTAATGCCCCGACCCAGGGAAACCAGAACATGGACCGGGCCAGAGCGGATTCGTCCGCCGGACCCGGCCAGGGCCAGGGGAGCTTGGTGAGAAAGGTGAGGGCCAGGGGAAAGGTGTTTTTCATTTATAGCTGTTTGCCAAAGAATTACAGATTTATCGGTAATCAGTAATCAGTGATCAGTAATCGGTTTTCAGTTTTCAGTTTTCGCCTCTTATCAATCGAGGGTTTTACAGGTTGCTCTAGTCTCAAATAATGACCACTGACCACTGATCACTGATCACTACTCGCTCTCGGCCACCCCGGCCTCCCCGAAGGTGGCCATTTCCCGGTAAATCCTCACACCGGCTTCCAGCAGGTTCAGCCCCAGGGCTGCGCCGGTGCCTTCACCCAGGCGCATCTGGAAGTTTAACAGAGGCTTCAACCCCAGAAAATCCAGCATGATCTGATGCCCCGGTTCCACGGAACGATGTGCGGCGATGAGGTACCCAGTCACGGCCGGGGCCAGGGCCGCGGCCACCAGCGCACCCGCGGTGGCGATAAAGCCATCCAGCATGAGGGGCCGCCGGGCCGCGGCGGTTCCCAGGATGAGACCTGCAATGCCCGCAATCTCCAGGCCGCCCACCGCAGCCAGCGCCCCCACCGGGTCCTCGGCGCTGGGCTTGTGCAGGGCCAGGGCCCGGTTAATCACCGCGATCTTGTGGCGCAAGGTCTGATCCTCGATACCGGTGCCCTTACCGGTGACCGCGGCCACAGGTCGACCCGTAAAGACCGAAGCCAGAGCCGCAGCAGGCGTGGTGTTGCCAATGCCCATGTCGCCTGCGGCCATGGCATCCATCCCCGAGGCCGTGGCCTGCTCCGCCAGTTCCACTCCCACCAACAGAGCTTGGATGGCCTCCTCCCGGGTGAGAGCCGGCTCCTGGGCCATATTCCGGGAGCCGTAAGCCACCTTTCGGACAATGAGATCGGGCATCTGGCCGAAATCGTGGTTGACCCCGATATCCACCACCGCCACCCGGGCCCCCACATGGCGGGCCAGAACATTGATCCCCGCGCCTCCCCGGAGAAAATTCAGGACCATTTGGTAGGTGACATCCTGGGGATAGGCGCTCACCCCTTCGGCCACCACCCCATGATCCGCGGCAAAGACCACCACCCATTTCTTTTCCAGAGGAGCCATCGGCTCCCGGGTGATGGCCACATAACGGGCCGCCAGCTCTTCCAGGCGCCCCAGACTACCCCGGGGCTTGGTCAAGGAGTCTAGGCGCTCTTGGGCTTTTTCCACCCAGGTGAGATCAACAGGTTCAATCTGGGAAATTATTTGGGACAATTCCGTCATCATAAGCAATAAGTCCTTAGTTCATAAAATAGCTATCAGCTATCAGCAATCAGCTTTCAGCAAAAAACAACAAGCCGGATTATGGCTGTCCCCGTAAAAAATCGCTCACCTTGACGAGCAACGGCACGCCCGCCACCACCAGGACCACCAGATCCGCCACCTGGGCCAGGCGCTGATGCAGCCAACCCGCCTGATCCCGAAACTCCCGGGACAAGGGATTATCCGGCACAATCCCCATCCCCACCTCGTTGCTGATCAGGATGATGGGAGTAACGGTCTTTTGTAAGGACTCCACCAGACCCTCACAGGCGGTCTGAATACGTCCCTGGGGAGCGCCTTCTTGCAGCAAAAGATTGGATACCCACATGGTGAGGCAGTCCACCAGGATGACCCCGTAGTGACCCTGGGCGGCGCTTAAGGTTGCCGTCAATTCCACCGGGACCTCCTGGGTAGTCCAATCCGAGCCGCGTTCGGTCTGATGGGCGGCGATACGGGCCTCCATCTCGGCGTCCCGGGGTTCGCAGGTTGCCACAAAGAGACGCGGCGCAGGACAATGCGCCGCCAGCCCCAGGCCATAGCGGCTCTTACCGCTGCGGGCCCCTCCTAAAACCAAGGCCACCCGGAATTGTGAGGTTACATTTTCCATAATAAAGATTGGATTCGACGTTTCACCACGGCACATCCGATTATCTGATGACTAACGTGAAAATGTAACCTAATTATCTATCACTGCCAACCAGTCAGTGCCTAATTACCGGACGGCGCGGCCGCGCCGGCATAATCTCTCCTTCCCCGGCAGAAGTTCCCCTCCCTGCGAGTGCCTTGACCAAGTTAAGCAAATATAGGATGATAGCCCTGAAGACCATGACCAGCAAAGGGGAATAGCATGGATTTTACTCTATCACCTGAACAGCAGGCGGTCCAGAAAAAGGCACAGCGCCTGGCTCGGGAAGTAAAAGACCTGTCCACCCGTCTTGACCGTGAGGCCCAGTTCCCCCGGGAAATCCTGCACCTCTGGGGCCAGGAAGGCATGTTTGGCCTGGCCCTCCCCAAAGAATACGGCGGCCAGGGTTTGAATTCCGTGGCCTACGTCCTGGCCCAAATGGAACTGGCCCAGGCTTGCCCGGCTTCGGCCTTGATTCTCCACGTGAACCACACCCTGTTCGGGGGCTCAGTGGCCCAGTTTGGCACCGCCGCCCAGAAGGAGGCCTGGCTGCCGCAGGTGGCCCGTGGCGAGGTTCTGGCCTGCTTCGCCCTGACCGAACCCGAGGCGGGTTCCGACCCCGCGGGGATGAAGAGCGCGGCCCACCGGGACCAAGCCGGCTGGGTGCTTACCGGAGGCAAAAATTTTGTCACCTCCGGAGGCGAGGCCCGGTTTGCCCTGGTGGCCGCGGTCACCGAGCCGGGGCAGGGCGCCAAGGGGATCAGCGCCTTTGTGGTGGATATCCCTGCGACCCCGGAGATCACTTGGGGGAGCCGGGAAGAGAAGCTGGGTTTGCGGGCCGCGGCTTCGGTGCCTCTCTTTTTTGACGAGGCCCTCCTGCCGGAAACCAGCCTCCTGGGCGAGAAGAATAAGGGACTCACGGTGATGCTAAGCGCCCTGGACGCAGCTCGGGTGGGCTCTGCGGCTATTGCCGTGGGGCTGGGCCGGGCCGCCCTGGCCGAGGCCATGGCCTATGCCAAAAAGCGGCAACAGTTCGGTCAGCCGGTGGCGAATTTTCAAGCCATCCAATGGAAATTGGCGGACATGGCCACGGACTTAGAAGCTGCCCACCTCCTGACCCTGAAGGCCGCCTGGCTTAAAGACCAGAAGCAGCCCTACCGGGTCGCAGCCGCCATGGCCAAGAAATTTGCCACCGACGCGGCCATGGCCGCGGCCAACGAAGGCGTGCAGATCTTGGGGGGCTATGGGTATCTCACGGATTACCCCATGGAACGCTACTTCCGGGACGCCAAAGCAGGCCAGATTTACGAAGGCACCAACGAAATCATGCGGGTAATTATCGCCCGGGAGTTGCTGAAAGGGTGATCAGTTGTCAGTGGTTAGTGCTTTAAAGGAAGCAATATGGCTGAAACGCGACTAAACCCGGGCCTCATCCAAGTTTACACCGGGGATGGCAAGGGCAAGACCACCTGTGCCCTGGGACTGGCGCTGCGGGCCGTGGGCCAGGGGTTTAAGGTCTACATGGTGCAGTTCATGAAAGGCCGGGATACCGGTGAAGCCCGGGTGGCAGCAGATCGCCTGGCCCCGGATATGACCCTACGCCACTTCGGACGCCCCGGGTTGGTCAACCTGCGGGCTCCGGACGAAGAAGACCTGGCCCTTATCCGGGAGGCCTGGGACCTGGCCCGGCAGGTCATCGTGGCCGGGGAACACGACTTGGTGATTCTCGATGAAATCAACCTGGCCCTAAGTTTCAATCTCCTGCCCCCGCAAGAGGTCTTCCAGGTTTTGCGGAATCGGCCCCCATGGGTGGAAGTGGTTCTGACAGGCCGTCAGGCGCCCCCTGAACTGGTGGAGTTGGCCAACCTGGTTACGGAAATGCGGCCCGTGAAACACTACTATGAAACCGGGGTGCAGGCCCGGCGCGGCATCGAGTGGTAGAGGTCTTTGACCCGCTGAGACACAGGGGCAAAGCTGGGGCGACCCGACGGGTCGCCCTTGTCATGTAGAGCACAAACAGTATGCTAGATCACCGTCGTCCTCAAGAACTGCCAAGCCGGCTGAGAAGATGGACTCTCAACGCCGGTCTGATCGCTTTAAGCTTCCTGGTGGCGCTCACCTGCCTGGAGGTCGCCCTCCACTTTACCTCCTATAGATACCTTTTAACCAGGGATCGTCACCTGCGTTACTATTACCAATTCGACCCGGTTAAAGGCTTCGACATCAAGCCCAACGTCAAAAGCATCCCCATGTCCGTGGACAATCGCACTGAGTATCATATCTGGTCCAATGAACTGGGATGCTTCGATGAGCCCTACCGAGGGGACAAACAGTTCATCCTGCTCGTAGGAGATAGTTTTACCCACAGCTTTGCCCCCTTTCAGGATAAATGGGGAACGCAAATCGAAAAATTATTGGACTATCGGGTCCTCAAATGTGGCGTTACCGGATATGGCACCGGCCAGGAACTGGAAAAGGCCAAGGATGTCATTAAGCAGGTGCAGGACAAGCCGCACCTAATCATCGTGGGGTACTTCTGGAACGACCTCAATGATGATACCGCCTTCCCCGGCCTGACGGTGGTGGATGGTTTTCTGGTGAATTCCCTTAAATACCGGGACCCTAAAACCAATAAACTCCTCACCGAAAAATTGACAAAACGCTATACCTTGCGGGAGAAGCTCTTTAGCGGCACCTATCCATTAAGTTTGGGGGAGATGATCAGGTACTCCTTGGATCAGCACCTGATTATCATGAACCTGATCAATGATACCTTGGCGAGGATTTTGCCGGGAGATAAATTGGATTACGCCGTCTCCAACACATTTATGGCTTTTGAACCGGAGGAGAGGAACCGCAAGTCTTGGGATCGCCATTTACAGAACTTGACGGCCTTTAAAGACTTAGCGGCAGCCGATCAGGCCAATCTTCTGGTGGTGCTGATCCCCACCAACACCCAGGTCTATCCCTTCTTGGCGTCCCATGCGGACATGGATCTGGAACGGCCAAACCGGGTTCTGACGCGGTTTCTGAAAGCCCGAGGCATTGATTATCTTGACCTGCTGCCCCTCATGCGCAGCTATGCAGATGAAACACCTCGGCCGAGCTTGAACCCCGAGAAGGACCTGTACTGGCAGCACAATTCCCACTGGAGCATCAAGGGCGAGCACCTGGCGGCCCTGCTGGTTTCCCGGTATATCCTGGAGCATAATCTGGTCCAGGTGCCAGACCGGGAAGCCCGGCTTAAGAGTATTGCAGAGAGATTGAAAGACTTCCGGTAATCTTTCTTTACTTCCACACCCCGTCGATTTCGGCCTGACACTTGGGACATTTCCCGTCTTTGAGATTATAGCGCTTGATGGCATAGCCCAGGCGCTCGATGAGCAGTTCCTGACAGGAATAACAATAGGTGTTCTCGCCGCCTTCCCCCGGGATATTACCCACATAGACGTAGCGCAGCCCGGCCTTCAGGCCGATCTCCCGGGCCCGGCGCAGAGTGGCCACCGGAGTGGCGGGCCGGTCCATCATTTTGAAGGTGGGGTGAAACGCGGTCACGTGCCAGGGGATCGACGGACTTACCCCTTTGATGAAGTGGGCGATGTCGGTGAGTTCGGCATCGGAGTCGTTGTGTCCGGGGATGACGAGGGTCGTCACCTCCAGCCAGACGCCTTTTTGCTTCAACCGGGTGATGGTGTCCAGCACCGGCTGCAGCCGGGCCTTACATACCTTGCGGTAGAAATCGTCCCGCATGCTCTTCAAATCGACATTATCGGCGTCGATAAACTCCGCCAGGGCGTTGGCGGAAGCTTCGGTCATGAAACCGTTTGAGACAAAAACGTTGCGCAGGCCCTGTTCCCGGGCGATTTTGGCCACGTCCTGGGCGTACTCCATAAAGATGGTGGGCTCGGTGTAGGTATAGGCGATGCTGGCCGAGTGGGATGCCAGGGCATAGGCCACAATGGCTTCGGGGTCCCGCTCGTCTCCCAAGATCTTGCCGCCATGGACCCGAGGATACTGAGAGATGTCATAGTTCTGGCAGTGCAGGCACATGAAATTGCAGCCCGTGGTGGCAATCGAATAGGACCGGGTGCCCGGGAGGAAATGGAACAAGGGCTTTTTCTCAATGGGGTCAATATTCTCGGCAACGACCCGGCTGTAGTTAAGGCTGTAGAGGGTGCCATCCTGGTTTTCCCGGACGTGGCAGAGGCCCCGCTTCCCCGGATCGATTTTGCATTCGTGGGCGCATAAAAAGCACTGGACTTTCTGATCAGCCGCGCTCTCCCAAAACCTGGCCTGATACATAAGCTCTCCTTAAGGGATCTACAATTTTACCTTATATGCTCCGGGAGAGATTGTAAAGGTGTGAGGCAAGGATGCTACACCAGCGAACGCCGAAGCCGCCGTCATGGACTATTGAGGTTTGCCGCGTTTCAATATGCGCCTTGCCAGGAGCCGATTCGTGTGTTACAAAATAGCCTGATGGTGGGCGTAGCTCAGTTGGCAGAGCACCGGGTTGTGGCCCCGGCGGTCGCGGGTTCAAGTCCCGTCGTTCACCCCAGAGATTTCAAGGGGTTAGGTCAATCGGCCTAACCCTGCTTTTTTTGTTCCCCGCACTATTCCCCGCACCCAACCCAAAATTGAGGCATTTTTTAGCCATCGGAGAGCCATATCGAAGGGGTAGTCGAGGGGTGATTCATACCCCACCATCATTTCGTGGGGTAGGTCTGCGAAAAAAGCGAATTAAGCGAAAAAAGGGGTAATAGTAGGGGCAGGGTCCAGCCGTTATCGTTGCTCTACGGGGCTTAGGTGAGGCCATTTTTTTGGGGAAAGTCAATAAAATTGGGGAGTTGGGGCAGGTAGGGGCAGGGCTCGCACCCCGCCCCGGTTGTGGGTTAATGCAATGACCCTCTTAGGCCAACCGTCTTTAAACTGTCCTTAGCCAATTTCAGCATTTCCCTGGCCTTCCCTAAGAGGATCAAAGTTTCTTCGGTAAGTATATGAGTCGGGGCCTCGTGGGTATAGCCGGTAAGGTGGGCTATCTCCATAACTTCGCCGCCGAAATTTAGAAAGAGGTTTGGTAGGTCTTCCATGATTGCCCCGGTTGTGGGTTATCTGGTACTACAACGTTGATATCTCCATTTGCCGCCTATGGCTTCCTGGTAGGTGTCATAAAGCTCCGCAAACTGATCTTCCATGGTCATGGCGAAGCCTTCATAATCAAATTCATCCCGGCCCGTGGAAGCGGCAACAAAGACGCTGATCTGTGTTTTGAGTTTGGCCATTTTCTGCATAATGGCGTCAAGATTTTCAGGGGTGAGTTTGGTAGAGTTTTGGTCGTAACCCGCGGGAGGTTGTAATTGATCCGGGGGTGCGGCCTGGGGTTCTGGTTCGGGTTCTCCTTTAGGTCCCTCATAACCGATAATCACCAGCCCCTCTGTAGCGAGAGCATTAATGTGAGACCCGATCTCTGCAAGGGTATCTTCGCTAAATTCATTGCGGCCTTGCCCCTCACTGTCCGCCGCCATGCACAACAAATCGCCAATACTCCTGATAGCTTTGAGGTTTTCGGTAACCTGCAACTGTTCATTGAGTAATTTGTTTGTGATAGAATCATCTGTAGCCATGACTTAACCTCCTATGTAGGTTTAGGTTGTGGTTAGGGCCGGTCCTTGTGCTGTAACACTCGGGCCGGTCTGTTTCTTGGCCGCTTATTCTTTTGCGCTCTCGCCCCCCTTTAAAAATGCTTCCAGTTCGCTTTCTAAGACCCGCCATAGGCGGCCCGCCTTCACTCCCTTTAACTTGCCGCTCTTTAACCATCTCCGTACGGTCAAGGGCTTCACATTCAGCTTGTGAGCCACATCATCAGGAGAAAGATAACGTTCATGGGATTCAGGCATGGGCACCCTCTGCTTAGTTTTGATATAGCTTAATATAGCTTTATATGCTTGTCAAGTGCTTTTTATAGCATAAAATAGGGCATGGCGAAAAGATTCTAAGCCGCCCTCTGGTTCCGGCTTAAAAACTAATGTTAGCTTCAAGGGCTTGCGTTTCGGCGGGGTAGGCTCTGGTGTGCAGGTGACGGTGTATCGCTTCGCCTTGGCTTCCTGGGAAGCCTTGTTGATGGACTTCTCGCCGGCCATTACTGCTTGCTTGGCTTCCGGGTCTGAGAGGACGTTCCGGGCACGCTCGACGGTGGCTTGGGAGGTCCCCACTATCTCAGCGGTTTTTTTGGCTGACTTACCGTTAGCATCATGTGATGCTTTCGGTTGAAACTTCCCTTCAACCCTATCCTGCCCTTCCCCCCGTTCCCGCCGCTTATCCACGGCCTCAATACACCGGAGCAGTTCCGCCTCCGTTAGATTGCGCCGGTTCCGCTGGTTATGGATGGCGTAGGCTAGGCTGCGGATTCGTTGATTGAAACAACTTCATTCATAGTTTGCACTCTCGGCTATGACGAGCGCCTCATTTTTTGTAGGCATTAGCGAGGGCACTATAGGCAAGGGTATGCATATTCTCATGCCAACGCTCAGGATGTGCTTGCATAAATTTATCAATTATGGCGACCAGTTGATAATTTGCAATTCCATCAACACGGCTTTCAAGCCACGAGAGTTTGCTTTTACTAGCACCAAATAATGGAGACAAAAGTATGCCGTCAAGCAAGCCCATGCAATATTTTGCCTTATCTTCTACATCTAATTGCATGTAATTATTGCCTTTATAAAACCCATTGTGAATGAATACATTCTGACCGATAGCTAAGCTCGCCCCTCCAATCCCAAACATTACTATCGTTAATACAGCCACCGCACTAAGGTCCCCAAATCGCCGTCGCCAGGGGACTTTCTTTATCAATGGTCGTGCCGCCATTACCATCCTCCCCTTTTCCATGTCCGTAATCCGGTCTTTATGGCCATTTCTCACAAATTCACCATGCCATAACTTCTGTAAAAATATCAAGCGTTCATATTATTCCCGCTTCCCCTGCCGTCGCTCCGCCTTGGCGCTCTCAGGGGGTTAATTTCCCTTGACATTTTCAAATCATCGTCTCAATAGTGATATGGAGGTCACACCATGAAAACCTTAGTCATTGTGTCCCTGATTCTCTCTCTCGCCGTCCCCGCCTTCGCCCAGGTACAGTTTTATGACCGCAATGGACAGTATCTTGGTTCGGCGCAATCGTCCCCCTCAACTGATGTGAACCGTTGGCAAGGATTCCCGCCGCCGATTCCCAACCCTGGCCCGGTCCCGCCGGCCTCATCAGGATCGTCCTACCCTAATAGTCAATTCCAGACCAACAATAACAACTGGGGGTATCCTCAGCCTCAGCCTTATCCCCAGCGGGGTAGTAGCTATTGAGGTAATTGAGGCATCTGTTACTGCCGTCAGCCATGTAAGTCATTTTTCGACCTTGGAAAGAGCAGGGGGGTGAATATAAGCCAGCCTGGGGGCTCTGTCAGGGAGTAGAGTTCAAATGCAAAGAGGTGGCACCAAACGTGCCACCCCCCACCCCCAGAAAGTCACCCTGTCCTGTAGACCCTCAACCTGGGGGCTCTCCTGTCGAGGCAGGGTCATGGGCCAGGGCCATCAACTCTTGAAGCTTATGTCGGGTCCAGAACACGGCTACGTACTCGCCGGGTTTTGCTGCAGCGACCAACTCCTCCTGATACTGCTGCAATACCGCTTCCTCCTCAGGACTAAAGCTCTCCAATTTTTTGGCATTGCCCGACCACTCGCCATCCTCCGTTTCCTCCGAGGTACCGATCACTTCGTAAACGACGCGAATCACAACTATCTTATCGCTCCTGCTCTCCTCCAATTTTGCCACACGTTCCTCTAAGTTTTTTATGCTCATGCCATACCCTCCTTTTCGCCTAAGGTCGGTTCGCTGCTGGTATCCTGGCCGGCTAATAACTCCTGGGCTTTATCCTTGGTCCAGTGCACAATTATGAACCCTTCACCGGGTTTCGCTGCGGCCACTGTCTCATCCTTATATTTCTGTAAGACCACCTCTTCTTCGGGGGTTAAGATTTCCCGATTTCCGGCATTATCGGACGCGATTAAAATAACAACGAGAAGCACAACTGGCTTATCTCCCCCGCTCGCCCGCTCTAATTTCTCAATTCGGCCTTCCAAGTTCTTCAGGCTCATTTCTTGCCCTCCAAGGCCTTCAACCTGGCCTCGATTTCGTTGAGTTCAACTGATTTCCGATAGGTTTCCAGCATAGCCGTGATGGTCTGCCCTTCACCGGGGGTCAGGTCCCCGCTGGCTACCGCTTCCAGCACCGCCGGAAGATTAGCTGCTCCCTCCACCTGGGGTAACTTTATGGACAGCCGCCGCTCCCTGGCGTTCGGAATGAGTTTATCCAGAATCAGCTTGACGGCCATCAGGTCGCCCTCTTTTGCCTTCTCCACCAACTTCTCGGTAATGGCCTCCAAGTCTCCTTCCAGTAGTGCCAGGGCTGCCCGTGTCGCCTTGTGTAACGTGCCCTTAGCTTTCCCCTTGGGATTGCCGGATTTTCCAGGTTTAAACATCTTACCCCTCCTTGAAAATGCAAAATATAAACAACGAATTTCTTTCAGGCTTTGGCAAAGCCCTTTCCGCTAAAACCCTCGTAACCCGCTTTGCCCACACTCTTGAACCACTTGGCCAGGTCAGGCGTTTGCAAGTAAATCTGTGGCCCTATGTGTCCGATCCTGGCCCGCGGTTCACACCAGATGGAAAACCCTAATTGCCTCGCCTTGACGCTGAAAGACAAATCCTCCCAATAATAGCCGCTCGGAAAGTCCCCCTCGATGCCGGGGTTTTGTGCGGTGGGGTCGAGTATTTGATGAATGGGCAGGGGGTCAAAGGGCCATATCCTACGTTCGAAAAAAGCTTCCAGCACCCGCCGTCTGATAAGCAAAAATCCAGTCCCGGCTGAGGCAAGCTCGAACGGTTCATCAGGGAGGCTTTTCAGGCTTCCGCTTAGAGGTACTATCTCCACCTGGGCGGGATAGGTCTTCATGAAAATCAAGCCGGTCACGATGTCCTTGTCAACATCCATCAGGAGCTCTACGTCTTCGGCCATCCAACACTGGTCACTGTCAACGAACAGCAGATATTCCCCCGGGCCTTTGAGAAATTCCCGGCAGAGGCTATTCCTTTGGTGGTGAAGGGTGGACCCCTCCCGGATAAGATAGTTGTAATTGAATCTCCCATCCCGCAGGGTTTCCGCCAAGGATAGGACATATTCCGGGCTGAAGGACCGCCGGTGTGGGGTGGCTATGGTGATAGAGGTCTTATTCATGCCGCTCTCTCCTGGGCTTGATAAACCCGTTGCCGTGACCGGGCCGCACACTCAAGCACTCCAACCGGGTCCGCGTAATCATAGACTTTTGCCTTATCCTTCCCGGGTGCCGGCCGGAGCACCCGCCCCAGGTACTGTAGGAGACGGCCATTAAACTTGATAGGAGTCGCCAGGAAGAGCGTGGAGAGCTCGCGGCAATCGAAGCCCTCACCAATGAGTTGCCCCGTTGCCACCAGGACCTTGACGTGACCGGCGTTCAGGGCTTCCACCACGGCTTGACGTTCCTTTGTGGGCATATCCCCGGTAAGAACAGTCGCGGCAATGCCACGGGCCACCAGGACGCCCGCCAGCGTTTCGCAATGGGCTTTACGGTCTGTCAGTACCAAACACACGCCGCCGCCGTTCCCCACTTCCTTTGCTACGTCTGAGGCAATCAAGGCATTACGGCCCGGGTCCTGGGTTAGTTCACTCAGCATCTTGCTATACTCTGCACTTGCATCATGGAAGGGCCGGAAATCTGTCTCTCTCCAAACAACATCGGCTTGTAAGACGTGACCGGCTTCCACCAATGCGGCCTTGTCAACCTCATGCACCAGATCGCCCAAGCTCCAAAATATCAGCCGGGAGAGTTTGTCCCTTCTCCACGGGGTAGCAGACAATCCGGTCATGAATTTTGAGTCAAAGGTCGTGACACACTCGGTAAAGGTTCGGCTGGGGGCTCTGTGACATTCATCTATCACCAGGTGCCCGAAGTGACTGGCTACATTTGTGGCCACTTTATAAAGGCTCTGAACCAGGGCCACGGTGATCTTTCCCCCCACTTGATTCTTGCCGCCCCCGATCCGCCCTATCTCGTTAGCCGGGATTCCCAAAAAGGTTTCAATCCGGCTTATCCATTGCTCTTGCAGTTCCTTGGTATGACACACCACTAAAGCCGGTTGCCGCCGCCGAGCAATCATCGCCAGGGCCATAACCGTCTTTCCTGATCCGGTAGGCGCTGCAAGGGTGCCGAAGTCACGGTTGAACATTTGTTCCACGGCCTCTTTCTGGAAGTCTTTAAGCTGCCCATGAAAGGTAAAATCAACCTCTGGCAAGGTGCGCCGGTGATCCTCTATCCTATATTGCACCCCGGCACTCTTGAGAATCCCCACCAGTTGCCGGGTGAATCCTCTGGGCATGGTGAGCACATTGCCGTCCAGGGAATAGCCTTTGATTTCCGGGGCAATATTCCAAGTAGAATAGCCGCGTTTCTCTGCGTCCTCATAAGCTGGGTTCGGGAAGGTGAGCCTGGCCTCGATGGTATCCCTAACCCGTTCGGGTATGCCGGTGAGTTCAATGCGGCTGGTGACGGTGACGGTAGTGGTCATGATTTTGCCTCCAGCGCCGCCTCGCACGCCGTAGCGCAGCCGTAGCGCCCTTTCTTCCGCTTCTCACACCGCCCAAAGGCTTGAGTCGGGTTAGGGGAACTGACGGCGGGCCGGAAATGGTCGCACTCGAAGCAAGTCAAGATGCGCTCTGGGGGAGTCGGTCTGCTTAGATATTCCAGTACATCCGGTTTATGCTCCTTCACCGTCTCAAGTAATGGCCGCACCGTGTCCGGGTCGGGTTCGCCGGGGCCGTGATACTTGGCTTTGATCTTCTCCCCGTTCACCGTGAACCGATAACCGATCTTTGCCAGCGTCCTCACCGCTTCGATGCCGGGGCTCATAGTTCCACCTCATTGCATGAAAAAAGAGTGAGATTTTTTTCTTCGATACCCCCCGATTCCTCGTGTCCCTCGTGTCCCCCGCCATTATCTTTAGTGTTATCAACATCATAAGGGGGACAGGTCATTTCCGGGGGACGTGTCCCCTCGTGGCCTTCAAGTCCTTCCGTTCCCAAAGGGGACAGGTGGGGACGTGTCCCTTGATTTTCTTGTGTCACCTCAAACTCATTAGAATTATTAGTATTATCGCCGGGGGACAGGTGGGACAGGTCATTTCCGGGGGTATCCCTTAAATAAATTTCACACAATTCTTTGACGCGGGCCGGATTGAATTGATAGGCCGTCTCCTTCTTGCCTTCACTTTTGGTTCGTCTCCTGGCTTGAGAAAGATGGTAGTTAGAAAGTGTATTCCCCACCCATTTTCCCCCCGGCTGTTTATCGCCCTCGATATTCATAGCATTAAGAATTTCGGAGACGGTCATCTCGAATCTGTCATTATGTGACCGGGCCTCATCCCGCAGCACCTCTAACAAGGTGCACTCCCAGCCGGTAGGCTCATGTCGGCCTTCCTGGGCCGCTTCCATGAATAGGGTGCGGATAGCTTCGATTTCCCCTTCCTCTACCCCCAGAGCCAACAGCACCGCCAGCATGGGCCGCCAGAGTTCGCCTATCCGGGTTCCGTTGCCGGGGTTCGCCTCATAGTGCTGGCGAACGGTCTTGAATGATGCCAGCGTGAACCGATATAATTTGTCTCTTAATTCACCCCATATCTTTTCCCACCCCTCCAAATCAGGAAGTCTCTGTCGGGTCCGGGTCATGGCAATTCGGACACATCGGTCGGCCAAGTCCAGGTCAAGAGGTTTGGTGCTGGCGTATGCCTTGGGGCCATAGGTGGAAAATTCAAGAACAGACCGCCCGGCTTTGGTGATCTCCACTACCCGGCGCTGCCCCCCGGCTTTCTTATAACTGTCCGCGAGTAAGCCAATGAGGTTTCCGGTCTCCTGTTCGCTGTTCAGTTTTTCGGCTTGGTCAAGAAGCAGGGTCCCCCGTTGGCCGTCCGCCGTATCCCCCAGGGCCGCCGATGTAATGTCTCGCCCTTTCCATGCGTTTAAACAGACGCACCGCATAGCCTCTAACGATTTGCTCTTGCCTGATTCCTTGGGGCCGTGAAAGTGAAGGAAGGGGAAGGCCGTGAACAGGTGGGCATAGTAGGTGCCTACTGTCCAGGCCGCCATTAGTCCATAAGCAGCATCGGGTAGGTCAAGGTAGGTCTTATAAGCCCCCACGAGGTTGTTATAGAGTTCTTTGGGATAGGTAGGATGGGCCATGAATGACTTGAGCAGGTCCAGCCCCCATACGTCTCTGAGAAACGGCGGGGCACCCGGCTTGACTTGGTAGGTCTGTCCACCCATTTCTATCTGCTCTGGGCCAACCTCCACTTTTACCCCTTCACCATCGGAAATTACCAGCAGTAGGCCGGTGTCGTTGTCGGGGAGGTCAACCCGGAAGCCGATGGTCATACATTCACCAATAAAATCAATGGCAGCGTGGAGACGGCGCACATCTTCCAGGTCGTTCAATGCCGGGGCTGCGGAGTCGCCTTTCTTGGCCTTGGCTTTTTTCCGGGCCTGTTTAACGTCCGCCTCTAAGCTGCTGAGGTCTTTGGCTCTGAGATTGAATTTGGCCTTGAGTTTTTCCAGCATCGCACCCGCTTCAAGGTGGGTCATTTTTGCCAGGATGGGCGCAAGAGGTAGAAGGGCAGTCAGCTTGTCAAAGGTGCTGCTTTCCGGGGTAATGTCTCTGAGGATCCAAGAGATATCGGCTTCATGGTCATTCAAGGCCGGGTCATAGGGCCGTGAGGTCTTGAGCAGGTCGGCCAATGACGCCGGATCATGGGCCGCCAGGAAGTCATCAGCACCAACCTTTTCACCGTTCGGGCCAGTAGGGAAGAACAGTACATTAACCACGTCTCGCCACCTCCCGGGCCAACCGCCAGGCCGCCAGCCGCACATTAGGGTTACTGACACCATCTGAGTCGAAAAGAATGGTGACGGGGCGCTTCCAGTTCACGAGGTCAAAGTCGGCAATGGGGCGGGATTCTTTGGGACGCTCGTACCCCTGGCCGCGCTCGCACCAGTTCCAGACCCCACCAATGCCCACCACTTGATAACCGGCTTGCATCAATGCCAATGCCTTTTTCTCGCCCTCTACCAGCAGCAGGGGAGAGTCGCCTTTCAGGTCAACGCCAGGGGGAAAGTAAAGATGGTTTGGGGTGTCTTTTTTTTGCCGGTACTTGGGGCCGCTTTTCCCTTCCTCATAGAAGCATTTAAAGCGCTCATGGCTTTCACGATAAGGGAAACAAAGCATCGAAACGACCCCGCCATCGTTGCCACCTAATTTCTTGCCAATGTCGCCAGGGGTGACGGTGTAGATACCAGCGGCCTGGATGGTTTCATCGGTCAGACCGGATTTACGGAGGTCCGCCAGATGGTCAACATGAAGGTTACGCATGGCCCACCCCCACACCCAACACGTAAGAAAGGAATTGATTTTTAAGGAAGATTCTGCTATTATTTAAGTAACGATTTTGCAGAGTTACCCCACACCTTACCCCGGTCCTGCCATGGCCGGGGTTTTTCTTTCCCAAGGGCCGCATTTACATGGCCTCCGGTTCGATCCGGTGGGATTCCATGATTGCCAAGATTTCGGGGAGGAAGTAGCGGACCTGGCGCCCGAATTTCCGGTAGGGAAAGCCACGGCCTTTGTGCCGGTCGTTCCTCAAGGTCTGGACTTTGCGGCCGGTCAGGGCTGCAACTTCGTGCTCGGTGATGTAACGTTGGGATTGTGGATCGGATGGTGCGGAAACGCTGGTCATTTGTTGCCCCTTCTTTTGTCGGGGGCAATAAAAAAAAGCCCCCAAGGATAAACAGCCATTGAAGCTGTTTCTCGCAGGGAGGCCCTTTTAAAAAGGCGTTGCCTGGGCGTATATTTAGTTTTAAGCTACATTGTCAGGGAAGGCCGTTGTGCTCACGGCGTGCCTGGGGTTTAGTTGTTAAGTTACATGGTCAAGGAAACCGGTGTGCTCACGGCGATAATTACCATCTGAATTATTATTAAACCACAACTTACCTTAAAAGTCAAATACTATTTCGATAGATAGCCGTTTTGTGAAAATTATTATTTACTCCCCATCCGCCACCTGCTCGATGTTGCTGTCAGACGCTAATCCTCTACCACCTTAAGATGGTCCCCGTTCACGACGGCTTTATTAATCATGTCTCCGGCCAAGTCAGAGGCACGCCTAAGTCCTTCGTCTCTCAGATGTGCATAGCGTTGCGTCATGGCGCTGGTTTTGTGGGTCAGTAACTTTTGAAGGGTATAGAGGTCCACTTCGCCAGATGATGCCAGCATTGAGGCAAAGGTGTGTCTCAAACCATGTAGGGGGCGGAAGTCAGCCGGTAGTCCAGCCGCTTTTCTTATCCGGTCAATGGGCCGTCTCATCTCAACTCTTTGTCCACCGCCACGGCCAGGGAAAACAAAGGGGGAGTCATTAACCTTGGGGTGATTCTCAAGAATATCTCTTGCGGATTGATTCAAAGGAATGGTCTGGTCTTTGCCACCTTTGGGATCGATGATATGGATAAAGCCTTTATCGAAGTCAATGTGCTGCCATTGCAGTTTAAGAAGTTCACCCCGCCGCATACCAGTAACCAGGGCCATCTTCATTAGGTTGCCGGCTTGTATATCGGGGTCTGCATTAATGGCGCTCAGGAGGTCTGCAAGCTGCTCCGGTGATAAATCCTCAGTACGTTGGTTATTAATCCGGGGGTGCTCCGGCTTGAACCCCAGGCCAGCACATAGCCCTTTTTTGGTTCCAAAATTGACAATGCGTTCAAGCAATTCCAGCACATTCTTGACGGTCTTAGCACTCAAGGTCTTGCTGAGATTGATTCTTAGACGGTGAACTGCGATCATGGTGATCTCTTGCGGTTCCTTGGGTCCCAAGGTGGCTTGCAAGAATTTCTGATAGCGATAGCGGTCTGTCCGAAATCCTTTGGTGTCGGGCTTGGGTCCGATGTATTCCTGCCACAAGCGGTCGAGGGTCCACTTGATGGCGCGCTCTGCCTCCCGTTTTTCCCGCCGGGAAGGTGCCTTACCATCTATTTTTTCCGCTCGGATACGAGAGGCTCGGGCCGGTGTCATGTCATCCTGATATTGACGGCCACAAGGTTCTTCTACTTCTCTACCGGCTCTCCGGTAGCGGATATAATAAATCCGTTCTGGTTTGCCGGTGGCGGTGGAAACGCCATCGATGTAAAAAACCCCTGGATAATTGGTCTTGATTCTTTTTAAAGGTGGCATGGTGTCTGCTCCAAAGGGTGATTTTATTCCCCGCACTATTCCCCGCATCTGAGGCAATTATAAGGGTATTTTCTGGTAAGTCAAGAGAAAAGAGAAATCAGGATTTGTCCTTAAATCAAGGGTTTTTGGGTAGTCATGGTAAATGATGGGAAAAGTATAACTCCGGGTTGTGGCCCCGGCGGTCGCGGGTTCAAGTCCCGTCGTTCACCCCAAAGATTTCAAAGGGGTTAGGTCAATCGGCCTAACCCCTCTTTTTTGTTTTCCAACCCTATTTCCAACCTACACCCTCAATTTGAACATTTTTTTAAGTTATCGGAGAGCCATATCTAGGGGTATCGTCTGTCGAAACCAGAAGGGATTAAATGGGTGATGTGACCCCTCGAATATCCCCACCATCATCTGATGGGTAGCCTCTGAACTGCGCGTGCTTGTGCCTTGGCAGCCACTTCTGTACGGTCCCTCGGTGGTGCTTTTGTCTCCAGGGAGTTCAAGAGGTTTCTGGAAACTGCCGCTATCTCGTCAACAGCCGCCAGGAATGCAGCTTCGTTTACCTTCGATGGTTTGTGGAAGCCGCTCACTTTTCTCACGAATTGTAGCGAGACTGCGCGAATCTCTTCGTCCGTCACAGGCGGCTCTAAGTTAAAGAGTGTCTTGATGTTCCTACACATAGCATCCTCGGAATCCGGGGGACACAACCCCGCTGTGGATACTGAGGCTTCTCCCATCCTATGCAGCGAATAACTCTTACCGGGCAATCCCCTGGTTATTCAGGTTCGCCGGTCTCCCCCACACCCCACCAGCCTGGACCCCAGCCGCCCCAATCCCAGTCGTTCATCTGGGCTGCAGCGTACTGTTCGGCGATCATTTGGGAGTCCGCAGCCAATTGCTGGAATTTCTGATAGTTCCGCTGGTTCCCGGCGTACATGCAACCGCAGCCGTTGGCGTCGGCATAGACATAGTAGACTTTGGGACCCTGGCTGATTAAGAATATCTTCTTCTGAGGCATGTTAGCCAGCTTCGTCTTTTGAGTCGGGGTTGTCGGGAACACCTGCTTGAAGCCAGCAGCGGAAAGCAACTGCTCAGGCGTTTGCGGCGCAGGCACCCACGGAGTCATGGACGAACCGCCAGTAGCGCAGCCGATGAGGGCCAAACACACAACCACCAGCCAGCTTCCGGTTAGCCACCACTTAATGTTTTTACGCATACTATTCTCCTTATGGATGTAAATGGATGAAAATTGATGTGGCGGCCCTACCCGCCTGCCTCGCCAAGACGCAGATCACCGCTGATCACCACATTATTGATCGGCTCTCCCGGCGGGAAACATGAGTATCATTTTTGGCCGCCGTCAATTCCTTAGTTTTGCCTTCGCCATGACTATCCCAAAATCACAAACTATCCGGGGTTTAGGTCGAGATAGACACAAAAGGAGCCGACAGCCAGGTCCACTGTCCACCTTGATCGTGGACCAAACGTTAAGTTTAAAATAGGTATGCTGCTTCTTAAATCAAGAATATACAGATAATTTTCTTAACTATAGGGTTCTGCCCTACGGCAAGAAAATTTCATAGGTTTGTTCGAAGTATTACAGTGCCGTTAGGCCGGAACCGGATGGCGTCTGGTAAGGTGCGCCAGGCATTCAATGTGGGAGGTCTGAGGAAAGAGATCAAAGGGTTGGATGCTGAGGATATCGTAGTGCTCCTGGAGGAGGGCCAGGTCCCGGGCCAGGGTGGCGGGATTGCAGGAGACATAGATGAGGCGCGGGGGGGCAAGCGCCAGGAGCGTTTGCACTACCTGGGGGTGCATGCCGGCCCGGGGCGGGTCGGTGATTACCACATCGGGACCAGGCTGACCGGGGATGTCCCGATGGGTCTCCCGGAGTCGCTCTTTCAAATCTCCTGCCAGGAACTGGCAATTTTCTATCCCGTTGAGTCGGCTATTGAGGTAGGCATCGTGCACCGCGGTTTCAATCAGTTCAAAGCCCACCACCCGGGCCACATGGGGGGCCAACGACAGGGCGATGGCGCCGGCGCCGCAGTAAAGATCCCAAACGGTCTCCTGCCCGGTGAACTCTCCCAGCCGTCTGATGGCGTCATACAGGCCTGCGGCAGCCGCGGTGTTGGTCTGGAGGAAAGCCTGTGCCGAGACTCGCAGCCGCAAATCATTGATCTGCTCTTCAATATATCCGGGTCCATATAAGGTGCGGCTGGCCTCGCCATAGGCCAGTTGAGCCTTTTTCTGGCTGCGGGAGTGAACCACACTAGTAATACCCGGAAACGCGGCTACCAGGAGAGTGGCCAGGGTCTCCACCACGGCCGGCTTGCCCTGGTCGGTGGTGATAAGATGCACCAGCGTCTGGCCGGTATTTTTGCCTTCCCGCACCACCAGAAATCGCCAGAAGCCCCGCTGAGTTCGGGTGTTATAGGCCGACAAGCCGCTTTTGCCACATAAACTTCGCACCTCTTGTACTATGGCCGGGGCCTGGAGAGACTGCAGAAAGCAGTGCTCCAGGTTGAAAATCTGGTCGAAAGAGGCCCCCACGTGCAACCCCAGGGCGCAGCCGCCATGGTGCGAGGTTCTTCCCACCGCCTGGTCGCCGGTAGAGTGCCAGGCCTGGGGCGCAAAGGTAAACTCCATCTTGTTGCGGTAATAACGCTGCGGTGAGGCCACCGGCGGCAGGATATCTCCGGGACTCAGGCCCGCCAGATGCCGGAGGCATTCCTGCACGTGGAGCCGTTTCCAGTACAATTGCTCCGCATAAGCCACATCTTGCCATTGGCAGCCGCCGCAGAGCCCAAAATGAGGGCAGAAGGGCGCCGCATATGCCGGGGACTGCTCCAGGACCTGGACTACCCGGGCTTCGGCGAACTGGGATTTTTTCCGGGTAATCTGCACCCGCACCTTTTGTCCGGGCACGGCATGATCCACGAACACCACGAAACCGTCCACCCGGCCCAGGGCTTTGCCGCCAAAGGCCAGCTTTTCAATGGCAAGATCAACCTCCGCGCCCTTGGACAACGCCGCGCCAGAGGCCTGGGGATGCTCCGCGGACATATCAGAAAACCTGTAAGGAATGGGGGATAAAGGCGATAAGCTATTCCTGGTTCACTTTTTTATCGGACAACCGCTTCAGTTGGTCAATGTATCCCTGCGCCTTAGGGTCTGGCATAGAGGCGTTTTCCCAGCCGCCGCCCAACGCCTTGTAGAGGGCAACCAGGTTGGTGTCCACAATGTTGGTGCTCTGCACCAGGGCGTTTTCGGTGGTATAAAGGTTAAGCTGCGCGGTGAGTACGTTCAAGAAACCCGTCTTGCCGGCAACATAAAGTTTCATGGCCAGGTCCACCGCCTTGCGGTTATTGGTCACGGCTATGGCCAAAGATTTGCGCCGTTGCTGTTCCTTAGCGTAAGCCACCAAAGCGGTTTCCACATCCTTCAGCGCGGTCAGCACGGTCTTTTGATAAGTGAGCAGGGCTTGCTCGGTGAGAGCATCCTGAACTCTTATATTATACACGATGCGGCCACCGGCGAAGATCGGCCAGGTGACGGTGGGACCGAAGGACCAGAATTTACTGCTGCTCAAATTCCCCAGCTTGGTCAGGTCATTGCTGGAAAAGCCGAAACTGCCGGTCAACGAGAACTTGGGGAACAAGTCGGCAGTGGCCACCCCGATGCGGGCCGTGGCGGCATGGATCTGGGCTTCAGCCCGGCGGATGTCCGGGCGGCGCCGGAGCAGCTCGGAAGGCAGTCCTACCGGAATTTCCAAGGGGGTAGGAGGAATCGGAGTGGCTTGGGTCAGTTCCTTTTCCAGGGCCGCGGGCTCCCGGCCCAAGAGCACCCCCAGGCTGTAAACGGCTGCCCGGGCCGAGGACTCTAGGCCCGGAATCTGGGCTTCGGTGGTGGCTACCTGGGCGTCGGCATTGGCTACGTCCAGGGCGCCCACAAAGCCGGCATTAAAGCGCTTCCGGGTGATTTCGGCAGTATGCTTTTGCGCCTTCAGGTTTTGGCGGGCAATGGCTATCTGCTGCTGAAAGCCCCGGAGGTTGAGATAGTTGTTTCCCACCTCCCCCACCAGGGTTACGAGAACGTCGCGGCGGTCCTCCACTGCGGCCTGGAGATCGGCCCCGGCAGCCTCGATGTTCCGGCGCGTGCCCCCGAATATATCCAATTCCCAACTGGCATCCAAGCCCACCTGAAATAATTTCCGAAGCCCACCGGCGGTTGCCAGCGCGGGACCTCCCGAGGTTACGGTCTCGCTGGAGCCTTGGCTGCGCTCATAAAGCGCCGAGGCCTCAACCCCCGGCCAGAGGGGCGCGCCCGCGACTCCCAGGGCTGCCCGAGCCTGGCGGATACGCGCCTCGGCCAGGCGCACATCCAGATTGGCGCGAATCGCCATTTCCACCAGGGAAGAAAGAGATGGATCTTTAAAAGCCTGCCACCAATCCACCAGGGCTACCGGTTGGTTCGTGGTTTTGCTGGGTTGCTCCGGCGTGACGATATTTTGGCCGTCCCAAGTTTTCGGGACCTCTGTCTGCGGCGGCCGGTAATCGGGGCCCACGGCGCAGCCTGCCGCAACCAGCAGGCAAAGGGCGACCAGGCTTAACCTCAAGATGAGCCTGTTATTATTATTGTTCCGGCCAGTTCCAGTTGATAAGGACATGAGAAAATTCACTTTCGGTAGCACAGCCTTTCCAGGCTGTGCCATCATTAGATTGCTTCTAATGCTTCCCCTGGCTCCCAGAGAAAAGGATACTCATCAGGACGTTCGCTTAGTCCTGTTTTAACCGGATTATTACGAATATATTGCCATTTTTCCAGATATTCATCATAATCTCTGACAATGCGATCATAACTTTCAGCCTGCCATATAGCCCCTTTGGCACCCCTGACTTTATTTATTTGCCGAGCAGTGAAGCCTTTAATACTTTGTAAAATCTTGCTTAAGGAAAATTCAGCGTTAGGCCCATTCACAACTGGTTTCATAATTAAATGAACATGATCTAGCATCACTACTGCTGTAGTTATCAAATATTTTATCTTATGGAAATGTTTTACAGCATCTAAAACCATTCTTCTTTCATCTTCAGACATAATTCCTGATCTAAGACGAAAAGTAACAAAATAAGTGCTTCCTTGCAATTGCCAGTGTGGCAAATTGCGCCGTTTTATTAATAAGGCAACCTCTGGCGCACAGGCTGGAAAGCCTGTGCTACCGTCCTTTTTAACTTTCATTACTATTGACTATTTAAAATCCCATGACTTTTGGTGGCACAGCCTTTCCAGGCTGTGCACGGTGTTTTTCAAAACGCCGTTTATTTCTATTCATACCGCAACGCAATGATCGGGTCCAGATGGGCGGCCTTCCAGGCCGGGTAAAAGCCGAACACAATGCCCACGGTGACCGAGACCGCAAAAGCCGCAACGATCGCCTCCAGAGACAACGCCGTCGGCCACTGCAGCAACACCCTTACTAACATAGATATTCCCCGTCCTACCAGGATACCCACAGCCCCGCCGCAGAAACACAGGATCACGGATTCCGCCAGGAATTGCTGGAGAATATCCCGGGCCCAGGCGCCCACGGCCATGCGCAAGCCGATCTCCCGGGTCCGCTCCGTCACCGACACCAGCATAATATTCATGATCCCGACGCCCCCCACCAACAGCGAGATCAGGGCCACCGCCAGTAAAAGTTTGGTCATCATGGTGCCGGTGGAAGACAGGGCCTTGGTCATTTCGGTCATATCCCGGATGTTGAAGTCATCAGGTTCTCCCGGGCCAATCCGGTGCCGCTCTCGCAGTATCTGGGTGATTTGCTTGATGGCGGCAGGAATTTCCTGGGTGGAGCGACCCGCGGTTAGGATCTGATCCACATTGATAAACCGCACCGGCAGCGGCGTGTCGGCCTGCTGAGTAGCCGATTGCTCGGGGTACAGCTTCTTCTGGCTGGTGGGATAAATCTGGTTCAGGGTGTTAACCGTCGTGGAGGTGCTGGACCCGGAACCACTGGCGGCGGCGGCGCTCTGGTTAGCGGTCTCCGCCGACGAACCGGTCACCCGGAATTTAATTGTCGTCCAGGGAGCCAGCAGGACATCGTCCTGATCCATGCCCATCATGTTGGCCCCTTTGCTGGTGAGGACCCCGACCACCCGGAAGGAGACGTTTTTAACCCGAACTTCTTTGCCGAGAGGCGACTCGCCTTGGAAAAGCTCCCGAACCAGCCTCTGGCCCAACACACAAACCTTGCTGGCATTGCGGACATCCCGATCCGTGAACATGTCGCCCTCGGCCAGGCCCCATTCCCGCACGTCGAGCCAGGCGGGCGTGGTGCCGTAAATAAAGGCGGGCACCCAGTTGCGGTTGCCGTAAATGACCTGGGTCCGGGCTCGGACGACGGGCACTGCGCCTCTGACCGCCGGGCACTCGTTCAAGATAGCCTCAGCGTCCTGGGGGGTAAGGGTCATGTTGCTGCCCCCCCCGAAGCTCACGCCGCCGCTGGAGGCCGTACCCGGTAAGACTAACAGGTTATTGGCCCCCATACTGGCGATGGTTGCCTGGATCGCGCTCGAAGAACCGCGCCCGATCTCCATCATGGCGATGACCGCAGCCACGCCGATAACGATGCCCAAGGTCGTCAGAGCCGCCCGCATGACGTTGCGGCGCAAGCCGTGCAGCGCGGTCCGCACCATCCATTGGAGCCGTAGCCACGCGAGTCCGGTGCGCAGCTTGCCCACGACTTCTGAGCCCCCCGGGGGCGCTGCGCTAATCTGGCTCCCTTGAGCCTTTTGAATTTGGGGTGCTTCGGCTTCCACCATCCCGTCGGTAATCCTGATGACCCGCTTGGCGGAGCGGGCGACGTTGGCGTCGTGAGTGACCAGAATAATGGTCACCCCTTCCTCTTCGTTGAGCTCGCGAAATAATTCCAGGACTTCTTCACTGGTATGGGAGTCCAGGTTGCCGGTGGGCTCATCCGCAAACAGAATGGTGGGATGGTTGACCAGGGCGCGGGCAATGGCCACCCGCTGTTGCTGCCCGCCGGAGAGCTGAGAGGGTTCGTGATCCTGCCGATCCCCTAAACCTACCCGTCGGAGCAAGTCTTCGGCCCGCTGGCGCGACTCCCGGTCGGACAGGTGCTCTGCGGTATACGACAGAGGCATGATCACATTTTCCAGGGCGCTGGTCCGCGGCAGCAGGTTAAAACTCTGGAAGACGAAGCCGATTTTCTGGTTCCGGAGTTGGGCCCACTCATCGGCAGACATGGCCACTACATCCTGCCCGTCCAGCCAGTATTCTCCGGAAGTGGGGCGGTCGAGGCACCCCAGGATGTTCATCAGCGTGGTCTTACCTGAACCCGAGGTACCCATCAGGGCAACGAACTCGCCCCGGGCAATGGTCAGCGAGATGCCTTTGAGCACCGGCACCTCGATTTCGCCCAGGTTATACGTTTTATGTAGGTCGCGCAGCTCGATAAATTCCATGGCGGCTCTCGTTATCAACCTTCACAGGCACGATGCTGCAGAAGACGAATAGTTATTTGCCATTGGCGGGCTTTTTGAAAATTTGCGGGGTAAAGGGGCTGCCGCCGGGTGCAGGTTGTCCCGCCGGCTGACTATTCATTTCGCCCACCACCAAGAGAGTCCCGTCCTTGAGTTCGCTGCTCGAAACTTCCGTCAGGCTGCCGTCGCTCAGCCCGAGCTTGACCTTGATGGGACGCACCTGAGAGCCTTGCGGAACCCATACGACCCCACTGGCTTGCTCCTTGTTGGCCGCGGCCGGTGACTTCACTTGAGATGGCGAGCCGGTCCCCTTCCCTTCCTTTTTAGCGGTTCGAGACTCCGGGGCTATCTGGTCCGACAGGGGCACCCAGCGTAGCGCGGCGTTGGGAACGAGCAGGACATTCTTGCGTTCGCCCACAATAAAATTGACGTTCGCGGTCAGATAAGGCAATAGTTTGCCGCTGGAATTATCAGTGATAATCTCCACGGTGTAGGTGACCACGTTTTGGGTCATGGTGGCGTTGAGCCGCACCTTTCCTACTTCCCCCGAAAAGACCTCACCGGGGAAGGCATCAACGGTAAAGGTGACCGCCTGGCCCGGTTGGATATGGCCGATATCCGCTTCATTGACCGAGACCCAGACCTGGAGACGCTTCAGATCCTTGGCCAGCAGAAAGAGACTGGGAGCATTGAGACTGGCCACAACGGTCTGGCCGATGTTGACCCGCCGGTCGATGATCACCCCTTTGACCGGCGAGATAATGGTGCAGTAACTCAGGTTTTGCAGAGCCCGCTTCAAGGTGGCTTCGGCCTGGGCCACGGTGCCTTGCGCCTGGACTATGGCGGCTTTGCCAACGGCGAGATTGGCCTTGGCAACTTCAAAGGCTGAACGAGACGCGTCGAAGTCGGTTTGCGACAGGGCGTCCGATGGTCCCAGCTTGCGGGCCCGCGCCCAGTCGTTCTCGGTCTGAACGAGCTTGGCCTTCATTTGCCCTAGATCGGCTTGGGCTTTCTGGACCGCGGCTTTGGCCTGAGCCAGTTGGGCTTTGGCCGAGGCCGCATCCGCGGCGTAGAGGGCATCGTCGATCCGGGCCAGCACCATCCCGGCCTCGACAACGGAGCCGTAGTCAACCTCCTCGCCATTCTTATCCTTACCAAAGGACACAATCCTGCCCGCGACTTGGGCCCCGATATCGACCACTTCCTCGGGCTCCACCGTGCCGGTGGCGCTGATAGTGGCCAGCAGGTCTCCCTGTTTCACCGGGACGGTGCGAAACGCCACCCCGTTGCTGCCGCGCTGCAGGAACCCCACGAGCGCCAAAAGGGCCACCAAAACTCCGGCAGCGATTATTATGGTCCGTTTATCGGCAAGCTTTAACCTAAGGTTCATCAGGTTCATTTTTTAGGTCCAAATATTCTTTGGCTAGAGGCGGCTAACCCTGAATCCGTACCCCTTCTTACAAATTACAAAAAACAGAAAAAGGGGGGGCAGTTTGCTGACCGGAACGCTCAGTTTAAAAGCATTATGAAGCGAATCCCTATCCCTGTCAACGCTGTTGCCAACTTAATCATTATCATATTAACCAATTTTTAAGGGAAAACCGGCGCACAAATAATCAGTCTCAAAAAAAAATCGGAATGAAAATTGCGGGCTACCACCCTTTGCTGCACAAGACCAGGTGGGCCGGACTGAGAAAGAAAATTTCTTTGACAACTCGTTATATATTTAGTAGTTATTGCCTATAACTAATTCTATGAACGATGACCGCTATCCCATTCAGGATTCCCTGGGCTTCATTATCTACCGGACGGCCCTGGCCCTCAAGTCAGCCCTGCAGCGCTGCTTTAAAGAGAACGGCTATGAGATTACCGCCGAGCAATGGGCCATCATCCGCCATCTCGGGGAGGAAGACGGCATTTCCCAACGGGAAATCGGCGAGAAGGCCTCCAAGGACAAACCCAATATCACCAGAATGCTGGATGCCTTAGAGAAGAAACACCTGATCTTTCGCGCCCCCGACTCCCGAGACCGGCGTAAGTATTGCATTTACCTCACCAAAGAAGGCAAGCATCTTAAGACCCGCCTCTTGCCCCTGACCCGAAGCCTGCGGGAGAGAGCCACCCAAAACCTGCCCCAAACCGAAATCGAACTCCTCAAGCTTACCTTAAACAAAATTTATCAGAATATCGGCAACCTCTGATAGTCGCACGCTTACTCAAAAAACCCATGTGGGATTAATAATACAAAATACCCCTGGTAATATTAGCGTATCCCAACTGTTACTATAGGATCAAGAATGGAGTTGCTCGCCGCAGCAGAGATTTTTCCTTAGGAATTTCAAGGACAAACACTAAAATATTCCATCCTATTTAAAAGAATTAATATTTCATTTTAATATCTTTACATAACTATAAAATATTGCCAATATAAGTTGGATTTTTATTCTCGGATGCACAAAAATCCCCGGAAATCTCTCGGCTCGCTTGCCATCAAGGCCGGCCTATGGCAACGTATGCCGGGCGCGGTTTTAAGGTCTCTGGGTAAGGGAGGAGATTTCCCTGGGGGATATGGACGAACGGCTTCTCACTCCCAGCGCCCTGGTGTCATATGTCTTATGGGGCCTTTTACTGCTGGGATTACTTCTGACCAGCCGCTACAGCTACCTGTTATTCCACAGTATTGCCGGGTTCTTCAGTGCCGTCATCGCCACCGGCGTCTTTGCTATCGCCTGGAATGCCCGGCTATTCCAAGAAAATAACTACCTGCTTTTCTTAGGGATTGCCTACCTTTTCGTGGGCGCCCTGGACCTGCTTTATACCCTATCCTACCAGGGCATGGGGGTCTTCCCCGGCGCAGGCCTTCAGTTGCCCGCCCATCTGTGGCTGGCGGCTCGTTCTCTGGAGGCTGTATCTCTGTTTCTGGCTCCCCAATGCATCGGTCGCCGCCTGCGACCTTATGCAGTTCTCAGTGGTTATCTGCTGGCCTTCATCACCATCATTCTGATGATCTTTGTCTGGCGGCAGGTCCCCTTCGATTTGGTAGCGCCAGGCCCGGTTTTGGCCGCCCTCCAAAAAACCGCCGAGTATTTCAATAGCGTCATCCTCCTGGGAGCCATGGCCTTATTATGGCGCCAGCGGAGCGAATTCGACCCGGGTGTACTCCGCTTGTTGCTGGGGGCCATCGCCCTGGCCATCGCCTCGGAGGTGGCTCTTACCTTTCTGGCGGGGGTGTCGGCCCAGGCCGGTCTGGCCGGGCACCTCCTGAAGATTGCTTCATTGTACTTGATTTATCGGGCGCTGATCGCCACGGAGCTTATCAAACCTTATAATCGCTTGTTCCACAACCTCAGGTTAAGCAGCGAAGTGGTGCGGCAAGAGAAAGATTTTGCCGACCGCCTCATAGAAATGGCCCAGGTAATTGTGCTCGTCTTGGACGCCGAAGGACGCATCATTCGTCTTAACCGTATGTGCGAGGCCATCACCGGGTATGCTTTGGCCGACGTCAGAAATCGACCTTTCTGGGAAGTATTCCCGGCTCCTGAAGAAGTGGATGAAGTGCAAGAGGCCTTCTTTGATCTCATCGCCGGTGATTTTTCGCAATCCTGGCAGATCGATTGGGTGGCCAAAGACGGCACCCGCCGCCTGATTGCCTGGTCCAATACGGCCTTCCCCAAAGAAGACGGCTCGGTGGAATATGTCATCGGCACCGGCATCGACATATCCGGATACCGGGAAGTGGAAAAACGCCTCCAGCGGCTTAACGGCAAGCTGGAGCAGCAAATTCAAAAAGAGCCCGAAATAACCAAGAGAGAGGTGCGGACCCCTTACCGGGATCTGGATAGTTGCCCCGATACGATATTTCACGATTTTAAGGTCCTGGGGCGCTGGCTCCGCGGCTACTGCCGGGCCTTGGAGGAACACAGCGCCCAACAACTCGATGTGAAAGGGCGCAACTATCTTGAGCGGATGCATGGGGTGATTCTTCAGCTGGGTGAGCTCATCGAGGCAAGGCTGGAAGTTTCCCGGCTGGGCCGGCTCGATTTGCATCGTGAAGAGATTGACTTGAGCCACCAGGCCCGGTTAATCGCTGAGGGTCTCAAGCGCACCGCGCCGGCGCGCCGGGTGGAGTTCATCATCGAGCCAGGCCTTTCCGCCTTAGGCGACCCCACCATGCTCCGGTCGGTCCTCCAAAACCTTCTGGGCAATGCCTGGAAATTTACGGAGGAGCTGCCTCAGGGCATAATTGAGTTCGGAGCCCTGCCCGCAAAGAATTGCCACAAAGGTTTCTTTGTCCGAGACAACCGCACCGATTTTGGCATACACTATGGCCACAAGCTGTTTCGGTCTTTTCAGCGGCTGCACGCCGGCAGAGACTTTTCCGGCGCTGACGTCAGACTGGCCACCGTGCGGAGCATCATTCTCCGGCATGGCGGCCGGATCTGGGCAAAAGGCGCCATGGGACAGGGGGTGACGTTTTATTTCACCTTGCCCCACCCCCCTCCCGGAATCGACCATGAGACAGCTAAAGGAGATCAACCGAACTCTCAAACAAATTAGGTATGTCCGAATCCATCCCTTTCAGTTTTGTGCATTGCGCCGATCTGCACCTGGATAGCCCCTTTGAGGGGATCCACGCCGCCGCGCCCGAGATCGCCGCCGTGCTCCGGGAGGCAACCTTCCAGGCCCTCGACCAGATCGTCGACCTGGCCCGGCGGGAGCAGGCAGATTTCATCATCGTGGCCGGGGACGTGCACGATGGCGAGAACCGCAGCCTGCGAGCCCAACTCCGGTTCCGGGACTCCCTGCGGAAGGCCGCCGACGCAGGCATTCCCTGTTTTATCGCCCATGGTAATCACGACCCCCTTTCCGGCTGGGAGGCCCACCTCACGATGCCAGGCCTGGCCCGGCGCTTCGGGGGCCACAGCGTGGAGTGCTTCCCCATTCGTCGAAACGGCGCCACCTTGGCCCACATCTACGGCATCAGTTACCCGGTCCGGGAAGTCAAGGCCAATCTCGCCGCCGGCTTTAAGCGCGACCCGGAGGCCCCCTTTGCCATCGGGGTGCTCCATTGCAACGTGGGCGGCGACCCTGACTACGATAATTACGCTCCCTGCACAATGGAAGACCTGGCCTCGGCTGGCCTCGATTATTGGGCCTTGGGGCACATTCATGCCCAGAAGATTATGCGGACCCAGGCCCCGTGCATCATTTATCCCGGCAACCCCCAGGGTCGCAGCTGGCGGGAAATGGGCCCTCGGGGCTGCTACCTCGTGCGGGTGGATGCCGCCCGCCGCATCTCGCCCACCTTTGTGGCCACCGACGCAGTGCGCTGGTTCAGACAGGATCTGGACATCGGTGATCGTTCGACCTGGGACGACCTGTTGGACGCCATGTTCCGGGTACGGGAGGAGGTGCGGGCCGAAGCCTCCGGTCGGGCTGCCATTCTCCGTCTCAGTCTGACCGGCAGAGGCGAACTCCATCGGGAATTGGCTGGAAGAATCGACCTGGAACGGGACCTGGCGGAACCGTTGCGTGAAGGCGAGCCGGAGCGCCTTGACTTTGTCTGGGTGGAATCTATCCAAAATCAGACCCGGCCGCCCCTGGACCTGGCTCAGCGCCGCTTGGTCCAAGATTTCGTCGGCGATTTCCTCAATGCCGCGCAAAGCCTCCGGGATCAAGCCAACCCCGGAGCCCTTCTCCGGGACGTATTGAAACAGCGGCCGGAACACCGGGTGATCGCCGCTGCCCTGGAGCGTCTCGCGGATGCCGAACTCCTCTCCATCCTCGATGCCGCCGAAATCCTGGGGGTGGACCACCTGCTCCCCGAGGAGGAATAGCTGTTTTGTCATCCTGGGGTAGCGAAGGATCGCTAATTTTGGGACTCTTGGGTCACTTCCTCCCTCCTAAAAGCCCCCCTTTGAAAAAGGGGGGGTTTGGGGGGATTTGTCTTTCATTTAACCCCGGATTTGATTCACCTAAAAACCATTTACCAAACACCATATTAATTATGAATTTAGTTCTCTCATGCATATAACCGGCTTGCACATCGACGGGTTCGGCATTTACCACGATCAGGGCATACAAGACCTGCCCCTGGGCCTGGTGCTTTTCCTGGGTGACAACGAATCCGGCAAAACCACCTTGATGGAATTTTTGCGGACCCAACTTTTCGGTTTTCCCCGGCGAGATAAAAAGCGCAACGATTACGAGCCCTTGCGCGGGGGCAACCCCGGCGGGCGCCTGGCGCTCATTATGCAAGACGGCCGGCAGTTCACCCTGGCGCGGCCCGGTCGCGGTCCGGCAACCCTCACTCAAGCCGGCGGGGCCACGATCCAGGCCGAGCCGGCTCTCCACCTTTTGGGCGGGCTGGACCGGGAGACCTTTAAGCATGTCTTTGCCGTAGGGCTGGACGAACTCCAGGGGTTGGGGGTCCTCTCCCAGGAAGGCGTGCGGGGCCGCCTCTTTGCCGCGGGCGCGGGCCTGGGGAGCGCCTCGGTGCCCGAGGTTTTGAAGAATCTTGATAAAGAACTGGCCGCCCTCCTGGCCCAACGGGGGCAGAAACAGATCAACCTGCTGACGAAGCGATTCCGGGAGATCGAGGCCGAAATCAAGGAGCTCCAGGGCCAGGCCGCGGCCTATGCCGAAGGGCAGCGGCAACGGGAACAGCTTGAGGCCCTGGTCGATACCAATCGCCGGGAGGCCGAACAACTCCGCCGCCAATTGGGGCGGCTGGAGCGGCTGGAACAGGCTCGGGTCCCCTGGGCGAATCGAAACCTGGCCCGGGAAAAGGCCGGCGAGGTGGAGTTTGCCCGGAATTTTCCGGTAAACGGCGAAGCTCGCCTGGAAAGTGTCCTGAAAGATTTGAACACAAATCGCCAGCAGCAGAAGCTAAAAGTTAGGGAAGTTCAGCAACTCGCTGGTCTTCTTAATCAGCTTACCCTGGATGAAGCGGTCCTGACCCAACAAGAAGCTATCGAGTCTTTGGCCAGCGAGCGGGAGAAGTTGGCAACGGATTTGGACAACTACCCCATCGTCAAAAGTGACCTGGACCAGGCCCAAGCCGAGTTCCTACGAAAACTGCAGGCCTTGGGACCGGACTGGGATGCCGCACGCCTCGCTGCCGTGGATACCTCGGTGCAGGTGCGCCAACGGGTGGCCGAGTTCGGGCGCTACCTGGACGCCGCGGAACGCCGGTTAGAAGCCGCCAGGGCCGAAGAGCGGTCCATGACCACAGCCGTTACCGAGGCGCATCAACAGGCCGAAGCGGCACACAAGCACTTACGAGACCTCCCGCCCCCGCCCCTTCCCGATAATCAGGAACTGGCGCGGCATCAGGAGACGCTGCGGCAGATGCGGGCCTGGTTGCACCAACGCGACGTGCTGGCGGAGAAACTCCGGTCAAAAGAGAGCGCCAGCGATGAGGCTGAGGCTCGGGCCGCGGCGCTTGAAAGCCAACTGACGATCCCTACGGCCACCCTGCCCTGGTGGCTTAGCCTGCCCTGGCTGGTGGTGGGCCTGGGCCTGGGGGGCTGGTTCATTTATCGGCAGGCTTATCTCCTCGGGGGCATCATCCCCGGCGTCGGGCTGGCGCTGGCGGGGTTATTTTTTTGGCTCCACCATTGGCAGACCCGGGTGGAGACCCGTCGCCGTACCGTGTTGGGGCAAGAGTTGCAGCAGGTGGAAGAGACCCGGACCGGCATCCTGGAGGCCATCGCCGACTTGAAGAGGCAGATTGAGGCGGCGGATACCGAGATCACCCTGGCGGCCCAGGTCATGGACCGGGAGCCACCGGGTGATGCCATGCTTTTGGAGGAAATTGCCGGGGAATTGGAACAGGCCGCGGCCCACCTCAGGGATTGGCAGGCTCGAGTCCAGGCTGAACGTCAGGCCGCGGACCAGTTGGCTCAGGCCCGGGCGCGGCAGGAGTTGGCCCAGACGGAAATCGAGGCGGCGGCCCTTGAGCTGGTCCGGCGAAAGGAGGAATGGTCCGGGTGGCTAGCGCAACGGGGCTTCACGGAAACAGTGCACCCCGCCGGGTTCGAGGCGGTGCTTCAGGCAGTGGAAAATGCCCGGAGTGCAGCCAGGGTACTGGATGGCCACCACCGTCGTTTGCAGCTTTTATCCGCATATCTGAACTCGGCTAGAGGGAGAATCGGCCAGGTTCTGACGGCTTGTGGCAAAAAGCCTCATGAGACTGAGCCCGGAGTGGCAGACCTGGATGCCCTGCGCCGAGCCTTAAGCACGGTCCTGGCGGCTGGCCAGCAGCAACGCGAGCTCACCGCCCAAAAGGTCGCCACAGCCCGGGACCTCAATAATTTAACCAGCCAGGGCCAAGAGCTGGAACGGGAACGGGACGACTTGCTCCGCCAGGCTGAGGCCATTGACACAGAGGACTTCCGGCGGCGGGGCGCGGCCTACCAAAAATGGCAGAATTGGTTCCAGCAGATGGAGAACGAAGAAAATGCCCTGCGCCGCATGGCCGGCACCCGGGAAGCCCAGGTGGCCTTGGAAGAGGAACTCAGCCGCACCGACCCCATAGAACTGGAAACGGATAAAGTGCGCCTGAACGGTCACTTACAAGAGCTGGAACAGGCGATTTCCCAGGCTGACCAGGAAATCGGGAACTTGAAAGGCAGATTGGAATCGATGGAGCAGGACCGGCAGTTGGGCGATTTACTCCTGCAGCAGCGCACGGTGCAGGCCCAACTGGCCGAGGCTACCCGGCGTTGGGCCACCCTGGCGGTCTGCCGCTATCTCCTGGAAAAGGCCCGGGGCGTATATGAACGGGAGCGGCAACCTCTCGTAATTCAGGAAGCGGGCCGGTTTCTGAACACCATGGCCCATGGCCGCTACCGCATCCTGGCCGCGGTGGGTGAAGATGGGGTTCACCTGGAAGACCGGACGCTGGCCCGGAAAGATGAAGTGACCTGGAGCGCCGGGTTGGCGGACCAGGTCTATCTGGCCATCCGCCTGGGGCTGGCCCGGGAGTTCGGCCGCTTATCCGAGCCCCTGCCGGTCATCTTAGATGATGTCCTGGTTAAGTTCGACCCCAGCCGCCGGGCGAACGCGGCCCGGGTCATCCTCGATTTCGCCCGTGAGCAACAAGTGCTGCTTTTCTCCTGCCACCCGGAATTTCTCGATATCCTCGAGTCCGTACGCCGCGACCCCGGTTATCAAAAAACCCTGGTGGCGGCCTTTGCCATTACCGACGGGATGATCAACCAGGTCTCTGCCGGGCCTGCCGTCGCCTTGCCCTCGCCGTAATAGCTTCCGGAAACTGCTCATGGCAAGTTTTCCCCCCAAAATGGCCGCCGAAAATGCAAAAGACCCTGGCGCAGGTCTGAACGAAGCATTAAAATAAAAAAACTTTAAGCGGCCATCTCTTTTTCCTCCTATAGCGCTTGCCAAAAGTTCTTTCCTTTTATTCCCCTCTCCCCTTGCGGGAGAGGGTTAGGGTGAGGGGTGAATAAGAAAAAACTTTTTGGCAATGAGTATAATTTTTTTCATCAATAGGATATGCCACGTGGGCGCTGGTCTGATTATGGCCGGTAAGGACATCGCCAAAAAAATTGCGGCCCTGGGCTGCATGTGCGGCATTACCCCCCAGTACTGGGATAATTTTGGCAGCCGTCACCGCACTTCCCAGGCCACCTACCAGGCTCTCTTGACCACCATGGGCGTGCCGTGGGAGGACCCGGAAAGCCTGGATCAGGAAATCGCCCGGCGGCGCTTGGGTCCCTGGGGCTCATTGGTTGAGCCGGTGCAGCTCGTTGCCCCGGCGCCATCGACTTCCGGGGCGATTCTGCGAGTCTGGTCCCCCTCACCTGAGCCCCCGGCCACAGTGGATATTCAGGGAGAACTGGTCAGCGAAACCGGCGAACGCTACCATTGGGAGAAGCGCCTTACCCCTGACGGACCTAACGAGAGTCATAAGGTTCCAGAGGGGTTCAGATTCGCTTTGGATTTGCCCCTCCCAGCCAGCCTGGAATTGGGATACTACGACCTGACCCTGAAGGTGCGAAGCGGCGGCCGGGAAGAAACCGGGTGGACCAGGTTGATCGCGGCGCCCTCTCAGGCTTACGCCCCGGATTGGCTGGATAAAGGCTACCGGTATTGGGGCCTCAATCTGCCGCTCTATGCCTTGCGGAGCCGTGGTAACTGGGGTATGGGGGATTTTGCCGACTTAAGCGCCATCATGCGCTGGGCCGGGGACTTGGGCGCGGCGTTTGTGGGGGTCAACCCCCTTCATGCGGCGAGCATCCAGGATAACGTCGATCCCAGTCCGTATTCTCCCACGAGCCGCGTCTTTCTCAATATCCTCTACCTCAACCTGGAAATGGTGCCCGAGAGTTCAGACTGCCGGAAGGCCCAGGAACTCCTGGCCAGCCCGGAATTTCAAGCCGGCAAAACCCGACTGGCCGAAGCTCCATTGGTGCCCTACAAGGAAATCCGCCGCTTGAAGGGCAAGATACTGAAACTGTTGTATCAGACCTTCTGCCGGATGCACGGCGACCCGGAAAATCCCAAGACGACCCGGGGGCAGGAGTTCGCCGGGTTTTTGGCCGCCAAAGGAGAGCCTCTGGCCAGATTCGGTCGGTTCAGCGCCCTGGCGGAAAAATTCCACGAAGGCGACTGGAGGCGCTGGCCCGAACCATATCAGGACCCCGACAACCATGCTGTGGCCAAGTTCGCCCGGAAACACCCCCAGGAAGTCGGGCTTTCCCAGTACGGACAGTGGCTGGCCGAAACCCAACTTGGCCAGGTGTGCCAGGCCGCCCAGGAGCAGGGGTTGACCTTCACCCTTTACGAAGACCTGGCCCTGGGAGCGGGACCCGGGGGCTTCGACACCTGGGCACATCAAGACCTTTTCGCCCTGGGCGCTGCGATAGGCGCGCCCTCGGACGCCTTCAACCCCAAGGGGCAGAACTGGGGCCTGCCGCCTCTGATCCCGGAACGCCTGCGGGCCTCAGGTTACCAGTTGTTCATCGACACCCTCCAGGCCAACATTCCTCCAGGCGGTATGCTCCGGATGGACCACGCCATGGGATTATTCCGCCTGCTGTGGATTCCCCGGGGCGCCGAAGCAGACCAGGGGGCTTACGTCCGCTACCCGCGACGCGAACTCCTGGCCATCCTGGCCCTGGAAAGTGTGCGCCGGCGCGCCCTGATCATCGGGGAAGATTTGGGCACTGTGCCGCCCCGCATCCGCCGGGACCTGAACAACTGCGGCGTCTTTTCCTACCGCGTCTTTTATTTTGAACGGGACGGGGATCGCCACTTTCTCCCCCCGGAAGCGTACCCGCCCCGGACCATGGCCGCGGTGACCACCCATGACCTGCCCACCCTGGAGGGATTCTGGCAGGGGGGTGACTTGGCACTCAAGCGCAGGCTGAACCTTTACCCCGCTGGCCATCTGGCGGAGGCCGATGCCGCCGCCAGGGAGGAGGACCGTCTTCTCCTGCAGGCGGCCTTGCGGGACCGGGGACTGCTGCCGGAGAATGCGGTGCTGAATTCCAGCACCGTTGACCTGCGAGAGGCCGTGCTCACGTATCTGGCCCAGAGCCAGGCCGCCCTCGTTGAAGTCCGCCTGGAGGATATTTTCGGGGTGATCGAACAGCAAAATCTCCCCGGCACCACCCAAGAGCACCCCAACTGGCGGCTCAAGCTGCCTTTGACCCTGGACCAAATGATTCAAGACCCGGAACCCGCCCGGATCGCGGCCCGCCTGAATGAGGCCCGGGGGCGGGAAAAATAGTTGTAAACGGTCAGTAGTTTGCTCCTGCTTATACTGACCACTGACCACTGATCACTGCATTTACTAAGAGGTGATAGATGCCTGAAACGGCCGAACCAGCTCTACTCTACAATCTCTTTCCGCCCCTGGCCGGGACCATCCCCCAGTGGGAGGAGCACCTGGACCGCATCGCGGGCCTGGGCTTTACCTGGATCTTTCTCAACCCCATCAACACCCCGGGCCTGTCCGGCAGCCTCTATGCCATTAAAGATTATTTTGGCCTTAATCCCCGCTTTTTTCCCGAATCCGGCCAGGACCCGGAAGCGGCCCTGGTACATTTTCTCAAGGCGGCCCAGGGCCGGGGCCTCAAGGTGATGATGGACCTGGTGATCAACCATACCGCCATCGACTCGCCCCTGGTGACGGAGCATCCCGAGTGGTACGCCAAAGACAAAAAAGGCAAGATCAAGCACCCAGGCGCCATCGACCCTGCGGATGCCACTAAGGTCACAGTGTGGGGCGACCTGGCCGAGTTGGAGTACTGGCCGCCTCCCGACCCCGAAGGCTTGCTGCACTTCTTCGACGCCGTCGTGGCCAAATACCTGCGCCTGGGCTTCATGGGGTTTAGGGCCGATGCCGCGTATAAAATCCCCGGCGACTTCTGGGGCCGCCTCATTGGCGAGGCCAAGAACCTGGAACCCCAAGCCCAATTTTTCGCCGAGACCTTGGGGTGCCGTCTGGAAGAGTGCTCCCAGCTCTCTTCCTCGGGGTTCGATTTTCTCTATAACAGCTCCAAGTGGTGGGATTATAAAGAGCCCTGGTGCCTGGAACAGTACAACACCTTCCGTCACCTGGCCCCCTCGGTCAGCTTCCCGGAGTCCCACGACACCGAACGGCTGGCCGCAGAAAGCGGCGGCGCCCCGGAAATAGCCCGGCAACGCTACCTCTTCGCGGCCTACTTCTCTACCGGATTGATGATGCCCATCGGCTATGAATATGGGTTCAAGAAGCGCCTTAATGTGGTTGAAACCTGCCCTCAGGACTGGGAAACCCCCACCTACGACCTGACATCCTTTATTAAGGGGGTGAACCGGATGAAGAAGGCTTGCCCGGTGCTTCTGGAGGAAGGACCTCAGGCCCGGGTCAATCCGGAGGAAGAGCCGGTGGCGCTCCTGCTCAAATCCCGGGAAAGCCGCAAAGGCCGAGTTCTGGCGGTGATCAATGCCACAGCCGAACCTCAGACGGTAGCCATCCCTGACCTGACCAAACTTTTGGGAAAGCCGGTTCGGGCCTGGAAAGACCTGACCCCCGATACCATTCCACTTAAATTGCGTTCTCATTTGGAATTCAACCTGCCGCCGGCCAGGATACGGATCTTTTATAATCCCGAGGGAGCGCCCCTGCCAGAAGTGACCAAAAAGGAAGAAACTTGAGGTTCCTCTCTTGCCCAAGGGGATTCATAGGGTGGGGTGACCCTCCGCTCCGGTGGGGCGGGCCTCCGTGCCCGCCACATGTAGCCATGGCCAAAAGTCCTTTCCTTATTATTCCCTCTCCCCTTGTGGGACAGGGTTAGGGTGAGGGGTAAGTAAAGCCCATGACCCAGACCCTGGCGGGATTGAACGAGCACGGCATTGTGTTGGCCACGGACAGCCGGGCCACCCGGTTCGATACCAATGGGCAGCCGGAGATCTTCACCGTCAACAAGCTCTTCGCGCTTGATGGCCGTTCTGCCATCTTAAGCAGCGGCGCCGGCGTCAGCGTGCCCCTGTCCATGGCTTTACGCCGGCAGATCGCCCGCCATCCCGGCTCCTTGGCGTTTGAGGAGTTGGTGGAGTTCGCCCTGCCCTTCCTTTCCCGAGGTTACGAGCGCCATCTGGATGAGCATGGGCCGGAGGCCGAGGGCTTTCGCCGCATTTACTTTATCCTGGCCGGCTATAGTCCCGACAGCCCCCCGCCTCACTTCGAGATGTTCCTGTTGGGCAGCGAAGATAATGAACTTCCTTTAAAAAACATTCAGATAGGCAACGCGGTGGTCATGCCTCGAAACCTGGGAATGGAGATGCGCCTGTTTAAGGCCCTGAGCCAGGGCGCCGACCTGGAGGATATCCTGCATCTGAGCCGGGACTTTTTGGAAAACATGGCCGCGGTCAAAGACGAGGTGGGGCCGCCCTTCCGCTTCGCCATCATCACCTCCCGGGGCTATCAACCCATAAGGCTGTGAGGTCAATAAGATGCCCGTTTATCTCCTCATTGAAATTAACGTCCTGGACCATGAATTGTACGCCGAATATACGGCGCAGGTTCTCCCCTTGGTGGAACGCTACGGCGGGCGCTACCTGATACGGGGCCGGGAGGTGTTTCCCGTGTCGGGCAACTGGCGTCCCGAAAGGCTGGTCCTGGTGCAATTCGAAACCATGGACCTGGTGCAGGATTTTCTCACCAGCCCCGAGTATCAGGCCCTGATCCCCCTCCGGCAGCGGGCCAGTTCCTCCCGGTCCATCATCGCCGAAGGCTATGAATATGATATATGAGGCTTCCTTGCTGCCCCTGATCTAACCTTAGCTGGGCTTCGGCCTTTTCCCGCCTGAACCGGCTATGTATAGTATAATACCCCCGTGGATCTCATCACCTTCCTCCAGCAACTCATCAACGGCTTGTCCCTGGGCAGTCTCTATGCCCTCATCGCCATCGGCTACACCCTGGTTTACGGCATCCTCAGGCTGATCAATTTTGCCCATGGAGACTTGTTGATGGTGGCGGCCTACCTGGCCGTCATGGGGGTGGGGCTCTTTGCCTGGCCCTGGCCCGTGGCCTTTGCTCTGGCCGTCGGGCTCACCGGCCTCATGGGGGTGCTGTTGGAACGGGGCGCCTACCGGCCACTCCGCCGGGCTCCCCGCATTTCGCTGCTGATTTCCGCCATCGCCGCCTCCTTCCTGCTCGAGAACCTGGCCCTGGTCATTGCCGGGGGCCGGGCCAAACCTTTTCCGGTGCCACCGGTATTCGCCGGGGCTTTTTCTTGGGGCGGCCTGTTTGTCCCTCGCTTGAGCCTCCTTATCCCCCTGGTTACGGCAGGGCTCCTGGCGGTGCTCTTCATCATCATCAACCGGACTGCGGTGGGACGGGCCATGCGGGCTATCGCCCGAGACCTGGAGACAGTCAGCCTCATGGGCATCGACGTCAACCGGATCATCGCCTTTACCTTTCTCATCGGGTCACTCCTGGCGGGGGCCGGGGGACTCCTGTGGGCCATGAAATATCCCCAGGTGAACCCCTTCATGGGAATCCTGCCGGGGTTGAAGGCCTTCATCGCCGCGGTCCTGGGGGGCATCGGCAACGTCACCGGCGCCGTCTTGGGGGGGCTGCTCCTGGGCCTCCTGGAAGTTATGATCGTGGCCTGCTTCCCGGCCTGGGCGGGCTACCGGGACGCAGTGGCCTTTACCCTCCTCATCGTGCTCCTGCTGGTGCGGCCCACCGGGCTCTTGGGAGAGTCTTTGAATGAGGAAAAGCTTTAGAAGCAGTGGTCAGTTGTCAGTGGTTAGTCTTGCATTTTATGAGACCACCTCAAACTATACAAAGAACGGTGGGGCGGGCCTCTGTGCCCGCCATTGGTGGCACAGGCTTTCCAGCCTGTGCTGGTGGGCCGCTCCACCCCACTGTTTGCCCAAGGTTTTTTCTGGCCACTGGCCACTGACCACTGCTTACAAAGGAGTTAGCCATTCGCACGCGGTATCTCAACCTGGGAGCCCTGGTCCTGTTATTCCTCCTCCTGGGAGCCATGAGCCATTGGGCCAACGAGTATCAGGTGCGGCTGTTAAACAACGTCGCCATTTTCATCACGTTGGCGGTGGCTTATAACCTGATCAACGGGGTGTGCGGCCAACTGCACCTGGGGCCCAACGCCTTCATCACCCTGGGAGCGTACACTGCCGCGCTTTTGACCATGACCCCGGCAGAAAAGACCCTGAACTTCCTGGTCATCCCGCTTTACTGGCCACTCAGCCAAATGACCTTGCCGTTTCCCCTGGCTCTCTTGGCCGGGGGGCTCGTGGCCGCCATATTCGGCTTGATCACCGGCTTTCCGGTCTTCCGGGTGCGGGGGGATTACCTGGCCATCGTCACCCTGGGCTTCGGCGAAGTGGTGCGAGCCCTGGCCAACAACCTTCAGGGGCTGACCAACGGCCCCCTGGGTCTCAAAGGGCTCTATCCCTATACCAATCTCTGGTGGGCCTGGGGGGTGGCGGTGGCTGCGGTGGCAGTGGTCGTCGCCCTGGTCAACTCCAGTTACGGCCGGGCCATGCAGGCCATCCGGGAAGATGAGACCGCAGCCAAGGCCTCCGGCATCAACACCTTTCGCCACCTGTTAGGCGCTTATATCCTGAGCGCCTTTTTTTTCGGCGTGGGCGGGGGGCTTTTGGCCCACCTCATCACCACCATCTCCCCGTCGCTCTTTTCCTTCTTCTTCACCTTCAATCTGTTGATTATCATCGTGGTAGGGGGCCTGGGTTCCACTACCGGGGCCATCCTGGCCGCGACTTTTTTTACTCTGGCAGGGGAGTGGCTGCGGGTGGTGGAAGAGCCGGCCACCATCTTGGGGCACACCATCCCCGGCATTCCGGGAATGCGTATGGTCATTCTCTCTTTGGCGCTGCTCCTGGTGATTATCTTCCGCCGCCGTGGCCTGCTGGGCCGTTACGAATTTTCCTGGGCGGGAGTAAGCCGCCTCCTGCGTCGCGCTTCGGGGTCCCCGGCGTCTGACTCCGGGGCCTGAGAGGGTTGCGATGCTTCTCCTCCGGACCGAACATCTGGACATGCGCTTCGGCGGGCTTTCGGCCCTGGAGGATTTGAACCTGGCAGTGCCGGCAGGTGGCCTCTATGGCCTCATCGGGCCCAACGGCGCGGGCAAGACCACGGTCTTCAACCTCATCAGCGGCTTTGTGCGGCCCACCAGCGGCCGCATCCTCTTGGACGGCACCGACGTCACCGGTGAGCCCCCCCACCGCCTCACGGCCTCGGGGATCGCCCGCACCTTTCAAAATATCCGCCTTTTCGCGGAACTGAGCGTCCTGGACAACGTCCTGGCGGGGTATCATTGCAGGAGCAGAGCCGGCTGGATTGAGGCCATCCTGCGTCTGCCCCGTTACCGCCGGGAAGCAAAGGCGCACCGGGCTAAAGGCTTGGGCCTGCTTGAGGAGGTAGGATTGGCGGACGCAGCAAGCCTCCCCGCGGGTACGCTTCCGTACGGCCACCAGCGCAAGCTTGAGATCGCCAGGGCCCTGGCCACGGGGCCCCGAATTCTCTTGTTGGATGAACCCGCCGCCGGTCTCAACCCCGGCGAAACCCAGAAATTGATTGAGTTCATCAGGGAGATCCAGGGGCGCTATAACTTGACCATCATGGTCATCGAACACAACCTGCGACTGGTCATGGGCCTCTGCCAGCATCTCACCGTCCTGGACCACGGCCTGACCATCGCCGCGGGCGCACCTTCAGAGGTTAAGAGAAACCCCCAGGTAATCCGGGCCTATTTGGGAAAGTAGCTGTCAGCTTTCAGCGTTCAGCTATCAGTAAAAGCAAAATGTCGCGTTTCGGTTACGACCAGTCTCCCGTAGGGTGCGTCCTGCGCACCAATAACTTATAGCGATTGCCAAAGGAGGCTCTTGCAAAAAGCCATCTTGTCATCCTGAGTGAAGCGAAGGATCTCGTATTTTCGAGTAGTTATGAGATTCTTCGGTTGCTTCGCTCTCTCAAAATGACCCGCACGGAGATAGGTTCATGAGGCTCTTTTGGCAATGAGTATATATCCGTTATCAGCCTAAATTCTGATTTTGTTTTTTTGCTAATTGCTATCTACTGACAGTTAACTGCTGACTAAGTTTTTTTGCTGACTGCTGACCGATGACTGCTGATTGCTGACCAACATGCTGGAAATCTACGACCTCCAAGTCTCCTACGGGGCTATCACGGCCCTGGACGGGGTAAGTCTGTGCGTGCCTAAGGGGCGCATCGTGACCCTCCTGGGGGCCAACGGCTCGGGAAAGACCAGCACGCTCCGGGCCATCACCGGCCTGGAAACGCCGCGGGCGGGCCGCATTGTCTTTGCCGGGCGGGACATCCAGGGACGTCCCACCCACGAGATCATCCAGGCCGGCATCAGTATGGCGCCGGAAGGCCGCCGCATCTTCACCAATCTCACCGTTTACGAAAACCTGCTCCTGGGAGCCTATTTTAGGCGGGATCAAGAGAACCTGGGCCGGGACCTGGGCCTGCTCTACGACACCTTCCCCCGGTTGGCGGAACGGCGCAACCAGGCCGCGGGCACCCTCTCCGGCGGCGAGCAACAGATGCTGGCCTTAGGACGAGCCTTGATGTCCCGGCCGCAGCTTCTGCTCCTGGACGAACCCTCTCTGGGGCTGGCGCCGTTGTTAGTCAAAGAGGTGTTTCAGATCATTACCCTCCTCAACCAGCAGGGCGTCACCATCCTTCTGGTGGAGCAAAACGCCGCCGCAGCCTTGCAGATTGCCCACCACGGCTACGTCCTGGAAACCGGCCGGGTAGTGCTGGCCGGCTCCGGGGTCGACCTCCTGGCCCACCCTCGGCTCCAGGCAGCCTACTTGGGCGCTGGCCAGGAGACCGGCTCGTAACCCTGCGAAGGCAAGTCCCCCTTTGGTAAAATGGCGATTTTTCAAAGTAATTCCTTATAGTTCCCCCCTTTGGCAAAGCGGGGTTAGGGGGGATTTTCACCCTCGTTCCCAAGCTCCAGCTTGGGAACGCCACTTTCCGCCCAAGCTCTGCTTGGGCACCGCCTGTCCTCAAGTGACCCGCCGTTAACCTGGTGACCCATCTCGGGTTTAGCTTTGCTCTCTCCTAAAAGTCTGATATAGTGACCAAATTTAAGCCAATATGCATCCTCCATTGTGCCCATTTCTGGAGCCATGAAAAATAATCGAGTTTTTTTTACTTTTTTGCTTCTCAGCTTATCGGGGGTCTTCATCTGGTCATTCATCGACCCCCGAAACCGGTTAATCTGGTTTCTGGACGCATCTCCGGCAATTATCGCCCTTATCCTGCTGCTGCTCACTTACCACCGTTTTCCCTGTACCCGTCTGGCTTATGTATTGATTTGGGCTTTTGCCGTCATGGTGTTGATCGGCGCCCATTATACGTATTCGCAAGTGCCTTTGTTCGATTGGCTGCGTGACACCCTTTCTCATAAACGTAACAATTTCGACCGCTTGATCCATTTTACCCAGGGGTTTGTGCCCGCTATCGTGGCCCGGGAAATCTTGCTGCGCAAAACGCCCTTGCTACCCGGGAAGATGCTTTTCTTCCTGGCAGTCTCGGTCTGCCTGGCCGCCAGCGCCTTTGTAGAGGTTATCGAGTGGTGGGCAGCCGTTCTTACCAGTTCGGGACGCGATGCCTTTCTTGGTTTCCAGGGCGACAGGTGGGACACGCAGAAGGACATGTTTCTTTGTTTCCTGGGCTCCATCGTATCTCAACTGCTGCTGGTAAGGATACATAACCGGCAATTACGTCGATTGGCCGATGCGAGCTTGCTCTTAAAAATGCAGACGAAACACTGACATGATTCAATCTTCAGAATGCATCCCTTAATTTTTCTATCCTTCCCTCCGCATTGCATAAATCCCTCAACAAAGTCATAATTTCCGGCAGGAGATTATGACTCATGCTTGAAGCCCTGCGCCTCACCGACGCCCTCAAAGGCTACACTTTCGATCAAGACAAGCTCCTGACCCCGGAGGAAACCGTCCGCCGGGTGCGAGACCGCTTGGCGCATCTGGACCTGAAGCTCCTTCAGGAGACTATGCGTATCGACTCCGGCCGCCTGGACATCCCCGTCTACCTCAGCCTCCTGGACGTAGACGCCCGCCGGGTGGTGCCCACTCACAAGCAGATGGGCAAAGGAGCCACCCCGGTCCAGGCCGAGGCCAGCGCCCTCATGGAATTGGTTGAACGCTTCAGCTTCTTCGCCTATATCGAAGCAGGCCCCCTGGATTTGGGCACCCCCCGTGACCTTAAGGGCCAGGCCCTGCCCTTCTCTTATCTGGCCCGCTCCCTGTTTGACGAAACCCCCGAAGCCGCAACCGCGGCCCGGCTCTATGAAGACTGGCCGCTGTATTTCGTGCCCGCCACCAACCTGACCCGGGACGAAGCGGTCTATCTGCCCATCCACTGGTTTTACCTGATCGAAGAATACAACGGCCCGGCCGCGGGTAACTGCCTGGAAGAAGCCATCCTCCAGGGCTTATGCGAAGTGGTGGAGCGCCACGTGGGTTCGATCATCAGCCACGACCGCGTCCCCACCCCCATCATCGACCCCGATTCGGTCACCGACCCCGCGGCCCGGGAGCTGCTGGAGAAATTTAAGAAAAACGGCATCGTCCTGCACCTGCGGGATTTTTCCATGGACACCGGCATTCCCACGGTGGCGGCTCTGGCCTACGACCCATCCACCTTCCCTGCCGATAGCGAGATCGTCTTTGCCGCGGGCACCACCACCGACCCCACCAAGTCCCTGGTCCGAGCCTTGACCGAGGTGGCCCAACTGGCGGGGGACTTCCATAGCCGCACCAGCTACCGCCCTACCCTGCCCAAATATGAGACCCTTGAGGACGCGGCCTATCTCATGGCCCCCGGCCCGGTGATCCCCCTGGACAGCCTCCCCAACCTCTCCCGGCCCAATCTCAAGGACGAGATTCAACTTTGCCTGACAGCCTTGTCTCGCCTGGGGTTGGAGGTTCTGGTGGTGAACACCACGCACCCCCGCGTTAACCTCCCCACGGTCTATGTGTTGGTCCCCGGTACGCATTTCCTGGATCGCACCCGCAATACCACGGTCATTTTTCACCTGGCCAAGGTCGCGGCCCTGTACGCCCCGCCACTGATGGCCCTGGCGGCCCTGGCCGAGCTTGATGCCGCGTTCCCCCAGCGCTTCGACGTTAACTTCTTTCTCGGCCTGGCCCTGGAAAACCAGGACCGCGCTCACGAGGCCTTGGTCCACTTCCGCCTGGCCATGGAGTTCGACCCGCCGGCCCACGAAATCCCCAGCATTTACGTGCACCTGGGCGCTTGCCAGAAAGATTTGGGGAATTTCCAGGAAGCGGCCCAGGCCTTCACCCAAGCCGTGGCCCTCTCTCCCGATCTGAAAGAGGCCCACCACCTGCTGGGGTTCTGCTGTTTCAAGCTGGAGGACTATCAGCAGGCGGTGGAGTGCTTCGAGAAGGTCATCGACCTGGACCCGGGCTCGGCCATCGACTACGCCAACCTGGGGATCAACTTGCAGCGCCTGGGCCACCCCAAGGAAGCCGCCTATGTGCTCAAACAGGCCCTGGAACTGGACCCCACCCTGGACTTCGCCGCGCAGGCGTTAGCTGATTTGGCAGGATAGGTTTGGGGACGGAGCTAAGAAGCACCTGTAGGGGCGGACCTATGTGTCCGCCCTCTTGCCCTCCATGCAATCTTATTTCCCCAGACGTTCCCGGCATCGCCCACAAAAAAGGCAGGACCTTGAAGGCCCTGCCGTGTGAGAAAGTGGCAAGATTTTGATTACTTGGAAAAGCGCTTCCTCAAGGCCAACAGCCCCAGCAAGCCCGAACCCAGGAGAACAAGCGAGGGAGGCAGCGGCACACTGGTAGCCTTCAGCTGGTACTCAAATAGCATGTTGCCGAACTCATCATAGTCTCGATTTTGGATTTCCCCGATCCCGGCGGCCATCCAGCTCACATGGGTTACTCCATAAGGGACTGCGGTGTAATCCAAAACGAACTCGTCATTGGCCTTGGTGGGGCCTCCGAAATTCTTATCCAGGGCGAATTGCACCAGGACATCATCAAAAGTACCTGCAAGAACCGTAAGGCTGGAGCCGAGTTTCTGAAAATACCACGGAAAATCTGCGTGTTCAGGAAATGGGCTGACGACTACCTCATCCAGTTGCTGAATTGCGTCGATTTTGATTGGCGGACTGTAAACAATGCCTTCATTCTCATAAACATTCACGCCGCTGGCATCCCAATCGTAAATCCGCCAATCCGTGCCATCTCCGAGACGATATTTGCCGGTCAAAGGCCCTGAGCCTACTTGAGTTAAGGCAAGGGTAAAGTCAGGCACTCCAGTGGGTGCTATGTAAGCATAGGTCCAGTAATCCCCCACATTTCCGGCAACGTAATAAGGCAGAATATTAATTTCCGTCGCCGCCGCCTTCTGTCCGCTCGGCCATACCGTCAGGGCAATGGCCACCACTGCCAGGATTACAGTCAGTCTCTTTTTCACCATGCTCTCTCCTAAACTTTTTAGGTTGAAGTCCCGAACAACCTTGCAGAAGAGGTGTCACGTTTTGCCTGTTTAGCTAATGGGGGAAGCGCCTCCTCACGACCAACAGCCCCAGCAATCCTGACCCCAGCATGACCAGGGGCGCGGGTACTGGCACAACACTGGTGGCTTGCAGTTGATACTCAAACAACATTGGACCACCTTCAGAAGGTTCATAGTCCCGATTTTGGATTTCGCCGAACCCGGCGGCATACCACACCACATGGGTTACTTGATACGGGAAGGCTACCGGGTCCAAACCAAACTCGGCATTGGCGTCACTCGGCCCGAAAAGCTTGGTCAAGGTTATGTCTACCAGGACATCATCAAAAGTGCCGGCAAGCACCGTCAGGGAGCCGAGCCTCTGGAAAACATGGGTATGCTCGTCTAAGTCCGGCAAGGGGTCAAACATTACACCGAGTGGCTGCATTGCGGCAATTTTAAGCGGCGGGCTGTAAACGGCACTCTCGGTGGCATAAATATTTATCCCGCTGGCATCCCAATCGACAAAGCTCCAGCGTATATGGGGAGAATCGATAATATCTACAAAATCTCCGATACGATATTTGCCGGCCAGGTCCCCGGAGGTCACCTGAGTTAAGTTCACCGTGAAGTCGGGTGTACTCGGGTAGGCTGGATCGATGTAGATAAAAGAATAGGTCCAGGAATCCCCCACACTACCGGCGACATAATAAGGCAAGATATTGATTTCCGCCGCCGCAGCCTCCTTCTGTCCACCCACCCAGCCCATCAGACATGTAATAGTCACCACCGCCACGATTACAGCCAACCTCTTTTGCATAATTTTCCCTCTTTAAAATATATTTGTTTCCATATTTCCTTACAGGAACATTAAAGCAAAACGGCGTCATTATTTAATTATTAATTAAATTAATACGATATAAACAAACTGAAGTTTAGTTTTGGAACCCTAGCAGATGGGATTATAGATGTCAAGCCCTTTATAACTTATTTAAATGATTTTTTAACATTACTCCGGCATTGGGCGCAAAACCCCGGCCCCTTGCGGTCGGTGTCGGAAAGTGAGTTGGAGAAGAACATGATGCAGGCCGGGTCGGAGCAGTGGTCCAGGCCCCAAAGATGCCCCAGTTCATGGATCGCTTCTTTGAGGGCCCGTTCTTTGAACCGGCCGGGGGCCCGGGGCTGGCCGTAAAATTCCGGGTAGAGGCGGGCCAGGGAAATGATGGCGCAGCGGCGGGAGGGATCGGCCAGGCCGAAGACGAAGTTCAAGCCCGACACGTAAAGGTCCACGCCGGTAACCCCCAAGATCACCTCATCTTCGGGGGTTCGGGCGGCTTCCAGCGCCTGCAGGAACGGCTCGCCCGGATACTGCCTCCGGCCCTCGGCACATGAGGCCGGCAGGGGCAGATTCCCTCCCACCCGCACCACCACGCCCAGTTCCCGGGCCAGGCCCTCCTGAAGAAACCTCAATAGCGGCGGCGGCAGGGACCCCACCGAGACCAGCTTTATCTTAAGGGAAACGCCATGTCCCATAACAACCTATAGCCAAACCAGGGCCACAATCGGCAACCAGAAGTACATGGATCATTCTCCCCATCAGGCGGCGGGGATCGTCCAATCTTGAACTCCCATGAGCCTCGTCCCCCAGCGTCTGTTCAGCTTCGTTTTCTTAAAGTTAACTCACTGCGCTGAGGCGGTCAATTTCCATTGACGTCTCTGAAAAAAAGATTACTATTACCAATGTTGGCCACATCACCATGAGGCTAACCGCCGAGTTCTCCGATACCCCATCGGAGAAGCGGGGGACCCGAGTCTTTGGGGCGAATCCGCATACCTATGCGGTAGGGCAGAGAACCTCCCGCCCGAGCCCGCCAGCTAACCCCGCAGGCAGGAGGAGGATATAATGGACATCTGCATTGATGCGCCCGAGGCGCATCTTTTCGGGCTGAACCAGCGCCCCCAATCGACTTCCCGCCCAAACATCCCGGTCAGTCATCACAGTGACCGCTATTGCTTCACCACCATTGTCCTCGCCCTGCTTCCCAGACCGGAATCCCATTCTCCTTAATCAAGCTCGTTGAACTGCCTGAAGTCTTGGCGACGTGCCGAGTTTTCACCCTTGAACCAGGCGCACCGCACCGCTCAATTCTGAATCCAGAGTTGTCTTAGTAGATTGATGTGACCATGGCGCCGATATGTTACGAGGACTGACGCAGTGAAAACCACGATCCTGACCATACTCAACCTGGGCCTGGTGGCCTTCTTTATCTACCTGCTCCGGAATAAGGAACTCCTGTCCTACCACCACAAGGGACGCTGGTGGCTCACCTGGCTGGCCATCGGGGTCATCACCCTGATGGACGAATTCACCTCCATCTTTTACGTCCCCGCCGAAGCCTTCCGCTTCATCGGCCTGTCCGCCATCGTCTTTATTGCCGTCACCAGCCTGCTGATCAGGATTTTTACCACCCGGCTGACGGAGATCGCCGAGATCCTGGAGCACCATGGCCTCATCGGCGGCGGGGTCTATTCCTTTTCATACCTGGTCCTGGGTCCCATGGTGTCCTTTGTGGCCGTGGCCTCCATCATGGTGGACTATATCCTGACGGCCTGCATCTCCTCGGTGAGCGCCATAGCCAACATGACGTCTTTTTTCCAGCTTTCCGAACCGGTCAAGATGATCCTGGTGCTGGGAATCATCTGGGGGGTGGCCGGCTTGAATATCATGGGGATTCGGGAAAACGCCCGGTTCACTTTCATGATCTTTATCGGCGCCGCCTTCATCATGCTTAACTTGATCGTCTCGGGGATTATCAACCTGGATCAGCGCTCCTTGGGGCAGATTTTTCAGTCGGGAATAATTGCCACCGAGCATTTGCAGACCGGCACCTGGATTGGAAGCTATTCCAAGTTCATCTCCCACATCGCCTTCTGTATCCTGGCCTTCTCCGGGGTGGAATCTGTGCTCCAGACCGCGGGCCTGGCCCGTAACTGGCAAGAAATCCGCCGGGCCTACCTGTTTTTGGGCCTCACAGTGGGGATCATAACTCCCCTGGTGGCCGCCCTGACCTTGTCGGCGCCCATTGACTTCAAAGCTCACGAAGGAGATTTGGTCACTCATTACGCTACCCTGTTAAACGGCGTGGGCTTTGGCGTTATGGTGGCGATCCTGGCCAGTTTCACCCTGAGCATGGCCATCAACACCGCGTTCGTGGCCTCCAGCGAATTGATGGAACGGGTGGCCCACCGCTACGGCTTCCTCTGGCTCATCGCCACCAACCGCAATCAGTCCTTGTATCGCATTCACATTTTGAACGCCGCCTTTTTTTCCTGCATCATTTTCATCACCGCGGGCAGCCAGTCGCTTCTGGCGGATATGTATGCCCTGGGACTTGTGGCCAGCTTCGCCATCAACACGGGGGCCCTCGTCATCTACCGCTATTTCGTGGGCACCAAGGACGTAAAATACCATACCAGTCGCTGGGGAACCCTGGTTTTATGGATTATTCTGGCCAGCTCCTTTGTCTTTTTGGCCTATGAAAAGCACTATGCCACTCTCCTCTGGGGCTCGGTTACGACCCTGATGCTGGTGGCGGGGTTCCTGGTGGCCAGAAAGCGGGCTCCGGAGCTGAAACAAATCGCCCAGGCGGACACCGAAATGGACATGATCTTGCGGTTGGCCGAGTCCGATTCCCCGGATATCCATCTCTATTTTAGGCGCTCCGAAGAGTCGGACTACGCGGCGATCAAGGACAATGAGGCCTATATCACCTTCTTCAGCCCCCGGGCCGGCATCCCCCCCAAAACGGCCGCCAACCACTACCGTTTCCCCCTTACTAAGATCAGCCTTTATCACCGCATGTTGAGCCTTTTGAAGGTGGTGGAATATGAACTGGCGGATCGTCAGGTAGTAATCCACTTCGGCTGGCCCCTGTCCTCCTGGTGGGACCGCCTGGCCATGGGGGTCATGGTCTTCAACCTGATGCGCCTGCCCCGCTTGTTCCCCCAGTTCGAGTTCGACATCCGTTATTTTAGGCGGCCCAAGGAATTAGCGGCCTGAGCCGCTGGTAGCACAGGCTTGAAAGCAGTGCCTAACCGCAGCCAAACCCTGCGGTTACCTACTGCCCGGCATTTTTACGCCCTCGTTCCCAAGTTGTACTTGGGAACGCCGCTTTTCGCCTAAGCTCTGCTTGGGCACCTCCGTAGGGGCGGGCCTGCATGTCCGCCCTCTACCGGTGCGCCCCTCCCACCACATTCCTTATATCTTCCTCCCTTTGATGGAACGGTCAGGGGGAGGGGGAAGCAATCTCTTTTTCGCTCCGAATAATAATTGTAGACCACAACCTAAGAATGATAGAATCCCTCCGGTGGCATCCGGCGGGCAAGCCCCGATTCACCGCTTTAAGAGCATATCTCTTGACCCCCAATTGGCGAGGCCCAGGCGTTGTACCTGAAGAGCATACTCCTCATCGTCGCCAACCTGGCGCTTGTAGTATTTTTCATCTATCTCCTCCGGAAACCGGGGCGGCTCTCGTACTATCTCAACGGCCGCTGGTGGCTCACCTGGCTGTCGATAGGGGTCATCACCCTGATGGACGAGCTCACCTCGGTGTTTTACGCCCCCGCCGAGGCTTACCGCTTTATCGGCTTAAGCGCCATCGTCTTTATCGCCTTCACCGCGGTCTTCGTCCATTACATGACCACCCGGCTGGTGGAAATAGCCGAGATCCTAGAACACCACGGCCTCATCGGCGGCGGCGTCTATTCCTTCTCCTACCTGGTCCTGGGTCCCCTGGTCTCTTTTGTGGCGGTGGCCTCCATCATGGTGGACTACATCCTCACCGCCTGCATCTCCGCAGTGAGCGCGGTCTTAAACGCCACCTCGTTCTTTCACCTGCCCCACCACGTCATCATCATCCTGGTGCTTATAACCATCTGGGCCATTGCCGGCCTCAACATCCTGGGGATCAAGGAAAACGCCCGGGTCACCTTCACCATCTTTATCTTTGCAGCGCTGGTTTTCGTCACCCTGATCATCTCCGGCATCCTGGCCCTGGACAGTTTTTCCCTGGGACAGCTCAAGCAGGCCGTCGTCAAAACCGCCTCCGACCTGAAACCGGGCTCATTGTTTGGAAGTTACCATATCTTTATCGCCCACATCGCCTTCTGTATCCTGGCCTACTCCGGGGTGGAGTCCGTGCTCCAAACCGCCGGCCTGGTGCGGAGCTGGCAGGAGATCGGCAAGGCCTATATCTTCCTGGCCGTTACCGTGGGTCTGGTGACCCCCATCGTCGCCGCCCTGGCCCTGTCCGCACCCATTGATTTCCACCAGCATGAAGGCGACCTGATCACCCATTACGCCACCTTGATAAACGGCCTGCCGTTCGGCGTCGTCGTCGCGGTCCTGGCCAGCTTTGCCCTGATCATGGCGGTAAACACCGCGTTCGTGGCCTCCAGCGAACTCATCGAGCGTGTGGCCCACCGCTACGGCTTTCATTGGGTCATCGTCACCAACCGGCGTCAGTCCCTCTACCGCATCCACCTCCTCAACGCCGCCTTCTTCTCCATCATCATCCTCATCACGTCGGGCAAGCAGGAAACCCTGGCGGACATGTATGCCCTGGGACTTTTAGCCAGCTTCTCCATCAACATGGGGGCCTTGCTCATCTACCGCTACTCCATGGGCACCAAAGAGGTGATCCGTTTTTACACCTCCCGCCTGGTCACCTTGATTATGTGGGTCGTCTTTCTAAGCTGCTTCATTTTTTTGGCTATCATGAAGACCCACGGCACCATGCTGTGGGCCATCGTCACCGGTCTGGTGCTGGTGGCCGGATTCTTAGTGGCCCAGAAACGGTCACCGGAGAAGAAAGAGATCGAGAAGGGCGACGCCGAAATGGAGATGATCCTCTACCTGGCCGAGTCCTCGGCGCCGGATTTGCACCTGGTATTCAAGCGCTCCCAGGAGATGGGCGGCCCCCACGAAGACAACGTCGCCTATATCACCTTCTATTCCCCCCGGGCCAGTATTCCTTCCAAACTGGCGCGCAACCACTTCCGCTTCCCCCTCGTCAAGTTGAGCCTCTACCACCGCTTGGTGGCCCTCCTCCGGGTGGTGGAATACGAGCTGGGTGACCGCCAGGTCAACGTCCATCTGGGCTGGCCCATGTCCTCCTGGCTAGACCGCATGGCCATCGGTGTCATGATCTTCAACATGATGCGCCTGCCCCGCCTCTTTCCTCATTTCCGCTTCATCATGAGCTACACCGAACCCACCGGCGCTGCCTCCAAACTCCACGCCACCGCAGTGAAGTAAAAAAACACTTGTCACCAGCCAGTTGTCAGGGATAAGCAGGAGAATCTTGATTATGCATTGGTGGCACAAGCGTCTCGCCCTGTGCCGGCGCAGGCTGAAATACTAGAGTTTAAAGTGCTGGTTGAGGTGAGATGTAGATATGATAACCATAGAGAATACCAATTATTTTTAGTTAAGATGCGGATTGATAGCAGTAAGTAAAACGTAAGCTGCTCGTTCACATGCAGAACCCCAAAATGCATAGGTCATGCCCAGAACCGGGCCATGAACCCAAGCCGAGACACCGAGTTGAGCCAGGCTCTCGCCCAGGTTATCCCGAGAGCCCCGAGCATTTCGATGTCTTAATTGAACCCCACGTCAACGGGTCAGGCCCTTCTTGGCACTCTCTCGCCTTTCATCGGGAGGCGAGTACCAGATGGGCGAACTCCAGGCCCGCTCCTGTACGGTCGAGGGCACAGGGTGCTCGACTTCCATAGTTTTGGCGGTGGTGGGCGGTGCCATCCCCAATTTCCTCGCCTCAATGGTGCTCCAGCGGGGAGTGGGGATTTCCAGCACCCTGGCGTAGTAAAACGCCTCCAGGGCAGGAGCGAAGTCCGGGTCGGTCCACACCGCCTTGAGTTCGGTGGCCCCGATGGTGTTCTGGTAAGTAGCGGTGGAAATATTCACGGTGTTGCCCACCGGTGGCAGTTTGCCCGTTTGTGAATCGATCTGTCGTTTGCCGGACCAGGCGACGTCATAGATCTTCTCGAAGGTCTGGCCGTTCTTGGTCCAACCCTTGATGATTTGGATACGGTCGAGATTGCCGCTATCGGGGTCTTTCACCGCCCAGACAATGAAGGTTGGGGCTTTGGCCATGGGCGCCGGCAGGTCGCTGCCCATGGGGACACCTTTTTCATAACCGGTCTGCACCCATTTCTTGGACTCAAAGCCCCCTGGCAGTTTCAGTCCGGAAAACTCCCAGCCTCCAAAGAAGCGTAGTTTATGGCGGGGTCCGCTGGTGCCGTAGGTCTCCCGGCGCTGCAGGGCAGCAAAGATGGCTTCCCGGGTGTTTTCTTCCGCCCACACCCCGGTGAGTCCGGCGGGGTTTTCTTGCAAAATATCCAGGCCGACCATGTTGACGCCTGACATCCGCTCCTTGAGCCCCCCATCGATGGCTCCATGGGCGCCGAAAAAGTTCTTTTGCCGGTACGGCGACCCCGTGTCATGAGAATCGGACCCGCCTACGAAGCCGACCTTGTAGGGGTTATAGCCGCGGCGGTCCTGCATCGCCATACCGTTCTCCAGACCTTCCCGGATGTAGCTGCCGTGGACCTGTATGGGCCGCTTCTGCGTCACAAAAAGCAAATAATCCAAAACCTCGAAATTGGCAAACTCGTCATTGGGTGAAAGCAGAGGGTGCGTTTCCGACTGGCCCTTGATCTGCTTAACCTCCGAGAGCGGTTCATTGCGCATCCGGGCTTCGGCCCAGGCCGCGTCCAAGGGCCGGCCCCGGCTGTCCACTTCCGTGGGGAACATCAGGCCATCGCTCAGATTGCCGTTGTGTGAAATCGCCAACAGTTCATGGCCTGCCTGGCGCTGGCCGTCCATCCATTGCCACAGGTCTTCGGGATGCCGGGAATCCAAAGAGCTGAAGGGCACCTCCGGCACCTTCTTGGAGTCTTTGAACAGGATATTGCGGTGCAAATTGCAGTTGTTCGGGGTGGAGGTCCACTCGTAGGCGGGGAAGGTCGTGAACTTGCCGGGCCGGTAAAACCGGTCGGCAAAGGCCACGTTTTCTTTCCAGACGGCGCCCGCCACCTGAGGGTCAACCAACTCCTTGACCGGCTGGTTTTTGGCCAGCGAATCGCCGAGCCACGCGAAAATTCTCTGAATATCGGCCTGGTTGCTGACCTTGAGCTTCTCCGCGATAGGCAGCTTGCTGATCGCCGACCCGGGTTCATTGGCCAGCCGGACCGTACCCGCGTATTCCGAATGGTCGGTCACCGCCACCCAGTCAAGCGGGTGTTTAAGTCGGATGGTATACCCCATGGGGTGCTTGATAGGCTCACCCAGCGCATACTTATAAGCATCTTCCGGTCCGGTAAGATTGTTGCCAAAGAGGTAAGCATCAAAGGACCAGCCGGTGTGCACGTGGGTTTCGCCGAAATAAGCCTCCTTGAGGGGGTTCTTATCGGCGAAGACCGGATTGGCTGCCAGGGAGATTGCCAGGACGAATGACAGAATTACTGATAGGACTGCTCTGGTCCCCAAGTTTCCCTCCACGATCTGATTTTTAGGTGTTGAACCTGCATTAACGTCGGGGCGAAGAAAATGCCGGGGGGATTATTACATAAAGCGCACAATGTTCAAAGGCAATTCAGCCTGAGGCAGGCTGGACCCAAATTGTTTGACTCCATCTCCCATGCTGGTAGCCGTAATAGATGCTTGCTTGCCATCTCCTTCACTTATCACCGAACCGGCAAAAACTAGGATTTGATCAGCATAATGACATGAGGTCTTGGTGGGGGGAATTTCCGGAATCGAGTGGCTGAGAAATTAATCTAATGGCCGGTCAAATGATCTCAAGGCTTGATGGAGAGATTGTCTGGCCAGATCTTGAGCATTACCCATAAAGAGAATCAATCAGATCGAGCCAGCCTTGCATGGTGAGGCCGGAGCTGAATTCATCCTCCGGCACGTGCGGCGGGCTGGTTTCATCCACCATAACCTCACCGGTAACCAGGCAGACAGGCCAACCCGGACGCCCCGGCGGCACGTGGCATTTCTCCACCAGGCGGTACACCGCAAAGGTTCGAGCGTCACAACTCACCAGGTATTTATCAGCTTGATAAGTCAGACTCAGGCTCTGCCCAAAAATGCCCAGTTCCCGGAAACGGTCCTGAATCCGGGCGAGCATCTCTGCCGGGGATGTTTGTGCGGGAGATTCCGTTCTGGCCATGGTAGTCACGACCTTTATTTCCCCTCTCCTCTTGATACAAGGGTCAGGGTGAGGGGTGAGGTTCGCACCCCGGCAAAGATGCCAGCGCTACATCGCCGCCGCAGGCGGTGCCCCGAAGGTCTCGGCATAACGGTCCCAGAACTCTTGAATTTCCAAGCGGTGCTCCTGGGTGCCCTGCTGTTCCACGGAAAAGCTGGCCAGCACCGCGCCCATGCGGGCGGCGTCACCCCAGTCGCAGCCCTGCGCCAGGCCCTTGAGCAGACCGGCCCGGTATGCGTCCCCGGCGCCGGTGGGGTCCAGCACCTGTCTGGCCGGCACCGCCGGGACTTCTTCGCTTCCGCCGTCTGTCTGCAACAAAGAGCCCTTCTCCCCCCGCGTCGTAATCAAATGGGGAGTAAGGGTCAGCAGGCCTGCGACATCCAGTCCGGTTTTTTGCCGGAACATCTCCAATTCGTAGTCGTTGACGATGAGGGCCTGGCTGCCTTCGGCCATCTCCCTCAGGTCGTCGCCGCCCCAGGCCGGGATGCTCTGGCCCGGATCAAAGATGAAACGCACGCCTCGTTCCTTGTAAAACCGGGTATAAGCCAGCATGTCCTCCAGACTGCCCGGCGCCACGATGGCCAGGGCGGCCGCAGGGTTTAACCCCTCAAAACCATACTCCGACGTATACTTCATGGCCCCGGGATTGAACCCGGTAATCTGGTTGTCGGACAAATCCGTGGTGATGTAAGCCCCGGCGGTGAACTCCTGGGGAATCTCCTTGATACCCGTGAGCGGCAACCCCAACTGCTCCAGCCACTCTCGGTACGGGCCGAAATCGCGGCCCGCGGTGGCCAAAATATAAGGGCTTTCCTGCAACAAAGCCAGATTGTAGGCGATGTTGCCCGCGGTGCCGCCGAAGCGTTCCGTCAAGCCGTTGACCATGAAACAAACATTGAGGATGTGAATCTTCTCCGGCAGAATGTGATCCACAAACCGGCCGGGAAAATCCATGATCCGATCGTACGCCAAAGACCCGGAAACAAAGATGTGCATAGCGTGCCTCGATGGATAGTGATCAGTAATCAGTTATTTTCTGATAACTGATTACTGATCACTGATTACTGAGATTACTGATTACTGAAATACTCCTTCGCCTCCCCAACCGTATACAAAGAGCCGGTAACCACGATGCGATCCTCGGGACCGGCCAGGGACTGGGCCTGGCGGACCGCCGCAGCGACCTGGGGCACCTGCATAATTTCCAGCCCGTAGGGTTGGGCTCGCTTGGCCAGGTCCCTGGTGGTGGCGGCCCGGAAGTATTGCGGTTGGGTAAAGATCACCGTCTGGGCCAGAGGCAAAAGCCGGGCCAAAATCGTATCCACGTCTTTGTCGGCCATGACGCCCATCACCATGATGAGGCGGCCGTTTCCCCGAGTCTGTTTTAGATTCTGAGCCAGGGTCAGGGCGGCGGCGGGATTGTGGGCCCCGTCCAACCAGATACGGGGGTCCTGGGGAAGTTGTTCCAGGCGGCCCGGCCAGCGGGCTGCCAAGAGACCCTCTCGGATGGCCGCCTCGGACACGGGAAACCCAGCCTTGTCAAGCAATTCCACCACGGCCAGGGCCAGAGCGGCATTGCCGTACTGGTGCCGGCCCTTCAGGTTGAGGGTCAGACCGGCAATCTGCTGTTCCAGGCCAAAATAATCGAACGCCCCCTTGGATTTCCCCCTGGACCTGAAATCAACCCCACCCTGGTAGAAGGGGGCGCCCACTTCCTGGCAACGGTGGCGAAACAAAGTAACCACCTGCTTTTGCCGGGCCATGGTGACCAACGGCGCCCCGGGCTTGATAATCCCCGCCTTTTCCCCGGCAATGGCCAACAGCCCCTCCCCCAGGTGGTCCTCGTGGTCCCGGGAGATGTTAGTGATCACCGTTACCAGCGGCTGCACGATATTGGTGGCATCCAGGCGGCCCCCCATGCCGGTTTCCAGAATAATGGGTCCGGCGCCGGACTTAAGGAAATAGAGAAAGGCCATGGCCGTAGCGAACTCAAAGAATGTGGGGGGTTCAGCAATGTCCACCGCGGCCCGCACTTCGTTGATCAAGGCCAGCAAACGGTCCGCCGACACCTCCTGGTCTTTAAGGCGGAAGCGCTCGTTAAAGCTCACCAGGTGCGGCGAAGTGAACAGGCCCACGGGATATCCGGCCCGAGAAAGGATGGCGCTGAGCATGGCCGCCACCGACCCCTTGCCGTTGGTGCCGGCAATGTGGATGTAGCGGCCCTCCTGGTAGGGGAGTTTCAAGCGAGCCAGGAGACTTAAGGTGGAGGACAGGCCGAACTTGATCCCAAACTTCTGCAAATCAAAGACCCAGGCCGTAGCCTGGGCCAAATCGGTAAACGCCGTCATGCCGGCTCCCCTCAAAACTGTTTGTATTCGTGGCTCATCACTGTCTGTCCATCGGGCTTGAAGCGAATGAGCAGGGTGCTGCGCAGGATCTTGCCCTCTTTCTTGATGGTAGGCTTCTTGACCTGCTTATTTTCATCGAGAAGATAAATCTGGTCGGATTGCGGAGCAATCTCGCGTTCATAATGTTTATACGGCAAGGCGGGCGCATCCTTGAAGTTTTTGTATAAATAGGTGACGCCATCCGCAGTGCGGTCGATCTCGTGGGGGTCCCCGAACAGCGTGAGGATCTCCATTTTGGTGGTCGTGCCGTCTTTGATGCGCTCCACGTGGCGCGGATCGATAGTTTCGCCGCTGACGATGCGCCATGCCCCTAAAAGACCTGGCAGCAAAAGGACCAAGAAAACCAGCGCCATCCGGCGCCAGCTCCGGCTGGAACCCGATTGCAGTTTTTGACTTGTCCGTAACTCTTGCATAAATCATTTACCTCCCGAAATCACCCTTTACCTGCGGTCCACCCCGCCCACCTTCGGTAGCACAGGCTTTCCAGCCTGTGCCGGTGGGCCGTGCCCACCCAACTTTTTGCCCAAGGTTTTATCAAACCCTGACCACTGGCAACTTTTCAGGACAGTTGCATGAGCCTTCAGCTCTTTCAAAACCATGAAAAACCCGGTTAGGGCGGGCGTCCCCGCCCGCCAGTCTACTTTGAACCTTGAACCTTGAACCTTGAACTTTTCAGGACAGCAGCACCGCAATAATCCCGCTGAGAAAGATAGCGTCAAAGGTGCCGGCCCCGCCGATGGAGGCTACCGGTGCCCCCAGTTGCCCGATATTTCTCAGGTTCATGAGATCCGCCCCGATCAAGATACCCATAGTGCTGGCAATATAGGCGCAAGGAGCCCTCAGATCCGGAGGGCACAAGAGGTAGGCTCCCAGAGCCGCCACCAGGGGGGGCGCCAGGCCCGGCACGCCGATGCCCATACCGCGCACCGGACGCGCCAGGCGATTCACCACCAGGGTCACCACCACCAACAGAATCGGCAGGGCAATGCCAAAATCTATGTTAGAGATAAGATACAACGATAAGGCCAGAGGAATCAAGGCCCCACCCACGTTCACCGCCAGAATGGTCGCGTGGGTCTTCTCCGGCCGGGGCACCCGAAACCGCATACCGAAATAGGAAATCACCTGCTCCCCCATGAGATCCCGGGTCTCAAATCGGTAAATGGGGATGTTTATCAGGCTGCCCACCAGGGTGAAGATGAGGAGCCAGAATATGAGGCTGGGTGAAATCCCCAGCCGCAGGAAGGCCTCACCGATCAAGCCCACCATCAGGAAGGGGAGCATGATCAGAGCCACCACGAAAAAGCCGACCATCAGGAGAAAGATTAACGGTGGAAAGATCATAGCAGTCGCTCATGAGCCTGTGCGCTCACCTGTAAATCATGAAAAGTACGTAGGGCGGACGTCCCCGCCCGCCTTTGGTAGCACAGGCTTTCCAGCCTGTGCCGGTGGGCCGCGTCACCCTATTTTTGGCCTAAATTTCTTCCGCCCCCTCATCCCTAACCCCTGACACCTGCTTCACTCTCTTCCCTCCAGCCCGTAGGACCGAATCTTGAAATTCAGTTCATCCATGGAGATGCCCAGAATTTCTGCCGCCTGCCGGCGCTGGCCGGCCACCCGCTCCAGGGTCCGGCTGATCAATTTCCGTTCATATTCAAGATCCTCTAGTTCCTTCTCTTCGCCGGCGTCCGAAAACCCGCTCCGTTGCTTAAAAGCCGGGGGCAGATTCTCCACGGAGATGGTATTGCCTTGGCAGACAATTACCGCCCGTTCCATGACATTTTCCAACTCCCGGATATTGCCCGGCCAGGGATAGCGCCGAAAGGCCTCCAGCACTTCTGGCGCTAACGCAATACCCTCCCGCCGGTTCTTCTCGCCGAACTTCTTGAGGAAGAACTCCGCCAGCGCCGGCAGGTCCTCCTGGCGCTCCCGGAGCGGCGGTAACACCACGGGAAAAACATTGAGGCGATAAAAGAGATCCTCCCGAAACCGGCCCTCCCGTACCATTTTTTCCAGGTCCCGGTTGGTGGCCGCGATGATGCGCACGTCCACCTTGACGGTACGGGTGCTCCCCAGGGGATCGAACTCCCGAGCCTGCAAGACCCTCAGGATCTTGGCTTGAATGGGCAGGGTGAGTTCGCCGACTTCATCCAGAAACAGCGTGCCTTGGTGGGCCATCACAAAGCGCCCGTCTCTGCGGTTGGTCGCCCCGGTGAAGGACCCCCGTTCATGCCCGAAAAGTTCGCTTTCCAGCAAAGCCTCAGGCAAGGCGGCGCAATTGACCGCCACAAAGGGGCCGGCCGCACGCACGCTGTTCCGGTGGATGGCCTGGGCCACCAACTCCTTGCCGGTGCCGGTTTCGCCCAAAAGCAGCACCGTGGCTTCCGAAGGGGCTACCATTTCCAGGAGTTGAAAAATCTCCCGGATGCGCGGCGACGTGCCTAAAACCCCTGAAAAATCAAACACTCTGCCTCCCGGACCGCGTTAGCCCATGTATGACTCCGTGACAACCGCAGGCCGTGGCGATCAGAACCGTGCCCGTAAGCGCGTCCAGATCCCGGGCCAGGTCCAACAACTGCCCCGGAGGATACCCGCCCACCCCCGGGGCCAGTTGCTGGCTGCGTATAACTTTTACCTGATATCCAGGCAGATGGAGAGAGGCCAACTCCTGGTGGACCGCGAGATCCCGTGATTCCCCGGTGACGGGACAAATCTCCGGTTCGGCGCAGTCGTCGGGGCACAGGTGTTGGGCCCGGCTCAGATAGAGCTCTCCTTCCGGGCCGCGCTGGACGGTGGGGACCAGATGCTCCAGGGCCGCAAGCAACCCGGTCGGCTGCCACCCCGACCCCGCCAGGGGACCTTTCAAGAGCCAATGATAGGCCACGTGGAGCGGCACCATGGGGATGATCCAATCCCAGCGCCCGTCGCTTTTAAGGTGCTGCACCAAAAAGGCGATGGCTTCAGCCTGCACCTGCTGACTGTCCAAACCGTCCCCCACGGCCGCCATGGGCCCGGGATCACGATCCACTATGAGGAAACTGGCGGCGGCATCCTGCCCGCCCAGGCGCGCCAGGGCCAGGCGGCCGAATTTTCCACCCCCCAGAATAAGATAGCTGCCCATGGAATTATTCCTGGCGCGGAAACACCCCTATGACGGCGGGCAACCAAAACTTCTGCTCATCGATAAGATTGCCGATAGAATTCTCCCAGGACGGCGGAGAAAAACATTCGAAGTCTTTGGTTTTGATATAGAGTTGCGCTTCCGTGCCGCCATCCAGGTTCAAAGCGGAATCGATGTTGAACTCGCTGCCTTTGAGGAACTCGGCAAACTGATGCAAGGAAAAAAATCTATTGGAGGTGTTGAACACCAGGATATTGCCGTTGCGGTCCGTGGCAATCACTGTGCGGTTAGCCTTTTTCTCGCTATCTTTTATCCTGATCTTGCCCTTATAGTCCAGCAATAACGGGAAAGATTGTACACCTTGAGTCCAGGGTAATTTTTTCGGGTCAACGGGAGTGGTGAGGAGGTCCAGGATGGTGGCCCGGGGCAGGTCGGGTGACATGCCCTTGGGTTCCGCCACGAACATCCCCCGCATCTCCCGGTTCCGCGTGGGGCCGAGGGGTTTGCCGTCCGAAATCACCAGGCCACAGGGCTTGCCATCGCTCTTATAATAACTGCCGTTGAATACGATGGGGGCCTGAAGTTGCCCCTGCCAGGCGGTAATGGCCTGAGGTTTCCCGTAAAAAACCCGGAAGGCATTGGAGGCGGGATCAATCTTCACCACCGCCAGCTCGGTCACCACCTCGCCATCCCCCAGGACCTGCACCTGGGTAAAGGTTAGCCCCCGGCCGATGGTCCGCCATATGAGAGGAGTGTGCGTTAGACCCGCCGCCCCTGCCGGCAGGACTGCCACCACCCACAACCAACCTACCACAACAAGAGCAAAAACCCTGGCGGTCAACGCCTCTCCTTGCAGCCCGGCGAAATTTCGTATATTTTACCATGCAAAGGGAAATTGTCCATAAGCTTGAAAATCTAGCCGCGCGCCATAAATTTATGTTATAGCCCTTGCCAAAAAGAGGACCATCCCAAAAGCCCCCCTTTAAAAAAGGGGGGTTTGGGGGGATTTGTCTTTCGTTTAGCCCCGGATTTGACCTTCCTCAATTTCCGTGCCGGCCATTTCGGGGGGTTGTCTTGAAGATTCTAATAGCGTAAAATCTCTTTAGATTCGATATATTATGCCTATTCGCCTGGCTGACTCTCACGCTCATCTGGATCTGGAAGATCACTTCCCCGACCAGGCCGCGGTCCTGGACCGGGCCCGGGAGAATGGTGTGGACCTAGTGATCAACGTCGCCACCGGCTTGTCTGACGCCCCCCAGGTTATCACAACCGCGAGAAAAACTCCCGGAATCGTTGCCATCATCGGGGTCCATCCCCACGGCGCCGGCGCCATGACCGAAGCGGACCTGGAAGCCCTGGACGCCTTCGCGACCGATCCTCAGGTGGTGGCCATCGGGGAGATCGGGCTGGATTTCTTCCGGCGCCGCTCTCCGGAAGAGGTCCAGCAATACTGGTTCCGCCGCCAACTGGAATTCGCCCTCGCCCATAACAAGCCCGTGGTGATTCACACCCGGGAGGCCACCCCCGTGACCCTGTCGATCCTGCGCGAATACCGGGGCCGCCTGGCCGGAGGCGTCATGCACTGCTTCGGCGGCAGTCTCGACGAAGCCCACGCCTTCCTGGATCTGGGTTTTTACCTGTCGTTTTCCGGGACCCTGACGTATCCCAAGGCCGGTCCCTTGCGGGAGGTGGCCAAACACGCACCCCTGGACCGGATTTTGGTCGAGACCGACTGCCCCTATCTGCCGCCCCAACCCTGGCGCGGGAAGCGCAATGAACCGGCCTACGTGGTGGTCACGGCCCAGCAACTGGCTGATACCCGGGGCCTGACCCTGGAGGAAGTCGCAGCCCACACCTGGGCCAACACCCTGGCAGTCTTCGGGTTGCAGGAAGAAAAGATTTTAGGGAAATAATAGAGTCGGTGGGGCGGGCCTCTGTGCCCGCTACCCGCGGTAGCACAGGCTTTCCAGCCTGTGCCCTAATCGGACAATAAGGGCTGGTGTCCCATCCTTGCTTAGATAGCTTTCTCCTTAAAAAATATGACCCACATCGCCCAAAACCTTGAAGAAGTTCGCACCACCATCGCCGCGGCCTGCCGGAAAGTCGGCCGCGACCCTGCTGGAGTGCGCCTGGTGGCCGTGAGCAAGACCGTGGATGCAGAGCGCGTCAGGGCAGCCATGGCCGCGGGCCAGGATATTTTTGGGGAAAACTATCTCCAGGAAGCCAAAGACAAAATCACCGCTCTGGGGCGACAGGTGAGTTGGCACCTGGTGGGCCATCTACAAACCAACAAGGCCAAACAAGCCGCCGAACTCTTCGACCTGATCCACGCGGTGGACCGTCTCAAGCTGGCCCGCGCCCTTTCTGCCGCTGCGGCCCCTTTAAACAAAGTCCAGGACATCCTCATCCAGGTCAATCAGGCCGGCGAAGACACCAAGTCCGGGGTGGCCCCCGAAGCCGCCGCGGATTTGCTGAAAGATGTGGCCCAACTGCCCCATCTGCGGGTTATGGGCCTCATGACCATGCCGCCCTGGTTCGCCGATCCCGAAGTGGCGCGCCCCTTCTTTAAGGCCCTGCGGGAACTGCGGGAACGGCTGCGGGACCTGACCGGCCTGCCCCTGCCGGAACTCTCCATGGGCATGTCCGGCGACTACGCGGTAGCCGTGGAGGAAGGGGCCACCCTGGTCCGGGTAGGCACCGCCATCTTCGGCCACCGCCGGTAAGCAGGATAAAAAACCATGCCTGACGATAAAAAGCCCCAGAGCCCAGATGCCGTCACAGCATCCCCCAAATCCTCCCTGACCGCCCGAGGCTTGCGGCTCTTGTTACAGAACCCCCGCATGGCCCACACCCTGCTGCGCGAGGAATATCGCAAAAAGTTTGGCATCGCCTACGATCGCCGCTTCCGGCCTGGGTTCAGCGGCCCGCCGGTGACCCTCAACCTCAACCTGACCCGGCGCTGCAACCTCAAGTGCGTCATGTGCGAGCAGCACCGCCACGTCTCCGGCCCCACAGGCTTAAACTGGTATGACCCTCGCCGGGAGCTGCCCCTTGCCGCCTGGATCAACCTCCTGGATCAGGTGGCCTCTTTTAGGCCCCAGCTCTACATCACCGGCGGCGAACCCACCCTGTACCCCCATTTTCCCGAGTTCATTAAAGCCGCCAAACAGCGCGGCTTTATGGTGCATCTCCAGACCAACGGCACCCTGCTGGACCGGATAGCCGACGACCTGGTCAGCCTCGGGGTTGAAGCGGTGACAGTCTCCATGGATGGTCCCCAAGAGGTCCATGACGCCGTCAGGGGGCAAAAGGACGCCTTCCGCAAAACCACCGCGGGTCTGCGGGCTTTAGTGGCCGCCCGGAAGCAGGCTCGCCGCCCCGGCCCTATCATCTCCATCAACTGCGTCATTTCCAAGGCGTCCCTTGCCACCCTGGATCAATTGGTGCCCCTGGCCCAGGAGTTGGGCGTGGATATTCTCCAGATTCAGCATACCATCTTCAATTCCGCCGCCAACGTTCAGCGCCATAACCGGGCGCTCTCCCCAGCGTTTGCTGCCGAACAGGGGCTTAACCTGGCCCCGCCCTCCATCCCCGAAGGCGAATACTACGAAAGCGAAATCACCCCGGCCGACTTGCCGCTCTTGGTGGACAAACTCGCAGATATCCGGCGCCTGGCCCAAGGCCGCGTGAAGCAGGTCTTTTTGCCGAACCTGCCGTCCAATCTCTTGGACCCCTACTACCTGGACCTGGCCCATCCCTTCCCTCAGGAGTGTATCGCCCCGTGGAAGGGCTGTCGCATCCTGCCAGACGGCACCGTCTCGCCGTGCCTGCACCTTACCTCCGGCAACATCGCTTCCCAACCGTTTGCGGAAATCTGGAACGGCCCTCAAATGCGCCGTTTCCGGCAGATCATTTCCCGCCGGCTCTTTCCCGGATGCGCTCGTTGCTGCAGCCGGAGCTTTACCTGAATGACGCTGCCTTTAGCCCTGCCCTTCCCGTGCTTGTTCGTTTTTCCTATTCAGGCCGTCTTGCCCCTCGCCTGGATAAAGCCAGCCACACGTAAAGGAGTACCGTATGTGGGACATCCAATTTTTTGCCTGGGAGTTGGCCAGACTGGTGATCGCAGCAGGGGTGGGCGCGGCCATCGGCTTTGAACGGGAGACCCATGGCCAGGCCGCGGGGCTCCGCACCTTCATCCTGGTTTCCGTGGGCGCCTGCCTCATGATGATGCTGTCCCTCCACATGGAGGAACTCTACCGCCACCTGGAGTCCGTCGGTTCGGTGGTCCGCCTGGACCCGGGCCGCATCGCTTCCTATGCCATCGCCAGCATGGGTTTCCTGGGGGCCGGCGCCATTATCACCGGCAAGGGTTCAGTCCGGGGCCTGACCACTGCCGCGGGCCTCTGGCTGGCCACCGGTCTCGGACTGGCCATCGGCGCCGGGTATCTCATCCCGGCCATCTTCGCCACCGCGGTCAGCCTGATCATTTTGTACGCTCTGCGCCTCATTAAACCCATCTTCGCCCACGATCTGTACACCATGCTGATCTTGAAATATTATAGGGTGGCGGACCCCCTGGACCGGATCAAAGAAATCCTCAAAAGTCATCATACCGTTGTCCAGTCTATCAACTTCAAGCTGGAGCCCCCCAATAACCTGATAACTTACCAGTTCCGTCTGCGAAGCAAGGATACCATCGAGCTCGAGAACCTGATTCAGATCCTCTCTGAAACCGAGGGTTTGCAGGAAATTCAATTTCAGGAAGGCGAAGTGCCTTAACAGATAAGTGTAATACCATGTTCGCCTTCACCTGAAACCATCTCACGGTGGGGCGAGCCTTCGTGCAGTGGGGCAGGCCTCCGTGCCTGCCATCCATAATAAAGAGGGTTTATTACAACTGATTGTGAACGTAAAATAATGCGTAAAGCCACACCTTTTCTCCCCGGCGCCAGAATCGGCCTGACCACCACCATCCCCGTAGAGGTGGTCTTGGCCGCAAACCTCACCCCGGTGGACCTGAACAATTTGTTTATTGCTTCTCCTGACGCCCTGGCCCAGGTGTCCCAGGCCGAAGGTGCGGGCTTCCCTCGCACCCTCTGCGCCTGGATCAAGGGCATCTACGCCGCACTTAAGAATCACCCCGAGATTGCCGCGGTCATCGCCGCCTGTCAGGGAGACTGCTCCAACACCCAGGCCCTGGGGGAAATTATTGAATCCGAAGGCGTCGAGGTTATCCACTTCAAATACCCCTATCCCCGAGACCGGGAACAACTGACCCGGGAAATCAATGGCTTAATGGCGTACTTAGGCGCCGCTCCCGATGCCGTAGCCCGGGTGCAGACGCGCCTCATCCCCGTGCGCCAACAACTGCGCCGCCTGGACCGCCTCACCTGGGACACCGGCCAGGTAACCGGCCGGGAGAATTTTCTGTGGCTGATCTCCTCCTCTGATTTTGCCTCAAACCTTGCCGCCTACGAACATGACCTGGCGATTTTTCTTAAAGAGGCCGAACTGCGGCCCCCCGCCAACGGCAGGGTCCGCCTGGGCTTTGCCGGCATCCCCCCCATCTTCACCGACCTTTGGGATTACCTGGAGGAACTGGGCGCTGCGGTGGTCTTCCATGAATTTCCCCGGCAATTTTCCATGCCCTATGAAAGCGCCGACTTGGTGGAGCAATATCTGCGCTATACCTACCCTTACGACATCTGGGGCCGTCTGGCCGACCTCAAGGAGGCCGTGGCCACCCGCCGCCTGGACGGCCTGGTGCACTACACCCAAAGCTTTTGCTTCCGCCAGATGTTCGACCAGACCATCAGGGATAACCTGAACATCCCCATCCTGACCATCGAGGGCGACCGCCCCACCCCCCTCGATTCCCGCACCCGCATGCGCCTGGAGGCCTTCGTCGATGTCCTGCGGCCGTGAGATTTTGGGGGCTAGGGACAGTGGCACAGACACCCCGTCTGGGTCCCCCGATCTCCCCCTCAAACAACTCGCCTACGGCCTGGACTTCGGCAGCCGCTCGGTGAAGCTGGTCTATCCTCGGGGGCCACGGGGCCTGGGCAGGCGTCGCTGGGACAGCATCACTTTTTATCAGGATTATCTGGTGCGGGATAATGGCCAGCTCGCCATCGACTGGGAGCGCCTGGGGCTGCCTAAGCCTGAGGCCCTGGTCGCCACGGGCTACGGCAAAAATCTCCTGAAAGCCCATTTTTCCACCATCACCGAAATTCGCGCCCATTTCCTGGGGGCCAGATTTGTCACGGGCCTGGACCATTTTATCCTCCTGGAGATCGGAGGTCAGGACACTAAGGTTCTCTATATCCGGGAAGGCCGGGTGTTCGATTTTCTCACCAACGACCGCTGCGCCGCGGGCACCGGTCGCTATCTGGAAAACATGGCCCGTTTTCTCAAGATGCCCCTGGCGGAATTTGCGGGGTACTGGCAGGACCCGGTAGACGTTTCCCAAACCTGCGCCATCTTCGGGGAAACCGAATTGGTGGGCCACCTCCTGGAAGGAGTGGAACCCGCGCGCATCGCCGCGGGGGTCAACGCCTCGGTAGCCCGCCGGGCCCTGGCCATGCTGCGCCGCTACCGCTGCGAAACCCTCGTCTTCGTGGGAGGCGTGGCCAAAAACCGCGCCATGGTCCGGCTGCTTCAGGACCTGAGCGACTTTCAGGTGATCGTGCCGCCCTTCCCCCAATTCAACGGCGCCTTGGGCTGTGCGCTTGAAGCAGCCCGGCAACCTTTATTCCCCCCGCCGCTTGGGGGGACAGGGTCAGGGTGAGGGGTGAACAAGAAAATATTTCTGGCGAGAGTAAATAAACAGGCTTGCTACCACTGCCCCCTCTCTGTTGGTGGGGCAGGTTTGGTGGTGGGGCGGGCCTCCCCGCCCGCCATGCTTCATAAGTTATGCGGCAATTATTTTACCGGGTTTCACCACAAGCTGTTTTAAGTCCCCCTTTGTAAAAGGGGGATTTAGATTAGGGGGATTTTTTTAAGGTCGCCATGCCGGAAAACGCCATGAAACCGTTGCCCGCATCCAATCCCCTGGCCCAGGCCCTCCGGCAACTGCTCGAAAACGACGGAATTTCAGGGTCCCTGGCCGGAGAGGTTTATGTGGAATCTCTGCCCTCCTCCCGCCAGGTCTTACGTTTCACCCTGCCTGAAGGGAATGCTGTGGTGGGAAAATTCTTTTCCGCTTATCCGCCGCAACTCTCCGCTGACCTCAGTCTGATCCAGGAATACAACAACTACCTGCGACTCCCGGACCTGGGTCTCACCCAGGGCCAGGGCCTGGTTCCCCGACTCTTGGGCCGCTGGCCGCAGGGGTCCTTGGGGCTCCTGTTGGAAGCGGTTCCCGGCCCGGACCTGGATAATCTCATCCGCCAGGCGTGTCTCCACGGGGACCCCGCGCCCCTTAAGCGGGGCTTGGAAAAACTGGCTCACCTGCTGGCCATGTTTCACTCCCGGCCGGTCCCGTCGCTGCCGGTCGAGCCAGCCCCCGCCCTGGCCTACCTGGATAAGGTGATGGGGCAATTGCAGGCAGCCGGGCTGTTGAGCCGCGAAGACTGGCAGGCCCTGATCTATGAACGCGCTCTTTGGGAAGTCCGCTTCCGGGATTTTGCCGACGGACAGGTGCTGGTGCACGGCGACGCCACCCCCACCAACTTCCTCTTCCCGGATGGCCGGGCACTAGCCCTGGACCTGGAGAAGCTCAGGGTCGGCGACCGTCTCTGGGACCTGTCCTGGGTAGCTGGCGAACTCAAGCACGCCTGGGGCTGGCGCCTCCAGAACTGGGGCGGGGCCGAAGCAGCCATCGGACATTTCTTCCGGGCTTATCTGGCAGCCGCCGACTTCGCCCCCGCCCTGGCCGACCGCCTCTATAACCTGAACCCTTTTTACATGGCCCTGGCGGAACTGCGCATCGCCCGGAACCTCTATCTCACCATAGACTACCGCCGGGAACTGGTGGCCGAAGCCCGGCGCTGCTTGGCTTGTGGCCGGAAATTATAAAACGGTAGCACAGGCTTTCCAGCCTGTGGTGATGCCGGCTAAACATGAATGCGGGTGAGTCAAAGTAAGTCCTCATTTGAAAAAAGGTATATAAATAAGTGTAAGATACCCGCGCTCGGGTGTCCTTCACAGGCTGGAAAGCCTGTGCCACCAATACCTTTCATTATTTGCGGATGGGCCGCGGGCCCATGATTTAAAAGGAAATTGGCAAAGCCCATGAAAACCGTCTTGATCATTGCTGGCTCCGACCCGGGCGCCGGCGCCGGTCTGCAACAGGATTTGAAGGTGACCACCCTCATGGGGGCTTACGGCCTCACGGTGGTCACGGCCCTGACCATCCAGAACAGCCAGGGGGTCCAGGCTGTCCATCCGGTGGCTAAAGAGGTGGTGGCGGCCCAATTGGACGCAGTCATCAGCGATTTTCCCATTGATGCCATCAAGGCGGGGATGTTGGCCAGCCCCGATATTGTGCGCCTGGTTGCTGATCGCATTAAGAGCCTGGACACGTCTCCCTTGGTGCTGGACCCGGTGCTGGCCGCAGGCGGCGGCTTCCCGCTGCTGGATGAAGCCGGCATCGATGTTCTGAAAAGAGAGCTGTTTCCCCTGACTTATCTCCTCACGCCCAATGCCCCGGAAGCCGCCCGCTTAACCGGAATCGAGATCCAAACCCCCGAAGACCTGACCGAAGCAGCCTGCCGGCTTCAGGCTTTAGGACCCCGCTGGGTCCTGGCCAAGGGCGGGCACCTGCCGGGGGACCCGGTGGACGTGCTCACCGACGGAGAAAACACCTATCACCTGCCCGGGATACGCCTTACCGCACCGCATAACCACGGCTCCGGCTGCCTGCTGGCCTCCGCCTGCGCCGCAAACCTGGCCCAGGGGCTGTCCCTGCCCGAAACCGTGAACCAGGCCCGAACCCTCACGGTCCAGGCCCTCAAGTATGGCCTGCCCCTGGGCCGGGGCAATGGCCCGGTTAACCCCTATGCTCCCTTCGCCCGGGAACTGGCTCGCTGGCAAGTTCTGGAAGCTTTGCAAACCGCCGCGGCGCGCCTTTCGGCCGAAGACTTGAGTCCGCTCATCCCGGAAGTCATGTCCAACCTGGCCTATGCCACCCCTTACCCGGAGGGACCCAACGACGTAGCCGCGTTTCCGGGACGCATCCTGAAAAGCCCCCAGGGTCTGTTTATCCCTGCGCCTCCGGCCTTCGGCGCCTCCCGCCATATCGCCGCGATCATCCTCACCGCTATGACCACCCACCCTGAACTCAGGTGCGCCATGAACGTAAAATTTTTCGATGGCATCGAAGACCTGGCCCCGCTGCTCCACCTGAAAGTGGCCGCCTTCGACCGCAGCACCGAGCCCCCGGAGGTCAAGGCCCGGGAAGGCAGCACCCTGGCCTGGGGCGTGGCTTCGGTCCTCAAGCCCGATACCCCCCCGCCCGACCTGATCTTTGATAAGGGCGACTGGGGCAAGGAACCCATGATTCGCATCCTGGGAACCAACCCCATGTCGGTGGCGGAAAAGGCCCTGGCCCTGAAAAACGCCCTGCAAGCAGGAGGAAAACTATAAGGAACTCTAGGAGAAGTGGCGGTGCGGCGTTCCGAACTATCTTTCAACAATAGAGAATCCCAAGCTCCCCCTCCCCTGGTGGGAGGGGGTTGGTGGGAGGGGGAAGGATGTCAGCTATTTCATCCCCACTCTGCCCCTCCCCCAAAATTAACCTCTTTTCTCTGCCAAAATAGCCCGGTAAAGGGCCAGACCGATGAGAAAGTCGGCCAGGAGGATCATAATATCCGGAAAGGTGGTAAGGAGCAGCCAGCCAAAAAAGTTCTGGCCCGGCATAACGTTTACCTGGCCCGCCAGGGTGGCGCTGAGGGAAAAATCCGCCATCATGATAATCCCCAGGTAGGCCATAAAACTGTTAAGCAACAGACCCACCAGGGCAGTGCCCCGGAACAGGAACAAGGCGCTCACCAGGACCAGGTCGATGACGGAAAAGAGGTTGGGCCACAAGTGCGTCAGGTTATCCGGGGGATGAACCCGGAAATGGAGCATGGCGGCGCCCATGGCCAGGGCCACCAGAGCCACCCAAAGTTGTCGGCGTTGGGTTGTCATGGGCTCACCTTAAAATTTCACGACATAGCCCAGGCAGAATACCAGGGTGATAATGATCGCATGCAGGATATACCAACCGGGCCTGGGAAACAGCACATAAGGCAGCCAGCGGTTCATGATCACCCTTTCAGAAACGTGGCGGTCAGACGCCCTGCGGAATAGATCAAAGCAAAGCCCAGAAAATGGACCACCCACCATCTCCACGACATAAATTGCCAACCTGTCCTCATGGCCTCACCTCATGCAGGGTGCGCCCTGCGCACCATTTTTTGAGCCATCTTGGGGCATGCGTATGGATTGACGTGACTCCCGCACCTCTTAACAAAATAAGGCGGTTTTTGGGAAAATCACTCTTCTGGCGAGATTTTCTTGGGAAGATTTGCTGACAGCGCTGGGAAATTAGAAGCCTGATAGCCGGGCGATATGAGACATGAGAACTTTGGTCAAAGCGGGGGCCTGGCGGGGACCGGGGGCTATCAGCGGCGGCCCTAATTGTACGTGCACAATATAGCCATGCGGCCGGGGCTCATAGTTTACCCCCACAGGCACAAAAGGCAGGCACTTTAAGCCCTCCTGGCCCTGCAACTTGAGGAGCAGTTGAATCAGCCGGTGCTTGCCGGGTCCAACCCGGCCCACAAAATAGGTGCCCTCGGGGAACAACACGATGAAGGCCCGGTTGACCAGGAGCGGCAGGAGCCGCTTGAAGGACGACAGAGTGGCTCGGGGATTTTTCCGGTCCACCGGCACGCCCCCCCAGGCCCCCAATAACTCCCGCACGACCGGCTGCTGGAACAGTTCCACCTTGGCAATATAGTGCAGCGGGGGGGGCAACGCCATGCCGATAATAGGGATGTCCTCCCAGCGCTGGTGCTTGGGGCAAATAATCGCGGGACCCTGCGTGGGTAGGTGCTCAAGGCCGCTTATCCGCAGGGAGAAATACCTCCCTATGGTCTGGTGGCAGAACCAACGACCCATGCGGTAAAGTGTGGGAGATAAAGATCGGCTCATGATGGTGAAAATTAGGTACTTTGAACCCTTGCCTAATCTTAGCGCCTATCAGGAGTCTGTCAAGGGGAAGGTGGCTTCAGAAGAAGATTGGCTGATTTGAAAATCAGATAAAATTGCTGCTTTTATCCATTGAGCTTGAGAAAAATTAAGATATCGGATATATTATATCTAAATTGATTGGGAGAAAGTACTGTGAAGGTCTTGGTTTCATTATCAGATGACTTATTTGCCAGGATGCAGGCCGTGATTCCGCCTCGCCAACGGAGCAAGGTAGTGGCTGATCTGCTGGAAGAAGAGGTCCGTCGGCGGGAACGGGAACTCTATGAATGCGCCCTGGCTGTGGAACAGGATGAGCAACTCCAGGCCGAGGTGGCTGACTGGGACGTGACCGTTGGTGATGGAATCGAAACTGAAACGTGGTAACATTTATTGGGTAAATCTGGACCCCACTCAGGGAGCGGAGATCAAGAAAGGTCGCCCCTGCGTTCTGGTGGGTGCGTCCCCACTCAACCAAGCCCGGAGAACGGTCCTGGTTATGCCCCTAAGCAGCGCCGGAGAGGCGAAGCCGCCCATTACTGTAAGAGTCCGATGCATGGGCCAAGAGGTGCGGGCGGTGTGCGATCAGATCAGGGCGATAGATAAAACCCGCCTGTCCGCCTGGATTGAGGAAATGTCCAAAGAAGATTTAGAGAGTATCAGCAAGGCTCTCAAGCAGGTTCTGGCGATCTCGTGATTTCAATGGAGCCTCTTGCAAAAATTGCCGGTGGGTCGAAGCCTTATGATTTTCTCCGGTAGCACAGACTTGAAAGCGGTGTTGACTCAGGCTAAATCCCGCGATTACATAATGTCCGGCGATTTGCAAAAGGCTCAATGGAGACTTTTTTCGCAAAATCTTATACCTCATTTTTAGGTCTTAAATCGCCATGATCTACCTGGATTACAATGCCACCACCCCCGTGGCTCCGGAGGTCTTCCGGGCCATGGAGCCCTTTCTGACCGCGGAATTCGGCAATCCCAGTTGTGACTATCCCTTGGGCCTCAGAACCCGGGAGGCCGTGCGCCGCGCCCGCGAGGAAGTGGCCGCGCTGCTGGGGTGCGCCCCCGATGCTATCGTCTTCACCAGCGGCGCCACCGAAGCCAACAATACGGTGCTTAAGGGCGTGGCGCATAGTCACGGCCGCGGCCATATCATCACTGCGGCCACGGAGCACCCGGCGGTGCTGGCCCCTTGCCGGTTTTTAAAGTCCCAGGGGTTTGACGTGACTATCCTGCCCGTAGACGGTACCGGCCTGGTGGACCCCGGCGAGGTGCGCCGAGCTTTGAGGCCCGATACCATCCTGATCAGCGTGATGCATGCCAACAACGAGACCGGAACCATCCAGCCCATCCGGGAGATCGGCGCCTTGGCCCGGGAGGCAGGGGTTCTCTTCCACACCGACGCGGCCCAGAGCATATGCAAGGTTCCCGTGGACGTGGACGTCTTGCGGGTGGATTTCCTCACGGTGGCGGGTCATAAGTTTTATGCCCCCAAAGGCATCGGGGCCTTATACGTGCGGCCCGGAGTCGGCTTTACCCCCCTGCTCCATGGGGCTTCCCAGGAAGGGGGCCGCCGCGCCGGCACCGAAAATGTGCCATATATCGTGGCTCTGGGGGAAGCCTGCCGCCTGGCCCGGGAGCGTCTACCTGTCGCCCCGGCTCACTTGCGCGGCCTGCGGGACCGGCTCCACGAGCTGCTGCGCAATGGCGTCCCCGGCCTCATCCTCAACGGTCCGGAGGTGGAACGCCTCCCCAACACCCTCAACGTTTCTTTTCCGCGGCTGGCCGGTTGCGACCTCATGGGAGGTCTGCCTCAGGTAGCCGCCTCCCTGGGCTCAGCCTGCCACGCCGGACAAGTTGCCATCTCCCCGGTACTGGCGGCCATGGGCCTGCCGGCCTCAGTCGCTTTAGGGGCAGTGCGTTTCAGCGTCGGCCTCCCAACGACCCTGGCGGAAGTGGAAGAGGCCGCAGCCATGCTGCTCCAACGCGTACTTAGGCTTACTCAAAGTTAGCCGCGCCATGAAGTGAGGAGAATTCTTGCTGGCGTGCCATCCCGGCAGAAGAGATGGCCGCGGGCGCGAGCGGAAAGAAAGACACTGTGGTCTGAATCTTAAGAGATCAATGGTCCAGGAACATTTTGGTAATAAGAATATTGGCGAGTTTCCGGACATCGATGCCGTAGGTGCCTTGGTCAATAGCCTCCTGCAGCGGACCAACTTTCTCTGGCCTGATCTCCGGGGCTTCAGAAATAACTTGGTGAACCAGCTCCATAAACTTGGCATTCCCTGTCAGAACGGCATTTTTAGCAACCTGGCCGTGCGACGGACCCTTGCCCGTCCCGTTATGGGTAGCCGGCGGCGCCTTGCTGCCGGGCTGCTTTTTTTTCCGTTTGGTCATTGTATTATGGGCGCATCAACCATGAAGTCCGTTCATATCTTCAACTTTTTAGCACAGCACCGCCTTATAGACAGGCTAACTTCGCTAACCTCAAAGTTTTTCATCGCATGCCCGCCTTCCCCATTGGGGAAGAACAACTTAAAATATAATCTAATTTCTTTACCAAGGAAAGTAAGGCCAGGTCACATCAGCCTTCGGGGTCTCTCCTGACATCCCCTTCCCTTGCACCCGCCCTCCCCTCTTATTATCCTTATCGGCCGCGGAGCGCAGACCTTAAGAAATTAATTTCATGCAACTCTCCCTAAACTCAGGTACCCCCACCCCACCACAGGTATAAGAACTGAGGCCCCACCATATCCAGATCAGGCAATAAGGAGTAGATCGTCGGCTTATAACTCCCCGGGCGGTGATATATGATAACTTTCGCGCCGGTTTCCAGACCCGCTTTGGCCCGGGCCAACTCGATGGCGTCATCCAGGTAACCCAACTGATCCACCAATCCCAGATCCCGGGCCTCTGAGGCCGTAAAAATCCGGCCATCAGCCACCGCCAGGGCTTGCTTGAGACTCAGCTTCCGGCCCTGGGCCACCACGTTCACGAATTCCCGGTAGAAATCATCGATGATATGCTGCATCATCTCCTTCTCCTGCGGAGTGGCGGACCTAAACGGCGACCAGAAATCTTTCCATTTGCCGCTCTTGACCACATCTTCGCCTACGCCAACCTTGTTCATTAACTCCTGAAGATTGAACTTCATGGCTATGACCCCGATGGAACCGGTGATACAGGTTGGATAAGCAATGATGGTATCCCCCGCCTGGGCCACGTAGTACCCCCCGGAGGCTGCCAGACCCTGGAGACAAACCACCACGGGCACCCCTCTTTTGGCCTTGAAAGCCTTGAGCTCATGGAGAATGACATCCGCGGCGCTCACGGTGCCCCCCGGGGAATTGATCTTCAGGACCACCGCCTTGACTCGGTCATCTTTAGCGGCCTTTTCCAGCTCTTCCTTGACCCGGCTGGGCGAAGTCACCCCGCTGGTCAACCCTAAAATGCGGTGGGGTCCTTCCAGGACGACGCCTGAGACGTCCATGAGCAGGATCTTGTCCCCGCCATAGCCCGAGATGGTTTTCTCCTTCAATGGGGCCGGCTCTTCAAACAGGCTCACCTTGACGGTGACGCAGCCGGCCGCCAGCACCATCCAGACGGTCAGCACCCCCAGCCATCTCATGTTTAAGCGCAGCATACCTCTCCTTCGCTGATGCATTTCCCACTGCCCCTATGATACGCTACTGCAGAAAATTATAGACAAAATTTTTTTTCTGGGCGTTGGAAACTTACAGAGTAATCTGCAGTTTTGTCACAAAACCCCTTGACAGTTTCTGCACAGATGATAAAGAATAAATGTTTTTAGACGATCACTATATCAACCTGCCAATCTTCTGCGTAAACGTAACTGAACCACCTGGAGGACAGGACGATAAGTGCATCTGACAATGGGAGGAGGCGAAATGGATGCCCGGCGTCAGGGTAAAACCCAACGAACCTTTCGAGGTCGCCTTAAAGCGATTTAAGAAGCAATGCGAAAAGGCCGGGATTCTCTCTGAGATTCGCAAACGGGAGCATTACGAAAAGCCCAGTATCAAGCGAAAAAAGAAAATTTTGGCGGCCAAGAAACGGGCTTTGAAGAAGCTGCGAAAAATTGAGGGTTCATGATCTCTCTATATCAGCGGCTGGATCAGGCTTTCAAAGAGGCCATCAAAAACCAACAACCGGTGACTGCGTCCACCTTGCGGCTGTTGAAGAGTGCTATTCACTACCGCGAGTTGGACGCTAGACGCCAACTCACCGAACCAGAACTCCAAGCAATCATTAACACGCAGGTGAAACAGCGTCGGGAGGCCATGGCCGAGTACTCGAAAGCCGGTCGTCCCGAGCTTGCCAAAAAAGAAGAGGAGGAACTCAGTGTCCTCCTTTCTTTTTTGCCGCCGCAACTGAGCCAGGCCGAAGTGGAAGCCGAAGTTGCCGGCGTCATTGCCGAATTGGGAGCCGGCGGCCCCAAGGATTTTGGCAAAGTTATGAAAGGCGCCATGGGCCGTCTCACCGGACGGGCGGATGGCAAGGTGATTCAAGAGATCGTACGGCAGCGTCTGGGTTCATAGACCCTTCGCCTTCGCCAAAGTTTCTTCCCCGTATCCTTCCCCCGCTGGGGGGATTAGGGTGAAGGGGCTAGAAAAAACTCTTGGCGACTTATAGAAAACCCAACCGGAAACCTGGAGTGTCATGTCAGAGCCAACTTTGACCGCCCTGGAGTTTCCCGCGCTTCTCCGGGTGGTTCAGACTTATGCCGTCTCTGAACCGGGACGGGACTTTCTAGGGGCGCTTACGCCCCACACCGATCTGGCCCACATCCAGGCGCCGTTTAAGCAAATCCACGAATTGCGGGAACTCCAGTACCGCGAAGGCCCTATCCCTTTTACCGATTTTCCGCAGCTTACCACCTGGCTGAGCAAGGCCACCGTCCGGGGCAGTCTCTTGCCCGCCGAAGCCTTTAACCACATCGTGCAGGTCCTGCGCCTGGCCCGGCAACTCAAGCATTACGTTGCCCTGGGGAGCGATTTGACCCCGAACCTGGCCGCCCTGGCCGATAGTCTCAAGGATCTGCCACCGCTTTCCGAAGCCATTCAATCGTGCATCAGCCCCCATAATTTTATTTTGGATCAGGCGAGCCCCGGTCTGGCCCAGGTGCGCCGGGAGCTTTCCGACACCCGGGAGGCGGTCAACCGCCAGATCAAACAGACCTTTTTTCAACCGGCATACCAGGATGCCATCCAGAACCCGCTTATCTCACAGCGCCATGGCCGCTATGTCATTCCCATCAAGGCCGACCACAGAGGCGCCATCCCCGGCATCATCCACGACCAGTCCCAGACCAAGGCCACTCTGTTTCTCGAGCCCCTGGCCATCGTCGAGCACAACAATGCCCTGAACCTCCTGCACAACCGGGAAAAGCGCGAGGAAGAGGCGGTGCTGCGGCGGCTCACCGACCTGGTGCGGAATCATCTGGATGACATTCGCCTGACCCTGTCCATTTTGGCCGAACTGGACGCCATCCAGGCCAAGGCCAGGTTTGCCGAGGAGTTTCGGGCCCGCGAACCCATCTGGCGGACGCAACCCGGGGTGGATTTCCGCCAGGCCCGGCACCCCCTCCTGGTGCGGAATAAACGGGAAAATCTGGAAACCCAGGACGTGATTCCCATTGACCTGCAGTTGACCCCGGAGCGCCGGTTCGTCATCATCTCCGGCGCCAACGCCGGCGGCAAGACCGTAGCCTTAAAAACCCTGGGCCTTTTAACCCTCATGGTCCAAAGCGGCATCCCCATCCCGGTGGCCGAGGGCAGCGAGTTCTGCCCCTTTAATGCGGTCTTCGCCGATATCGGCGACCCCCAGGACCTATCCCAGCACTTGAGCACCTTTTCGGCCCACCTGAAGCGGGCCTTGACCATGCTGACTGACCTGCCGGAGCGGGCCCTCATTCTCCTGGACGAACTCGGTACGGCCACCGACCCCACCGAAGGCGGCGCCCTGGCCCTGGCCATGCTCCATGCCTTTTATCAGCGGGGAGCCTACGGCGCGGCCACGACTCATTTACCCATCTTAAAGAGTTTTGCCCAAAAGACCGATGGATTCGAAAATGTGGCGGTGGTGTTCAACGAAGCGACCCGGCGGCCCACCTACCGCCTGGCCTATGGGGTGGTGGGGGCGTCCAACGCCTTAAAGCTCGCCCGGGAGATGGGCTTATCTCCGGAAATTCTGGAGATGGCCGAAGGCTATCTCAACCAAGACGAACTGCGGGCCTATCGATTGCTCGCCCAGGTTGAGGCGGCCCAACAGCATCTGGCCCATGAGCAGCATGAACTGGCCCAGCGGGAAGCGGAATTGGCCCGGAAAATGCACGGCTTAGAAGATGCCCAGACCGAGCTTGCCGCCGAGCGCACCCGTTTAGCTCATGAAACCAAGCAGGCGGCCCTGGCCCGTATCAAGGCGGCCGAGAGCGAATTTAAGGCCATCGTCCGCAGGCTCAAAGCCGGTCATGAACCCTGGGGCAAGTTGCGCCAGGAGTTTTCCCAGCGCCAGGCCCAGCTTTTGGCCGACCTCTCGCCCGGTCCAGCCCCGGCCCCGGCCGCGGTTCCCCGGTTCCTGCCCGGCCAGCAGGTCTTTTTGCCGGCCTTGAACCTGACCGGAAATGTTTTGTCCGTCGACCCCCGGGATGGCCGCCTGGAGGTCCAGGCGCGGAGCGTCAAGCTCCGGGTCAGCCCGGAAGAAGTGACCCTGGTTGGAGGCGCGGCCGCCAAAGCCATAAGCCACGGCACCGCCTCGGGCTACCATCGGCCCCCGGCCTGGATGCCCAGCCTCAATCTGGTGGGTCTCCGGGTGGATGAAGCCCTGCCCCTGGTGGACCGGCTCATCGACCAGGCGGTGCTGCACGGCACCGAAAAGGTGGACATCATCCACGGCGTCGGCACCGGCCGCCTCAAACGGGCCCTGTGGGACCACCTGAAGCACCACACTTTGGTCAAAGACATCAAGCCGGACGCCAACCCCGGGGTGACGGTGGTGGAGTTGCATGATTAGAGGAAAAAGGGAAACTAATATAGGGTGCGTCCTACGCACCGGCCGAGCAGAGCTTGGCAAAAACCATGGCGTTCCCAAGTACAACTTGGGAACGAGGGGAACAATCGGTAGGGCGGGCGTCCCGCCCGCCAATAGCACAGGCTGGAAAGCCTGTGCCACCGATAAAATTCCCTCCCCCATGATGGGGGAGGGTTAGGGTGGGGGTGGCAAGGCGGTTACCCCCTCCCCTACCCCCCTCCCACCAAGGGGAGGGGGAATGAAGGCGGCGGGCGGGGACGCCCGCCCTACCGCTAAAGAAACATGAAGCCAACACCGAAAACAGAAAACAGAAAACAGAAAACTGGTCCTTAAATGGCTTTTATCCCCGAAGACAAGCTCCTGGAGATCAAAGACGCCGCCTCCATCGAAGAGGTAGTGGGCCAGTATGTCAAGCTGGATCAAAAGGGCAGAAACCTCCTGGGGCTCTGCCCTTTCCATTCCGAGACCAAGCCGTCCTTCACTGTGGCGCCGGACAAGGGCATCTTCTACTGTTTCGGTTGCGGCGCCGGCGGCAACGTTATTTCCTTTATTATGCAGTATCACCGCCTGAGCTTCCCCGAGGCGGCCCAGGAGTTGGCCCGGCGCTACGGCATCCCCATTTCGCTCAAGGAGTTGGGGCCGGAGGGCGCCAAACAGGCCAAAAAGCGCACCACCGCGTATGAAGCCAACACTGCGGCCGCGGCCTTCTATGCCGCCACGCTCGCCAGTTCCGAAGGCCAGCCCGGCCGCGCCTACCTGAAAAAACGCGGCCTCACGTCTGAGGTCGTCCGGGCCTTTCAGTTGGGTTACGCTCCCGAGTCCTGGGACTCCCTGCGACGCCACTTCCAGGGCCGGGGCATCTCTTTGGAGGTGGGCCAGGAAGTAGGGCTGTTGGCGGCCCGCGACCGGGGCGGCTATTATGACCGTTTCCGCAACCGCATCATCTTCCCCATCTTCGACCGGCAGAGCCGGGTCATCGCCTTCGGCGGCCGGACCATCGGCGACGGCGAACCCAAGTACCTCAACTCGCCGGAGTCCCTGCTCTACTCCAAAGGCCGCACCCTCTACGGCCTGCCCCAGGCCGCGGAAGCCCTGCGCCACACCGGCGTGGCCCTGGTGGTGGAAGGCTACCTGGACCTGATTGCGCTTCAAGTTAAGGGCATCAGTAACGTCCTGGCCACCCTGGGCACCGCCTTAACCCGGGAGCAGGTGCGCCTGCTAAAATCCCTGGCGGACAAAGTGGTCCTGGTCTATGACGGTGACGCCGCGGGGGCCAAGGCCATGATGCGAGCCTTGCCGCTGTTTGCCCAGGAGAACCTGGCGGTGCGGGCCTTGCCCCTACCCGGCGGCCTGGACCCGGACGACTACGCCCGGACTCATGGAGTCGAACTGTTCCGCAAGGCCTGGGAGTCGGCTCAACCGTGGTTCACCTATGTTTTAGAAGACCTCATCAAAACCCACGGCGCCGATATCCAAGGCCGGGTGCGGGTCCTGGAGGAACTGCGCCCTTACGTCCAGGCCATAGCCGAGCCCTTGGAACGGGACCTCTGGCTCAAGGAAACCAGCCAGCGCCTGGGGGTGGACGAAGCCGTATTGAAGAGAAGCCTCACCTCCGTGGCCCCCATCTCGTCGGCCCGGCTGGACCCCAGGTGCCACCTCGCAGTCAGCCTGGAAAAAGGCTTGATTCGCTGGGTTCTGGGCCACTCGGAAGCCGTGGGCGTGGAAGAACTGGTTGAGTGGTGCCTGGAGTTCGAAAATCCAGAACTCAAAGTGCTCATGGAACTGATCATCACGAGTTATCGGGAACACGGCAGATTAGATCACGGCCTCCTGGTGCAGCAGGCGCCGGGAGAAATCCAACGCCAGCACATCTGTGCCCTAACCTTAGAAGAGGACGAATCAGGCGGACCGGCGGGAGATTTTCTGGTAGCCGACTGGCGCCAAGATCTCCACATCCGGCGGCTGAAAAAAGCCCGGACCCAGCTCAAGGAGGAACTGAAGACCGCCGCGAACTTAGAGGGCGATGATCTCTCGGCCTTATTAGCCAGGCAACAGGAGCTTCATCGACAGATAGAACACCTCAAAAGCAGGTCCACACAAAAAGGAGAGAATGGATGAATAAGGGAATGGGAATGGACGGCTTTCAGGATATCATGCCTATGGGGGATGATGACAACTTGATCACCGTGGATGACCTGAATGACTCCCTATCTCCCGAGAGCCTTTTAAATGAGCAGATGAAGGACATCATGATCTTTGATGACCTGGAGATCCCTCCTCCTGAGGCTTCCAGCATGGCCATCACCTCGCAGATGGACATGCGGGAAGGCGAGGGCGATTTAAGCCTGGAACCGGAGGCCGCCGCCAAATTTGATGATCCGGTGCGCCTCTACCTCAAGGAAATGGGGACCGTCTCCTTACTCACCCGGGAAGGCGAGGTGGCCATCGCCAAACGTATTGAAGAAGGTGAAAGAGAAGTGCTCCACTCCCTGCTGGAGGTGCCCCTTACCCTGAAAGAGATTATGAGGCTGGTGAATCGCCTGGAAGAGGAAAAGCTGTCACCTCAGAATACTCTCGATGATTTTGGTGAAGATGATCCCTCCCTGGATGTTACCACCCAAAAGTCCAGGATTTTAAAATTGATCCAAAAAGTTCGTTCCCAGGAAGAAAAAATCCGGCAGATGGGAATAGAAATTGCGGCGCTGCCTCCCAGAGATGAAGCCCGTTCCCAACTGGAGCAAAAGATTGTCTCCCAACGGCAGCGCCTGGTGGAGACCTTCAAAAGCCTGCGTTTGGAGCGCCACTACCTGGAAAGGATTCTCGAGCGGCTGCGCAATTTCGGATACGTCATTCGGGATTGTCAGCGCCAGCTGGAGAAACATTTGGGGGCCGCCGGCCTGTCGGCCACCAAATATCGCCAGTTGCGCCGGGAACTGAAAAGCCAGACCCCGGGACAGCCATTACCTGCGGTCCTGATTCCCGAGGGACTGGCCGAGTTGGAGGAAGTCTGGAGCCAGTCCCGGCGGCGCTTGAGAAGGATAGAAACCGAGGTAGGGCTGCCCGCGGGCCGGCTGTTGGCCATTATGGTCAAAGCCGAGAAGGGGGAGTACCAGGCCCAAAAGGCCAAACGGGAACTGGTGGAGGCCAACCTGCGCCTCGTGGTCAGTATCGCCAAGAAGTACACCAACCGGGGGCTGCAGTTCCTGGACCTGATCCAGGAAGGCAATATCGGCCTGATGAAGGCCGTGGAAAAATTTGAGTACGAGCGGGGCTACAAGTTCAGCACCTACGCCACCTGGTGGATAAGGCAGGCCATCACCCGGGCCATCGCCGATCAGGCCCGCACCATCCGCATCCCGGTCCACATGATCGAAACCATCAACAAGCTGATCCGCACCTCCCGGTACCTGGTCCAGGAGATCGGCCGGGAGCCCACCCCGGAAGAGATTGCCGAAAAGATGGAGTTTCCCCTGGAAAAGGTCCGCAAGGTCTTGAAGATCGCCAAGGAACCTCTTTCCCTGGAAACCCCCATCGGTGACGAAGAAGACAGCCACCTGGGTGATTTCATCGAAGATAAGAAAATCTCCACCCCCATCGAAGCGGTGGCCAACCTCAACCTGGCGGACCAGACCCGCAAGATGTTATCCACCCTCACTCCCCGGGAAGAGAAGGTGCTGCGCAAGCGCTTCGGCATCGGCGAAAAAACCGATCACACGCTCGAAGAAGTGGGCCGGGACTTCGAGGTCACCCGGGAGCGCATCCGCCAGATCGAAGCCAAGGCCCTGCGGAAGCTGCGGCATCCTTCCCGCAGCACCCGGCTAAAAAGTTTTATGGAGACGTGATTTTGCCATCGTCTGAGTTCACCTATTGAACATTCGGGGAGGAGAGTTATAATAACGTTACGGGGGGCAAACAAGGGCACGTGACCGACTCATAGGGATGCCCCCCTTTGACTGCCATGCACGGGCCCATAGCTCAGCGGTTAGAGCAACCGGCTCATAACCGGACGGTCCCTGGTTCAAATCCGGGTGGGCCCACCACGCATCCGGGGGTAACGGGATATTGCGTGTACGATATTACGCCTCGATTTCACAGGGGTTAAACCCCGGGGGTGCACTCTGCGCACCCCTTTTTTATGTTCTATGAGCGCGACGCTGCAAGACATTCTTAACCTGCTGGAAAGTCGCTATCCATCGGCCTGGGCCATGAGCGGCGATAAAACCGGCCTCGAAGTGGGACACCCCGGAAAGCAGGTTAAAAGCCTCCTGGTGGCCCTGGAAGTAACCCCGGCCATTGTCGCTGAAGCCGCGCAAAGAGGCGCCCAACTCCTCCTGACTCACCACCCCCTCCTGTACCAACCCTTAAAAGACGTGCGGGAAGATCGCCCCGGCGGCCGCTTGCTCACGGATTTGGTCCGGGCCGGCTTGGCCATGGTATCGTGCCACACCAACCTGGATATTGCCCCCGGCGGCCTCAACGACTATCTCGCCCAGAAACTCGAATTGACCGGAGTGGAGGTTCTGACTCCCACGACCCGGGACCCTTGGTACAAGCTGGTGGTGTTCGTCCCCGCGGGCTTTGATGCCCCGGTGCGCCAGGCCCTGGGGGACGCCGGCCTCGGAGTTATCGGCAATTATTCCCACTGTTCTTTTGCCTCCCCGGGACAGGGCTCATATACTCCCCTGCCAGGCGCTCACCCCTTTCAGGGCGAGGTGGGGGTGCTGTCCGAGGCTAAAGAGACCCGTCTGGAAATCCTGGCTCCGGAGTCCCTGCTCCCCGCGGCTCTGTCTCGCCTGAAAGCGACCCACCCCTATGAGGAAGTGGCTTACGACCTCTATCCGGTACGGCATCCCGGCACGCCTTTAGGTTTGGGGCGCATCGGTTCCTGGCCCGCACCGCGGCCTTTTTCCCAAGTCATAAGCCTGGTGAAAACCATATTCGGGGTGGAAAGCGTGCAGGTCTGGGGGCAACCCCCAAAGCTGGTGCAGCGGCTGGCATTGTGCAGCGGGAGCGGCGGTGAGCTTTTGCCGAACGCCTTGACCCGGGGCGCCCAGCTCTATCTAACCGGGGAAGTTCGCCACCATCAGGTCCCGCCAGGATTGCAGGAAGGCTTTGCCGTCGCGGCAGTGGGCCATTTTGCCAGCGAAGTGGTGTTTATGGAACCCTGGGCCGGACAGCTCCAGGAGATGTTTAGGCAGGCCGATCTTGGGCTTGAAGTCATGGTGGCGGCTAATCAGCCTCCCCCATGTTACTCTGTGTGAGGAGACCCTACGGTCTATAACCATAACTGAACCGCGCATTCCGGTGGCGAGAGCGCCCGGCGCCTCGCCCGAACCGGAATAATCCCAAATATCCTGCCACAAGCGGAGGTTGAATCTTGCTACCGGAGTTAATTAAACTCATCGATGTTCAGGAAATTGACAAGGTGATTATGGAAGTCACCCAGGGGCTGGAGAGTCTTCCCGAGGAGCTCAAGGCCGGCGAAGCAGCCTTAGAAGGGGTGAAAGCGATCCACGCCGCTCGGCTCCAGGAATTGGCGGACCTCAAGGCCCAGCACCGGGACACGGAATTGGAAATGGCGGAAATGGAGGAGGGTATCAAAACCAGCCGCCAGCGCCTGATGGAGATCAAAAGCAACATTGAATACAAGGCGATGCTCAAAGAGATCGCCTTTAAAGAAGACCAGCGGGACCAACGGGAGACCCGCATCCTGGAACTCCTGGACCTCATGGAGACCCAGAAAGGCTTCATCGCCGAACTCAGCCAGCAGATTGAGGAACAGGAGGCGACTCTGGCCGAACAGCGGCAAAAAGTCGCGGCCCTGGTGAAAACCTTGCAGCAAGAGTTGACCGAACTGGAGGAAAAGCGCAAAAAGCTGCGTAAGGGCGTGCCCGCAGCCCTCATGAAACGCTATGAATTCATCCGCCAACGCCGCAACGGCAGCGCCATCACCCCGGTTCAAGAAGGCGTCTGCCTGGGCTGCCATATGAACATCCTGCCTCAACAATTCATCGACCTGCAAAAGGGGGTAGATATCCTGCAGTGCCCGCACTGCCAGCGGATCCTCTATTGGCTCGAAGAAGTTGAGGAAGCCCAAGAAGCCGGATGAGTGCTTAATGAGCACGCCGGCTGCCATCTTTCAAGCTCTGGCCGCAGGACGTGACCTTACTGAGGTGCGGGAGCAATTTCAGCTTTCCCCGGAGCAGTTGCAGGAGCTCTTTTCAGAAGTGGCCGGCCACTTCCGCGACCTTGAAGAAGGCGTGTGGAGCCTATACTGCGACGGCGCCTCCCGGGGCAATCCCGGGCAGGCCGGAGCCGGAGCGGTCCTGATCGACGCTTTAGGCGATATCAAGGGCCAATACGGCGAATACCTGGGCCAGACCACCAACAACGTGGCGGAATATCAGGCTTTAATTCTGGGATTGAAAATGGCCCGAAACCTGGGCGTCAAGAAAATCCAGGTATTTGCCGATTCCGAGCTTCTCGTGCGCCAGCTCAAGGGGCAATACCGGGTAAAAGCTGCGCACCTCCTGCCTTTATATGAAGCGGCCCAGCGGACCCGCAAAGAATTTGAGACCTTTGACATCTCTCATGTACCCCGGGAAATGAATTCCCTGGCAGACCAACTGGCCAACCGCGCCATTGACCAAAAGACCCGGCCGCGGTAAAATATACATAGATTGCCAAAAGTTCTTTCCTCTTTTCCCCTCTCCCCCCAGCGGGGGGGAGAGGGTTAAGGTGAGGGGGGGAATAAGAAAAAACTTTTAGCAATGAGTATAGTTAGTTCTCATTCGAAAACGTTTTAAAGCTGCACACGACGCTCAAAGTCATCCTTTGAAAAAGGGGGATTTAGGGGTGATTTTAGCCAGTTATGAATCACCAATAACCCCTCTTTGGTAAAGGGGGACTTTAAAATTTTCCGAACCTCACAGGGCCGCGAAGCAGGCCAGATGATCGCCGGCCGCGTTAAGCAGCCGGAGGAAAGTCCGAGCTCCACAGGGCAGGGTGCTGGGTAACGCCCAGCGGGGGTAACCCTAGGGAAAGTGCCACAGAGACCAGACCGCCGTGGTACGTCCACGGTAAGGGTGAAAAGGTGAGGTAAGAGCTCACCAGCGGCAGTGGCGACATTGCCGGCTTGGAAAACCCCACCCGGAGCAAGACCAAATAGGGGAGCGTTTGAGGGTGGCCCGCCCAAAGCTCCCGGGTAGGTTGCTTTAGACCCCGGGTAACCTGGGTCATAGAGGAATGATCATCACCGGGGCAACCCGGAACAGAACTCGGCTTATGGCCTGCTTCGCGGTTTCTTTGGGGCCACCGGTTTATCCGCCGGTGGACTTTTTTATTAAGGCTTTTTCCAAAAATTTCCTCCTCTTATCCCCTCTCCCCCCAAGCGGGGGGAGAGGGTTAGGGTGAGGGGGGGTAGGTAGATGCCATGTCCAACCAAGTTATTCCCTTGAGCGAGCCTTCACCTGCCCCCGATATCTCCGTAGTTATCCCCGTATACAACGAAGAGGAGAACCTCCGGGAACTGGGGCAAAGGCTCATCCGCACCCTTACCGGAATGGGCAGCGCCTTTGAGATCATCTTCGTGGACGACGGCTCCACCGACCGCTCCTGGGAGCTCTTGACCGACCTCAACGCCCAGTACCCCCAATACATCCGCGCCTTGCAGTTTCAGCGCAATTTTGGGCAACACCAAGCCATTTTTGCCGGGTTTCAGGCGGCCCGGGGCCAGGTGATGGTCACCCTGGACGCCGACCTGCAAAATCCCCCGGAAGAAATCCCCCGTTTAGTGGCCAAACTGGCAGAAGGCTACGACACCGTCGGGGGCTGGCGGGAGAACCGCCGGGATTCCCTCTTCCGGAAACTCCCCTCCCAGTTGGTGAACTACCTCATGTCCCGGGTCACCGGAGTCAAGCTCCGGGATTATGGCTGCATGCTCCGGGCCTATCGCCGGGAGGTGATTGACAGCATCAATCAGTGCCAGGAGTCTTCCAGTTTCATCCCGGCCCTGGCCAATCTGTTTTCCCACCGGGTGGCGGAAATTCCCGTAGGCCACGCCGAACGGGAGCGGGGCCAGTCCAAATACAGCCTTATCAAACTGTTGCGCCTCAACTTCGACCTGATGACCGGCTTTTCCAATTTGCCCATTCATTTAGTCGGATTCATGGGGGTGGCCATCGCCCTCCTGGGGCTGCTCTTCGGAGCCTTTCTGTTCATCCGGCGGATTCTCGTGGGGCCGGAGGTGGGCGGGGTCTTCACCCTCTTCGCCATCCTCTTTGTCTTTGTGGGCCTGAACACCCTGGGCCTGGCCCTCATCGGCGAATACGTCGGCCGCATTTACCGGGAGGTCCGCCAGCGCCCCCGCTTCATCATCCGGAAAGCCTTAGGACCGGATGTCTGAAAACTCTTTCCTTTCACCGGTAGCAAAATCCGGTATAATGAGGAGCGAAAAAACCCGGGGCCGGTAGCACAGGCTTTCCAGCCTGTGCTCATAGAGGCTAAAACCTGCGACTGTGTAATGTCCGGTAATTTTGCAAAAAGCTCAAAAATTTTTTCCTCTTATCCCCTCTCCCCCCAACGGGGGGGAGAGGGTTAGGGTGAGGGGGGGAGGAAAGGACTTTTGGCAATGAGTATAACGTAGCTATCCCTGGCACCCGGCATCAAACCAAATTTGCGGTGAAGGTCCTTGAAAGCCATATGCGCATAATTTTCATGGGTTACCATAATATCGGCTATGTCTGCCTCCAGGCCTTGATCGATCTGTGCCGGGAACTCGGCGATGAGATCGTTGCCGTGGTCACCCATGCCGACGACCCCCGGGAGAATATCTGGTTTGCCTCGGTTGCCAGGCTCGCCTTTGAAAATTACTTGCCGGTATATCAGCCCGCCAACCCCAATGATCCGGCTTTCGCGGCCGCCATGCAGGCTTTGCAACCGGATTTTCTCTTTTCGTGCTATTATCGCCACATGCTGAAACAACCCCTGCTGGACCTGCCTCGCCTGGGGGCCTTGAACCTTCACGGCAGCCTATTGCCCCACTATCGGGGGCGCTGCCCGGTGAACTGGGTCCTGATCCACGGCGAGCGCGAAACCGGGGTGACGCTCCATTACATGGAGGCCAAAGCGGACCAAGGCGACATCGTGGGTTTCAAGCATGTCCCCATCACTTTCGAAGATACGGCCTTGACCCTGTTCGCCAAAATGACGGCTGCGGCCCAGGAACTGATGCGGGAAGTTTATCCACCGCTGCGGGCCGGCACCGCCCCCCGACTGACCCAGAACCACAGCCAGGCCTCTTATTACGGCGGCCGCACCCCCGCGGACGGCCTCATTGACTGGCGGCATGCGGCCCTGCAAATCTATAATCTGGTGCGGGCTGTTACCCACCCCTATCCCGGAGCCTTCACCGGTTTTCAGGGCCGGAAGCTCTATATCTGGGCCGGTCAAGTCATGGCGGCCCCGGTTACGGAACCGGCCGAGCCTGGCCAGGTGACAGCTGCGGTGCCGGGAGAAGGCTTGCTGGTAGCTACGGGAGCAGGGCATTTCCTCATCACCCAGGCCCAGTGGGAGGACGAACCGGAATTCTTGGGGCCGGTGCTGGCCTCCTGGGAGCACCTGGTGGGGGAAAAATTGGGTTAAAAGAGGAAAAAGGTTTTTAAGCTTTTACTGGTTCCCAAGTTGCACTTGGGAACCCAATTACCTCGAAGCTCTGCTTCGAGGGTCAAGCTGAGCTTGACTCCATCTCCGTTCCCCAGCCGAGCTTGGGAACGAGAAAACTATAGCGGTTATCACATGAAAATCTTGATTTTAGGCGTCAACGGCTTTATCGGCAATGCCCTCACCCGACGCATCCTCACCACCCGGGATTGGGAAGTTTATGGCATGGACCTCTACTCCAATAAACTGGACGAGTCCCTGGACCACCCCCGGTTCCATTTCCTGGAAGGCGACATCGCCATCAACAAGGAGTGGATCGAATACCACATCAAGAAGTGCGACCTGGTCCTGCCCCTGGTGGCCATTGCCACCCCCATGACCTACGTCAAGCAACCCTTGCGGGTCTTCGAACTGGACTTCGAGGAAAACCTGCGGATCGTGCGCCAGTGTGTCAAGTACGGCACCCGCATTATCTTCCCGTCCACCTCCGAAGTTTACGGCATGTCCCCGGATGCGGAGTTTTCCGAAGACGACTCCACCCTGGTCTTGGGGCCTATTCATAAGCAGCGTTGGATCTATAGCTGTTCCAAGCAGCTCCTGGACCGGGTCATCTGGGCCTACGGCCAGGGTGGCAAGCTCCAGTTCTCCATGATCCGCCCCTTCAATTGGATCGGACCCAAGCTGGACGACCTGTACGCCGCCAAAGAAGGCAGTTCCCGGGTGGTGACCCAGTTCATTCTCAACTTATTGCAGCGGGAGCCGATAAAGTTGGTGGATGGCGGCTATCAAAAGCGCTGCTTCACGTTCGTGGAAGACGGCATCGACTGCCTGATGCGCATCATCGAAAATATCGGGGGCGCGGCCGACGGCCAGATCTTCAATATCGGCAACCCCGAAAATGAAGCGTCAGTAAAAGAGTTGGCGCATCTCCTGCGAGACCTCTTTAAAGAACACCCGGACCACTTAAATGATGGGGTCTACTCCGAAATCGTGGAAACCCCCCACGAAGACTACTACGGCAAAGGCTACCAAGATATCACCAGCCGCAAGCCTTCCATCGCCAAGGCCCGGGAGCTGCTGGGCTGGGAGCCTAAGACCGACCTCACCACGTCGGTCAAGATCACCTTGAACGCCTTCTTGGAGGAAGCTCGCACCGTGAAGGTCGAGGGATTAGAGTAATTCGACTGACAGCCGTAAGTCATCATGATAACTGACGACCGCTTGCATCCAAAGATGGTAATCTGCTTGGCGGTGATAGCTGATATGGGGATAACGTGGCCGGGCGCCTGGGTTTAAAAGTCGACGTGGATACCCTGGAGGGTTTTTGTAAAGGGGTGCCCGCCCTCATGGAGGTGCTGGAAAATCACGGGGTCAGGGCCAGCTTCTTTCTGGCTCTGGGTCCCGATAACTCCGGCCGGGCTCTCTTCCGTATCTTCAGGCAGCGAGGCTTTTTGGAAAAAATGTGGCGCACCCGGGCTCCGGCCCTGTATGGCTTCAAGACCATGTGCTACGGCACTCTGCTGCCTGCGCCCTTAATCGGCGCCGCCGCCCCCCACCTGTTGCCGCGCTTGGCCGCAGCCGGACACGAGGTAGGCCTGCATGGTTACGACCACGTGCGCTGGCACGATCACCTCATCAATTTCGCACTTGAGCGAGTAGCCCGGGAAATTTCTCAGGCACAAGAAACCTATACAGCCCTTATGAAAAGACCTGCTTCCTCTTTCGCCGCGCCGGGCTGGCAGTGCAGTTTGGCCAGCCGCACCACCCTGGCGGCCCAGCATTTTCTTTACGGCAGCGACACCCGGGGCACTGCCCCGTACTTTCCCGCGTTCGGGGATAGAGTGACGAAGGTATTGGAAATTCCTACCACCTTACCCACGCTGGATGAGCTCTTAGGGTTCCATGGTTGCCGCCCTCAGGATTTCACCAACCTGGTCCTGGCCCGCCTGGAAAAAGGGCTGCCCCAGGTCCTCACCCTCCATGCCGAATTTGAAGGGGGTCCCTTCCTGGATGAGTTTGACCGTCTCTTAGGCCGCTGCCGCCAACAAGGGGTGGAATTTTTCCGGCTGGAGGAATGGGCCCGGGAACTTCTCCGGGAGCCAGACAACGTGCCTGTAGCCCAGGTCAGTTTACAGCGTCTGCCCGGCCGGGCCGGTCGGGTCTCCTGCCAGGGACCATTGATGAGACGTCCGTCATGATAGCCGCCATCATCGCTGCCGCGGGGGTGGGAAAACGCATGGGGCATCACATCCCCAAGCCCTATCTCAACCTGGCCGGAAAACCCATCCTGGCTCACACCTTGAAGATCTTTGAAACCATGCCCGAGATTCGGCAGGTCACGGTAGTGGTCCACCCCGAGGACCTGAATCTCTGCCAGGATACCGTCATTGCGCCTTTTAACTTTAAAAAGGTCCTGCGCCTGGTTCCCGGGGGTAAAGAACGCCAAGACAGCGTTTATCATGCCCTCAAGGCCTTGAAAAACGAGGACGAACTGGAGATCGTCTTGGTGCACGACGGCGTGCGCCCCTTTGTGACCCAGGACCAGGTCCGCCAGGTCATCGACGCGGCCCGGCGGCACGGGGGCGCGGTCCTGGGGCTGCCGGCCCAGGACACCTTAAAAAGAGTAAACGCCGAGGGCAAAGTACACAATACCCTGGAGCGCAAGGACATCTGGCAGATCCAAACACCCCAGGCCTTCCAGGTCCCCCTCTTGTGGCGAGCTTTTACTGAGGCCTACAGCCGCAACTTTTATGGCACCGATGAGGCCTCCTTATTGGAAGAACTGCACCAGCCGGTGGTGGTGGTGCAGGGCTCGCCGTTTAACCTGAAAATTACCACCCCGGACGACCTGCTGCTGGCCGAAGCCATTTTTTCCCTGCGGCGGAGGAAAAAAAGTGCGAGTCGGTCTGGGGTATGACGCCCACCGCCTGGTGGCGGACCGTCCCCTGATCCTGGGGGGAGTAGAGATTCCTCATACTCAGGGGCTCTTGGGCCATTCCGACGCCGATGTGTTGAGCCATGCCATCGGCGATGCCCTCCTCGGCGCGGTGGGAGCCGGCGATCTGGGCGCCCATTTCCCGGATAAGGACCCGGCCTATAAAGACATCTCCAGCCTCATCCTGTTGGAGAAGATCATGAAAGTGGTGCGGGACCGGGGTTTTGCCCCGGTTAATATGGATGCCACCATCGTGGCCCAAGGGCCCCGCTTGGCGCCACATATCCCGGCGATGCAGGCGAACCTGGCGCCCATCCTGGGCCTGACACCGGCCGAAGTCAATATCAAGGCCACCACCACCGAACACATGGGTTTCGCCGGCCGGGGCGAAGGCATGGCCGCGTATGCCGTGGTTTTGGTTAGGAAAATAGTTAGTTCGTAGGGCGGGAAAGCGAAGCGCATCCCGCCTTTAGCATTATTCCTCTCTAAACCCCAAACGTTATCACTGCCGCCCCTTCAGGGGCATAATGGGGGAGGGGAAAGAAAAAACTTATCAACGAGTATAAGTCAGATATGGCTAAGCGAGTGTGTCCCCATTGGGTGGGTTACTGGTTATTAAACCCATTCCGGCGACTAATTCATAATCCCGAAAAAATCTTGGCTCCTCATGTATCCAGTGGCATGACAGTCATAGACATAGGCTCGGCTATGGGCTTCTTCTCTCTCCCTCTCGCCAGAATAGTCGGCCCCCAGGGAAAGGTTATCTGTCCGGATGTGCAAGAGAAGATGCTTAACACTCTCCAAAATCGCGCCCAAAAGGCACAACTTGCGGAACGGATAGTTACCCGGGTATGCGAGCCAACCTCACTCGGCCTGGCCGACTTTTATGGGCAGATCGACTTTGCTTTGGCCTTTGCTGTGGTGCATGAGGTTCCCGATGTTTCGAACTTCTTTATGGAGGTCTCTAAGTTGTTGAAGCCAGATGCACCCTGCCTGGTTGCGGAACCCAAGGGACATGTGTCCGCTCCAGACTTCGAGAAAACTCTCGTTTTAGCTAAACAACATGGCCTGACTGTCTCCGGTAGTCCCAAAATCACTTCGTCCCGTACAGCACTTTTAAAAAATAGCTGAAAACTCATATATAAATCATGGAGAGACCGAATTTAATTTCCATTCCTTCTTATAAAGAATGCCTGGAGTTAATGGATATACACAGCATGCTCCCCAATATTCGGGAGCACAGCTTCGCGGTGATGCAGGTGGCCCGCGTTATGGGCGAAGCCTTGGCCGACGCCGGTTTTGACCTGTTTCTGCCGTTGGTTATCACCGGCGCCCTCCTTCACGACCTGGGCAAAACCGCCTGCCTGGGGACCATGAATAATCACGCCGAATGGGGGGCGGTGGTCCTGGACGATTTGGGCTACCACCACGTGGCCCAGGTGGTGCGGGAGCACGTCCATCTCTACGGCGATATCCTTGACGAAAGACCCTTGCGAGAGGCCGAGTTAGTCAACTACGCCGACAAACGGGTGCTCCACGACAACGTGGTCACCCTTCAAGATCGTTTTGCCGATCTTAAGGTGCGCTACGGGCGCACACCAGATGCCTTGGCGCGCATCAACGCCACGGAGACCAAGGCCCGGGCCCTGGAGGAGAAAATCTTTGCCTGCCTGGCCCTCACGCCATCCAACCTGTTGCATCTCAATCACTGCCGGAGGGAATCATGGGAAAACTGCAGCTGGCCCTCATCGCCGGGGGCAAATCCTCGGAGCGGGAAGTCTCGCTGAAAAGCGGCACCCAGGTTTTTCAGGCCCTCAATAAAGCTAAATACGACATCAGACGTTACGATCCCTTGACGGACCTGGGACGGCTGGTGCAGGATGCCAAAGAGCTGGACGCGGCCCTGATCATTATGCACGGACGGGGCGGGGAGGATGGTTCCATGCAGGGTCTCCTGGACCTCTTGGAGATTCCCTACCAGGGCTCCGGTGTCCTGGCCTCCGCCTTGGCCATGAACAAGGAACTGAGCAAGACCATTTATCAAATAGCCGGTCTCAAGGTCCCCGCCTCCCTGGCCTTTACCCGGGAGAAGGCCCCCAGTCCCCAGGAAATCGAAACCAAATTGGGCCTGCCGGTGGTGATCAAGCCGGTGAACGAAGGCTCCAGCATCGGGATTACCAAAGCCGAGACGCTTACGGCCCTGGAAATTGGCCTTGCCGCGGCCTTTGCCCTGGATAGCCGGGTCCTGGTGGAGGAATTCATTCAAGGCACCGAAGTAACCGGCGGGGTGCTGGGTAACGCCCAGTTGCAGGCCCTGCCCCTGGTTGAGATCATCCCGGCCAGCACCTACGCTTTTTTTGATTACGAGGCCAAGTACCAACCCGGAGCCAGCCAGGAAATCTGCCCCGCCCGCCTTGACGCCAATTTGACCCGCCGGGCCCAGGAATGCGCGATCACCGCCCATCAGGCCCTGGGCTGCCGGGGCTATTCCCGCACTGATATGATGGTCAAAGATGGCGAGATCTATGTCCTGGAAACCAACACCATCCCCGGCATGACCGCCACCAGCCTCTTTCCCCAGGGAGCCAAGGCCGCTGGCCTCGACTTCCCGACCCTTCTGGACACCCTGATTAACCTGGCCCTGGAGAAAAATTAATTGCGGGGATGGTCAGATATGACTTTTTGGGAAAGGGGGCCAGGGCGGATGGCCACTACTCTTATGAAAAACTATAAAAAACTCTCCCAAACCCTCTCCCCCAACCCCTTATACCAATGCGCATTCAAATGGTGGCACAGGCGTCTCGCCTGTGCAGGCGTAGGCCAGACCTTGCGCTTATCAAAATTTGCCCTTTGAACGCAACTCGGTATTACCGGGGGCGGATTTGGGGTTTGAAAGAGGGCGGGAGAATTTTTCGTAAGGGTTTCCTCCGGCCCTTTCCCAGACTTACACCGAGGCCTTCCTTTGTCTAACCGCTACGCTCACTTACAACAGTTGTTGGAAGCCGGCGTCAGCCAACAGGTCTACACCGCCGCGGTGGCCCTGGTGGGGCTTCAAGGGGAACTCTTGTGGCAAGGCGCTGCGGGCCGCCTGTCCAAAGACCGCGACGCCGCAGCCGTAACCCCGGATACCGTCTTCGACCTGGCCTCCCTCACCAAACCCCTGGCCACGACTCTCGCATTAATGATACTGGTAGATCAGGGCATGATCAGCCTGGATACCCCCTTGGGAAAAATCCTCCCCCATGACTGGCTCCCGCCGGACAAACATCGCCTCACTCTGGGAAGCCTCCTTACTCACCGCTCCGGCCTGCCCGCCTGGCGCCCTTTCTATTCGGGGGTGCTGGCTGCACCCGCTTCGGCCCGCCCTGCCCTGCTGGAACGCCTGGCCGCGGCCACCCCTCTGGAACACGCCCCGGACACGGTCACGCAATATAGCGATCTGGGCTTCATGCTCCTGAAGGCGGTAGTTGAGCAAGTCAGCGGCCAGGAACTGGACCAGTTTTGCCGTTGCAAGATTTATCGTCCTTTCGATCTTTTAACGTTAGGATTTAATCCGCGCCGGCAGCCGGGGAGCACAGCTCTCAGGTTTGCGGCCGCGGAGCCGGGCCTCATCCCGGGACGCCCCGACGCAGGCGAAGTTCACGACGAAAACGCCTGGGCCGCGGGCGGCGTGGCGGGACATGCCGGTCTGTTCGGTACCGGGCAGGAGGTCTTCGATCTCGCAGCCTGCCTCTACCAGACCTATAGCGGCGAAGAAGTCGGACCGCTAACTCCAGCGGTGGTCAAACGCTTCCTCACGGTCCCTACCGGCGCTGACCGGGCCTATGGCTTCGATACCCCCAGCGGGGACCCGGCCCGACGCGCCGCCGGGCGTTATTTTTCTGCCAACAGCGTCGGCCACCTGGGCTTCACCGGCACCTCTTTTTGGCTGGACCTTGAGACCGGCCAAATGGTAGTCTTACTGACGAACCGGGTGCACCTGGGCCGGGACGACAAGACCAAAATTCAGGCCTTCCGGCCCCGATTCCATGAGGCCGCGTCCCGGGCTTTAGGGTTCCACCAGTCTTAGCGGCTGTGCGGACGCCGTACTTTTGAGTATTCCATAAGCGAAAATACCTCTTCAGTCATAATATGTCTAAAATGCCAACAAAACCAACAATGCACATCCACCTTCTCGGCATCTGCGGCACCGGCATGGCGGCCCTGGCCGGTATTTTAAAAGAGCAGGGCCACCACGTCACCGGCTCCGATGAACACGTCTACCCGCCCATGAGCACCTTGCTTGAAGGCCTGGGGATTCCCATCCAAAACGGTTACCGCCCCGAAAACCTGACGCCGGCTCCCGACCTGGTGGTGGTGGGCAACGTCATCCGCCGGGAGAACCCCGAAGCCCAGGCGGTGCTGGCTCACAACCTCCCCCACCTCTCCTTGCCGGAGGCCTTGAACCGCTTCCTGGTGGGTGACCGGCAGTCCCTCGTGGTGGCCGGGACCCACGGCAAGACCACCACCACCGCGCTCATCGCCTGGCTGCTCTTTGCCCTTGGGCTGGACCCCGGCTTCATGGTGGGAGGCATCGCCAAGAATTTCCAGGCCAATTACCGGGTCGGCCGCGGGCGCTTTGTGGTCATGGAAGGCGATGAATACGACACCGCGTTTTTCGACAAGCGCCCCAAGTTCGTCCACTTTACCCCCCGGGCCGGGGTGCTCACCTCCATCGAATACGACCACGCCGACATCTACCCGGACCTGACCCGCATCATCCAGGCCTTTGAGACTTTCCTGGGTACGGTGCCGGCCGGCGGGCGAGTCCTGGCCTGGGGGGACGCCCCCCTGGTGCGGGAAGTGTGCGGGCGCAACCACGCCCCCATCTCCTATTATGGTATGAACAGCGACGTCGCCTGGCAGGCCACGGCAATTCACCCGGCCCAAGGCGGCATGAACTTCACGGTCCTGAAAGAGGGAACGCGGTGGGGGAAGTTTTTCCTGCCCATGGTGGGAGAACACAACGTCTTAAACGCCCTGGCCGCGCTGGCGGTGCTCGCCGAAGTGGGAGCTGAGCCCCTGGCCTTAAAAGAGGTCTTGCCAGGGTTTCAGGGGATCAAGAAACGCCAGGAGGTCGTCGGAGAGTTTGACGGAATCTTGGTCATGGAAGACTTTGCTCACCACCCCACCGCGGTGGGAGTAACCCTGGCTGCGGTGCGACAGGCCTACCCAACGCGGCGCCTGGTGGCCGCATTTGAGCCCCGCACCAACACCTCCCGGCGTAAAATCTTCCAGGAGCCTTACGCCGCCGCCTTTAAAGACGCTGACCTCATCTTGGTGCGGGAGCCTCCGGACCTGTGGAAAGTGGAGCCGGAAGAACAATTTTCTTCCCGGCAACTCGTGGCCGACCTCAAGGCCAGTGGCCAGGAAGCCTTCTATTTTCCGGACACCGACCAGCTCCTTACGGGCCTGCTCCAACACCGGCGCGCCGGCGACCTGGTCCTGATAATGTCCAACGGCGATTTCAACCACCTGGTGCGCCGTCTCTGCGAGGCCTTAGGCGGAAAAAACCTTTAGACTTTGGGGAGGAAGAAGGACACCCGCCTTTGCTTCCTCCCCCCTCCCCTCCCCTCCCTATCCCTCAATACGGCGGATATCGAGGTGTATCTCCGCCTGCGCCAGACCCTTCCCAAACCGGTCCGACGAAAAACACCGTGGGCTCTCGGGCATAAGCCCCTATGGCCGATTATCATAATCTTTGATATAATTAAGGAAAAAATGGCATTCCCCGCCAGGGGAATTTGCTGTGAAGGACAACCCGATGTTAACCGAGTCTGGTCAGGATTTAGAAGTTGCTGAGGAATATTTTATAGGCGCGTCGGACTTGATCACCGCAGTTCTCCCCCATCCCTTCCATGGACGGCTGGTGGAACGGGTTCTCTTGATGGTGATGAGAAATATTAACGTCGAAGGGATGCGTTACGCCCTGAGTTGGCGGGACGGCGGCGTGGCCTTTTATCAGCCCGTGCCTGCTTGAACTAAACCTGATCACACCAACCAGGTTTTAAAGCGGTCTTTCTCCGGGGTGGCAATCTGGAACACCCGCTCCTGACCGCCGTTTATGGCGTTTACCTTTACCGGCGTTCCCGGCGAGGCGTCGCTGTAAGCCGCGGCCAGCCCTGCTGCTACCTCCAAGTCTTCACTCGCTTGAACCCCGCAAACCAATACCACCGGGCCGGGGATTTTATCCACCTTCACCACGAAATCTTCCGGGGCTTTCAGACCCAAAAGCGCCTCATTCTCCTGCTCGGTGCGGCCCACCACCGCTTTGGCGCCACCCGGCAGGCGAAATTGCCGCCCATACTTGAGCATTTCCAACTCCCGCCGGGGCGCGGGGACCTCCTGGTGGTGACGCAGCAGCTCCTTGAGGCGAACCGCATAACCGGGATCAGTTAACAGACACCCCCCCGCCGGCGCGGGATACCGGGTGATGCCGAATTCGGAGGCCAACGCGATCTGGCGTTTGCGCCCCCGGCCGCTCAGATTGAGCAACCTTTCCCGGTCCACCCAGCCCAGTAACTCGGGCCGCGTCGTTTTAAGAGATTTGGCGCTCAAGGGTCTCAACAGCACGTCGACAAACCCCGATTCCTTGGCGATGAGATTCAAGGAGCCCCGGTTCTGGCTCATGGGCCTCTGCCCCAGGACTTCCCCGGTAAAGAGCAGGTCAAACCCCTCGGCGGCCAGCAAGTTACCGGCCTCCCGGAGCATGAGGATATGGCAGTCGATGCAGGGGTTGTGCCCCCGGCCCCAGCCGTGGGGTGGATCATAGATGAGCGGCAGATATTTGTCGGTGATATCCACCTCCCTTAAGGGGAGGCCCAGGTGCCCGGCGGACTCCCGGGCCCGCTCGGCCCCGAAAAACGGCGTCACCAGGCAGATGAGGTTGACCTCTATCCCCTGGGCGCGCAAAACCGCCGCGGCCAGCATGCTGTCCAGTCCCCCGGAAAAGAGCCCGAGAGCCCTGATAATCCTGGTCATTGTTGAATCTTCATAGTCATTTTATGCAAACTTTCAGCCGGGTCCATCCAAAGAGAGTTCGCTAAAGCCCAGGCTTACGATGAAGGCGGTGAAGGCACGGTGCACCTTCGGGTCCAGAAAAGCCGCCCACTCTTCCCGGGCCAACACCAGGATAGCCAGGTCTCCCCGCACCCGAAGGCGCACCCGGGAAAAGCCTCGGCGCTTAAGCCAAGCCTCTCCCCGGCCCACTCGGGCCAGGTCATTTCCGGTTAACTCCGTGTCATAGGGAAAGCGAGTTGCCAGGCAACTCTGGGAAGGCCGGCTGCCGTCTATGCCTAGATCCCGGCTCAGGGTGCGGATGGCCGTCTTACCCAGACCCGCCAACAGCAGCGGACTTTCTACCCCCTGCTCCTTAAGGGCCTTCATACCCGGACGGAAATCGGCCAGGTCATCCAGGTTGGTGCCGTCCCACAAAACCGGAATACCACAGGCGGTCGCTATCTCCCAGGCCTGAGTGATGATGGCCTGCTTGCAGGCATAGCACCGCTTCAGGGTATTGTTCCGGAATTCCGGGAGGCTCAGGGGATCAAAGGCCCGCACCATCTGGCGCACGTTAAGCCGTCGAGCCAGTGCCCACGCCGCAGCCAGCTCGCCCGGCGCGGTGTGGGGTCCGGTAAAGGTAATGGCCGTTACCCCCGGTCCCAACACCTTTGCCGCGGCCGCCAGCAAGAAACTGGAATCCAGCCCCCCGGAGAACAGCACGGCTGCCCTATGGTGGCGCCGGAGATAACTATCCAATGCTTTCCAGTGGTCATTGTTCGGCAGGCATTGATATGCCCCCCTCTCCCCAACCCTCTCCCCCCGCAAGCGGGTGGAATGGGGGAGGACTCGGGCTTCTAAGAATGAGGGGGACTGAAATCTCAATTCAAACCACTATCTATGACGTCAAAATAGTTCTGACCACTGACCACTGGCCACTTTGCTTTAGCTATCGTGGCTGGCGGTGCTGAGATCGTGAATCTCATCATTTAACGGCAGCGGCTCCACCGGCTCCCCCAGAAGGAACCGGCCGGATTCGATCCACTGCTTCAGGTGCCGGGCGATCTCCCGGGCCCGTACCGTGCTGGACAGGGGCACCGTAGGTATCTCTTTGCCCCCCAGAGTGAGGGTGCCGAGCTTGAGTTGGGCATAACTCACCTGCCCTAAGATATTGCTCTTGCCCGCAGGATAATCGCCGCCGTAATCGACGATGGGAGCCATGAGTTCGGCGTCGCTGACCCCGCAGAAGTGGGCCATTTCCTCATTCAACAAGGGGATTGGGATCCCCACCCCCACCGCCAGGGAGCAACCGTACCCCAGAAAGCTCACCCCCACCAGATAGCGAGGGTCCATCCGCTTCATATTGCCCACCAGCATCAGGGTTCCGGCCGGTCCCAGCGGCACCCCGTTTTCCGCCCGGGGCTTTTTCGGGTTGTGCTGGGTGCCGGGGAAGGCCACATAGCCCACCCCTCCTCCCAGGAAGATGCGAGTACCGATCCCCACAGTGCGATAATAGGGATCATTGAACAAGGGGCTGAGTTCCCCCGCAGTGCAATAATTGGCATTGCCGGCGTGGGGCCGGAGCGCCCCCATGTAAGTATAGATGGTCCGGTTGGAGAGGTTCACCGCCACGTTGTAATTCTGGTAGCAGTTGCGCGGGTTGCACAAAATGGCATTGGTCAACTGCTCCAGGGTGATTTCCTTCTCCAGGTGTTTGTTGGGGTAGCAGTCGGTGCCATAGGCTTCCGCTCGCAGATATACGGTCTGGCCGGCCACCAGATCATGAATGACGTGACCGCCGCCGTACTTGAACTCCCCCGGGTAGACTTTATTGAGGGGATCTTCCACGCACGGTTCGGTGGCGCCGATATAAATATCCACCGCGGCGATGCCCGCATAGGCCGGCACATTATTGAGCCATACCTGGGAAGCCTTGATGGGGGGCTTGGAATGGCCAAAATTGATGAATGCGCCCGAGGAGCACATGGGAGAAAAGGTCCCGGTGGTCACGACATCCACAGTCCGGGCCGCTTCTACCTCGCCTTTGCGCCGGACAATGTCAATAATCTCTTCAGCGGTGACCACCACCGCTTGACCCCGCTTAATTTTATCATTAATTTCCTGGTAGGTTTTGTTCACCTGATAGTTGGTCATAATTTACCCTTCTACGGCGAGGCAATCTCGTATTATGGAACTTGATTTCATAGGTCCGGCAGGGTCCTTTCTCATTACCAGCCTGATTTCCCTGTTTATCATCATCGACCCGCCGGGCAACATTTTTCCCTTCCTGGCCTTGTCGGCAGCCTATTCCCCCATTGCCGCCCGGCGCCTGGCCTGGCAAGCCTGCCTTTATGCTTTCCTTATCTTAACCCTGATCGTCTTGGTAGGACGCCTTATCCTGAACTATCTCGGTATCACGATCCCGGCCTTTCAAATCGCCGGCGGCCTCATCCTCTTTCGCATCGCCATTGAAATGCTGGAAGGACACGGTCACTTCAACCGTTTCGATACCTCTTCCAGCCTGGATGCCGCGGACTACCGGGGAGTGGCCCTGGTCCCCCTGGCTGTCCCGCTGCTCAGCGGTCCCGGGGCTATCTCCACCGTACTGGTCCTGGCCAGCCGCTCTAAAAGCTACCTGGAGGATGGCCTCATCGTGCTTTCCCTGCTCATTGTCTTGTTATTGACCTATATCTTCTTCCATTTTGCCCAGTTCCTCCTGAACTGCCTGAAGGAAACCGGCATCCGCCTGCTCACCCGGCTCATGGGGTTGATCATGGCAGCCCTGGCGGTGCAATTCGTCCTTGGTGGTCTACTGGCCGCCTTTCCTGCCCTTAATCGCTAGCCTTATAACCTTGTTCAACACCTGTCTAAAAGGTTAGGTTTCTTTCTCATCGGGAAACAATTTATTCGCCTTGGTTTTTAAGTCCCCCTTTGAAAAAGGGGGATTTAGGGGGATTTCAAGATGTTATATAAATCCCTCTGCCCTCTTTTCCAAAGGAGGGTGATTATTTCTTCTTCAAGTCATCTCAAGGTGAACCCAAAATCGGTTTTGAAATGACTTCTAATAAAAATCCACCGGATCTATCTTACGCATTGCCGACCAATGGAAAAAGAGGTTACTGGGCAACCCCTGAAAGATATACCGGGTCGGCGGCATGAGCAAGCGGCGGCAGATGGAGGAAAAGGAATAAAATTGCTGAAAGCACCGCCAGACCCCGGCTTCGCACTCATCAGGAGTCATGTGTCTGGGGAAGAAGTTGCAGACCATCCCCAAATACTTTTCCGCATCGGGGTTGTGAACCCGGCCTTCTTGATTGAGCTGATCCCACATGGGAGTGCCCCGCCGCGGGGTCGCCACATTGAAAAAGGCCATGGGCGCCTTGACCTTATCCAAAAAGGCCAGAGTCTCGTCGAATAACTCTTTGTGGTCTCCGTCCAGACCAAACATGAAGTTCAGGGAATAGAAGATGCCCCGCTCCCGCAAGCGACCCAAGAGCTCCCCATATTCGGCCACCGGATTCTGCACCTTCTCAATGGAGGAGATGGACTCCTGACAAACGTTCTCTATGCCGATGTTGACATGATTGCAACCCGACTTTTTGGCCAGGTCCAGCAACTCTTCGTCCCGGGAGGTGTTGATGGTCCACAGGCAGCTCCACTCCAGGTTCAAGGGCATCAGGGCCTTGAACAGCTCCTTGGCGTAATCCCGGTGCCCGGTGAGGTTGTCGTCAATGAAATAGATATCTTTCAGGCCGGTAATGCGCACATTGGCCTTGATCTCCTCGATCACCTCCCCCAACGGCCGCCGCCGGTAGGTGTGGCCGTACACAATGGGGACTTCGCAGAAGGCGCAGTGATAAGGACACCCACGGGAAGTCTGTGTGGGCAGGATCTTGACCCGGTAGCGCCGGTAATCCAGCAACTCTAGGCGGGGCCGAGGCAGCCCCACTAAATCGTGAAACCCCGACGCTTGGTAGCGGCGCTTTAAACGCTTGACCCGGGCATCCTCCAGCACTTCAGGCCACACCGACTCGGCCTCGCCCACGACCACCGCGTCGCAATGTTCCATGGCCTCCTCGGGATGGAGGGAAACATGAAAACCGCCCATCACCACCAGCCTGCCGCGCCGGCGAAACTCAGCGGCAATCTCAAAAGCCCGGTCCGCCGTGGCACAGGTGGCGGTGATCCCCACCAGGTCATACTCCCGATGATACGGGATGGGCGCCAAGCGGTCATCCGCCAGATCCACCTGGATACCTTTGGGGGTTAGACCGGCCAGGTACGGCAGGGTTATCCCCACCAGCCAGCGGGTTTTACTGCGCAGGAGTTTGTGGTCAGGATATTTGGTAGTTGGTTGAACCAACAAGATTCGCATGTATAATTCCAAGCCCCGGAAATCTAGGCGGCATTTTAGGTTATTTTATTAAGATTGTTCATTAAATACAAGGTATAATAAGGTTACAGGACGCGGTTCGCAAGGTTGATTTGCGAACGCTCATCAACAAACGTTCAGGTGACCATGCAAACGATCCTCTGCCCTCTCTGTGAGCAGGATAGCACTCTCCTGGTGAACCGGCGCCGGGAACGGGATCTCCCCATTACTACGGTGGAGTGTCGTCAGTGCGGCTTGGTCTACCACAACCCGGTAATCGAAGACCGGGATCGCCAAGCAGCGGCCATAAGCTCCCGCCAGTGGCATACGGGTGCCATGGATAACACTCGGCAACTGGCGAAACTGGAGAAGCGCTGGCACTTGCAGTGGCCTTTGATTCAGCCTGTCTTCGAAACCGGCGGGAGCGTCCTGGAGATTGGCTGCGGTCTGGGCCTGGTCAGCGGCAAGCTGAAGAGTCTGGGAGCCGAGGTGTGGGCGGTGGAGCCCGATCCGGACCAGGCAGCCTATGCCCGGGAAAACTATGGGCTCGAGGTCGTGCCCCTCCATTTCGAAGATGTGAGCTTCGGGGCTCAACAGTTCGATCTGATCCTGGCCTCCCACGTGATCGAACATTTCCCTGATCCGCTGGCCTTTTTGCGCCAGGTCCGGACCCTCGCCCATCCAGATACCTGGCTCTTCTTAGAGACCCCCAACGTCTTGGCCCCCAAAGTGAGCTACCGGCGGATGTTCTCCCCGGCCCACAACTTCTATTTTGCCCCCCAAACCCTGGGCTGGTTGCTCGCCAAGGCGGGGTGGCGTCAAGAAAATCTCCGGATCTTTCGCCGGGACTCCTTCCAGATACTTGCCCGTCCCGCCCCCCCTCAGCAGCCTGCAGTGGACCCTGACATGGCCCGGCAAGTCATGGTTGCCCTCAACCGCCACCGCTACCTCTATTACCTGAAGCTCTTGTTTATCTGGCGCAAATTGCCCTGGTGGCAGAAATATTGGATGTACCAGCCCAGGTAGCCCCCACCACACTTATAGCGCTTGCCAAAAGTTCCTTTCTTTTATCCCCTCTCCCCTCATCCGTAGGGCGGGAAAGCGCAGCGCATCCCGCCTTTGCCGCTTGGCGAGAGGGTGAGAGATGAGTCGGAAAAAACTTTTGGCCACAAGCATAAACCAAATCAGGCGGCTTCGCTCAGGTCTTGCGGATCAGGGGGATTACTTTGGCCTTGTTTTCCGGAGTAGGAGAGCCGGGTTCGGGCAGGTCCTTGGGGGGGATAAGCTCCAGCTTCACCGGCCGCCCGCCCATGGTGAACTCTTCTCCCTGGAGGTGGGTGTCCTCCAGAATCCAAACCAGGTTCTGGGGTGGCAGGGCAAGCACCAACAGTTCCACCTGATACCAGCCGCGTTTGACATCCGGGTTGATATCGTTTATACGGGCATAAAACGCAGGGTTCCGGTCCAGATGCACCAATATCAAGTCGTTGATTGTGGCCATGTTAGTCAGTTATGGAGATTGCCAAAATTTCTTCCTTTTATTCCCTCTCCCCCCATCCGTAGGGCGGGAAAGCGCAGCGCATCCCGCCTTTGCCTCTTGGCGAGAGGGTGCAAGGTGAATCGGAAAAACTTTTGGCAACGGGTATAATGTCGGGCCGACCCGGATATCGTGCCGGCGCAGTTCCAAACCGGCGGGAACACTCTACCAGATCACGATAAAAATGCAAGGCCGGCGAGATGAAGGTGGTGAGCCGTGGATGGCTGGCCGCGCAAGAACTCCTGGAAAATCCTCAAACTTAAACCTCTCCCTCTTTATTTCCGAGCAGCAATCCTTAGATTATTAATGGTCAGCAATTCTTTGGCGATGCTTTTGCCGCCACCGAGGGAGTTCAGATGGTAACCGTGCAATTTATCGATCTGAGTGGAGAAATTCACGCCGACACTCGGGGCATGAGCTACTTTCCCTGGCAGGGCCGGCTCCAGGCGCCCGAGGACCTCAGCAAAACCTTCCATCTGGTTTCCATCCGTCCGGGCCATAGCCGAGGCAACCACTACCATCCCGGCCATGCCGAATGGCTCTACCCTTTCCACGGCATAGGCAGCCTTATTTGGGAAGTGGACCCGGGTCAAGTCCAGGAGAGGCTTATTTCCGGGGACAGCACCCTGATCTATATCCCGCCGGGGATCGCCCATGCGCTCAAAAACCCAGGCTCGGAGATCCTTTACCTCCTGGCCTGGCGGGAAGCCGTCGGAGAGGCTGCCATCACCGGCCCTGAGACAGTCCCGCACCGGATAGCCCAATAGGCGACTCTCAAAAACATTATAGACGATCGCCTGGTGTTCTTTCCGCGCCCTTTTGAATAAAATATATTGTAAATTATTTAAAAATTCTTGACTTTAATTCAAATTATATTAAATTTTGATTTAGAGCTATCGAACCTGAGACAAACCTGACCTGCAACACTCGGGGCCACGAAAACACGGCACTCGCAGTAAGGATTTGGGTCACGGGCGGGCACCTCTATTCCTCAGGTTAAGCCACTTTACAACCCTGATAAGGAAGGAAATAAAATGCGTAAGTTACCTATCCTCTTATTTGTCTTGGCGCTTACCCTTTTCTGTCTCCCTCCGGCCTCTGCCACAGTTATCAATATTTCCGCTCAACAGGCCTATGATTTTTTGAATCCGGCGAGTAGTTCATATATCCCCGACGCCTGGCTTCTGGACATACGGACTCCTGGAGAATGGTTGAGCGTGGGCCACCCTGGAATAAGTTCCACGGGAGTTGGGGCATTCCTGGAAGAACCGGAGAGGAAGGTCATTAACCTTCCCTATATGTTTATTGATAAAGGCAAGGCGACGAAGAACAAAAATTTCATTGCTGAGGTCAACAGCGAGTTCACCCACGATGACTATCTTCTCATCATGTGCGCAGGGGGGTCCAGGAGTATACCTGCCTGTGAGGAATTAGACGCGCTCGGCTTCGCTCACATCTATAATGTCAATAAAGGCTTCTCCGGAGATTGGGTAAAGGCGGATCTGCCCTTCAACCATAGCGCGGTAGGGATGTTTACTCCTACCGCGGTCCCCGAACCATGCACTCTTGTCCTCCTGAGTTCCGGCCTTCTGGGGGCGGCTGTCTGCCGGCGGCGAAAGTCTGTCTGAGTTCCCCCGAAGCCCTTATCAAGGTGGCCTCCAGGGGTCGCCTTTTTATACCAATTCGCATTCAAACGGTGGCACAGGCGTCTCGCCTGTGCAGGCACAGGCTATAGCCTGCGGCTACCCAACATTGCTCTTTGGATGCAACTCGGTATTAGTGGCCTGCGCAGGAAATAGAAAAAGGGAAAGCCACGAATGCTCTTTCCAGGATTCATCCCGGAGACGGCCTTCGTGGCTTAGTTGTTAGATTACCCGTGGCTTTCCGTTAGTGGCAGCACTTATGTTCGTGCTTATGGTGCCCGTCTTCGTGGGTGTGCTCGTGAGCGTGCGCCCCTTCCTCATGGCTATGCTCCTGCCCCTCATGCGTGTGGGTACACGCCCCGTGCGTATGCTCGTGTTCATGCTTGTCTTTGTCGTGGCAGCACATGCGGCTCCACCTCCTTTTCTTTTTTCCTCAACGTCCTATATATATTATAAATCGGACCTGCTCCCCTGTCAATTCTTGACAGGGGAAATTGAACTATGGGCCGCCATTAGCCCGGGTAAGTTTGGCGGCGCCAGGCCTTCAGGGCCTCCACCAGATTGTAGGTGAGTTTGCTTTGGCAGGGCATGCTCCCCAGGCTGATCTCCGGCTTGTTCTGGCCGTGGAAGTCGGAGCCGCCGGTGACCAGGAGGTCCAATTCCCGGGCCAACTTGAAGTACAGGGCTTCCTGCTCTGAAGAGTGCTCCGAGTAAAAGACTTCCAGGCCGGCTAACCCCAGACCTTTCAGTTCGACGATGCGGTTTTTCAGCGCAAACGCCCCCAGGTTGAGGGTGAAGGGGTGGGCCAGGACCGGGATGCCCTGAGCCTCTCGAATCATGGCCAGGGCCTGGTCCGGGGGAAACCGGAACTTGCTGACGTAGGCCTTGCCGCCCATACGCAGGTACGTATCGAAGGCCTGCTGAATGCTGCGCACGTAGCCCGCTTCCATAAGCGCCCGGGCGATGTGGGGCCGGCCCACCTGGCCGCCGCCGGAGATTTCCTCCACCCGCGCCATGGTGATGTTGACCCCCAGATCGTTCAGCTTTTTGATGATCAGAGGGTTGCGCTCGATCCGGGCCTGCTTGAGCACCGCCAGGCGCTGATCCAGGAGGCCATTGTGGTAGTCCACGAACAGGCCCAGGATGTGTATGGTGCCGCCGGGACATTGCGCGCTGATCTCCACGCCGGGGATAACCTCCACCCCCAGGCGCTCCCCTGCGGCTACGGCCTCGGCCAGACCGTCAACGGTGTCGTGGTCGGTCAGCGCCATGGCCTTAAGGCCCCCTGCTTTCGCCAGGCGCACCACTTCCGCCGGCGGATAAGAGCCGTCAGATGCAGTGGAATGGACGTGTAGGTCGATGAGTTCTTTTATTTCAAGCCTCCCATAACTTCACCCCGCTCCCAGGCTCCGGCTTGGGAAGCGAGTATATTCCCCTCGTTCCCAAGCTCCAGCTTGGGAACGCCAGTTTCGGCCCAAGCTCCAGCTTGGCAAGCGAATCCACATGGGTACTCGTAGACTCTATTATTTATTTAAAATTCTGCACGCACCCGGCCCAGAAATAGAGAACTTCATCCGACACCTGGCCCATCAATTGAATTTTTTCTTCGTTATTAAGGGGTTGGATAAAAAGATTATCCAACAGATAGCTCACCGTGGTCGGGCAGGACAGGGCCATCGGATCGGCAATATCCTGTTTGAATTTTTCCCCGTACTGCGCATATCTGCTGCGGCTGAGATCATAAAATTTATCCGAGACCGACTGAATCTCTTCGGCGTCGGTAATCTTATGATCTTCGATGATAACCTTATTAATAAAATGGTTTTGCATATCATCATAAAAACCATGTATCACTTCTCGGGCCAAATCCTTGTCGGGCTTGGCCAAAGCATACGTATCGGCGATGATAAACATGGCAAAGACCAGGGCTTCCACGATATCAATGGGCTTCTGAGCAAAACCTTTATCCACCAGCAGCCGGCTGATTCCGCTGACCATGCCGAAAGCAAGAGATTTCATCTGCTCTCTTTCGGGTTTGCCATTGACGCCAGGCTTATCAAGGTTATTCATAAGACCTTGCTGCCCCTCATTCCCAATTGGGAGCTTGAATACAGAAGATGGTGCGCAGGACGCCCCCTACGCTCGCCTCCAAGGTGAAGTCTTGGGCTGAAAGCTGACAGCTATTTTACCACCTGATCAGTTCCACCATTTCCCGGACGGCGCGTTCAATACCCACTAAAATGGCCCGGGCCATGATGCTGTGGCCGATGGAGAATTCGGCGAATTCCTCCCGGCCCCGAAACGGCTTGATATTGCGATAGTTGAGGCCATGGCCGCACTTGACCTTCAACCCCAGGCTGCGGGCGTGCCGGGCCGCGTTCAGGAGTTCCTGGAAGAGCCGGGTGGCCTCACTCCGAGTGATGGCGTCGGCGTAGGTGCCGGTGTGCAACTCCACCCACTCGGCCCCCATTTCTTTGGCCGCGTCGATCTGTGGCGTCACCGGGTCCACGAAGAGGCTGACCCGCAACCCGACTTCCTTCAGGTCCCGGACATAGCTTTGCAGAAAGGGCTTATTCCCCGCCACTTCCAGGCCCCCTTCGGTGGTAAGTTCCTGGCGTTTTTCCGGCACCAGGGTCACCAGGTCGGGCTTCACCCCCCGGGAAATTTCCAGCATCTCCGGGGTGGCGGCCATCTCCAGGTTAAGGCGGGTCTTGATGGTGGCCCGCAGCAGTTCCAGATCCCGGTCCTGAATGTGACGCCGATCTTCCCGTAAGTGGACGATGATGCCGTCGGCGCCGGCCAGTTCGGCCAGGGCCGCGGCGGTCACCGGGTCCGGCTCATCGATGAGGCGGGCCTGGCGCAGGGTGGCTATATGATCAACATTAACTTCCAGTCGCGGCACGTCGATTCTCCTTATAAAATGACACAAACATATATTTATACTCTTTTTGCCTGTCTCGCAGCAACCGCCTTTCACCCCTGCTCTGAAAATGAATCTCGTAGGGCGCGTCTTACGCGCCAAAAATGGTGCGTGAGACGCACCCTACTTTAATTTGTTACCTCTCGTTCCCAAGTTGCACTTGGGAACGCAATTATGGCTCAAGCTGCGCTTGGGCAAACGAGAGCGCTTGCCAAAAGCCCTTTCCTTTTTTATTCCTCTCCCCCTTGGGAAAGGCTGGGGCCTGATATGCTCAAACGACCTGGGGTCAACGGGAAGCCCTATAATTCCTGGTCCCACTGGCGGCCGGGGTAGAGCACACTCATCAACTCCCAGGCCCGGGCATCCATGCTCGCTTCGGAGATAGGGTCCTCGTGGTCGTAGCCCAACAGATGTAAAACGCCGTGAATCATAAAAAAATCAAGGAGTTCCTGCCAAGGCCAGTCGAATTCCTGGGCTTGGCGGCGGGTGGTTTCCAGGGAAATCACTACCTCTCCCAGGAGGACTGGGGGGCCGCTAGCGGAAACTACCGGAGAGGGGTCAGGAGCATGGAGAACAGTCGTCCCCGGCATTAACCGAACCGGCGAGGCCGCCTGTTCCACATCCAGGGGAAAGGAGATGACGTTGGTGGGGCCGCGGCGCCCGAAGGTGGCCCGGTTTAGGCGGGCCATGGCCCGGTCATTAATCAGGGTGAGGCTCAGTTCGCCTTTAGGCCATCCCAAGGCGCTTAAGATCTTCGCGGCTTTTTTCCTGAGATTCTCCTGGCTTATAACCGTTTTTCTTTGGCGGTTGCTTATCCAGATCTTCATTGGACTTTTTCTTGTCGACGGACTGGGGATAATGGATGCGCTGGTGAAAGATGCCGCTCAAGATCTTGTTGAAACTCCTGGCAATGTGATGAAGATCCTTGAGAGTGAGTTCACATTCATCGAGCTGACCGTCCGCAAAGACGTTATTGATAATCTTCTGGACCATGCCCTGAATGCGCGCCGAGGTGGGGTCCGTCAGGGTCCGGGAGGCCGCTTCCACCTGATCCGCCAACATCACCAATCCGGCTTCCTTGGTTTGGGGCCGGGGCCCCGGATAGCGGTAATCCTCCATTTTGACCTGGTTGGGATTGGCCGCCTGGGTCTTGGCCTTGTGGAAGAAGTAGGCGATCATGTTGGTGCCATGATGCTGGCGGATGATCTCGGCGATGCCCTCCCCCAGCTTATACTTCCTGGCCAGGTCGACGCCGTCCTTCACATGGGAGATGAGGATCAGGCTGCTCATGGAAGGGGCCAGCTTCTCGTGCTTATTTTCCCCGCCCATCTGGTTTTCCACAAAATAGGCCGGCTTTTTGATTTTGCCGACGTCATGGTAATAGGCCGCGGCCTTGGCCAGCATGGGGTTAGCCCCGATGGTCTCCGCCGCGGCTTCCACCATCTGGCCCACCACCATGGAATGATGGTAGGTCCCCGGCGCGATGAGCATCAGTTCTTTGAGCATGGGCTGATCCAGGTTCAGGAGTTCCAGAAGGCGAATATTGGAAGAGTACCGGAACAACGATTCCATAATGGGGGTCAGTCCCAGGGCCAGAATGCCGGTGACCACCCCGCCACCCAAGGCAAAGCTCTCGCCGACAAGCAAGTCTCTGAAGGTGAAGGGGAACTCCAAGAATTTGAAAGCCGCCACCAAGATCATGTTGGCCGCGGCGATGCATAGACCGGTTTGAATCAGGGCGTTGCGCCGGCGGCAATTCTTCACTCCCCAGACTCCCACCATACCGGCAATGACAAAGTAGATAAAGAGGGGAAAGGGCTTATCCATCATGAAGGCGGTAAAGATCGCGCCGAGTAAGGCCACCCCCACCCCAGTTTCCAATCCCAGAAACATGGCGGCAAAGATGGCCGCCAGCCCCTGAGGCAGGATGTATACCAGATTTTGGCTCACCAGGGGAAGGTTCCGGGAGAGATTATCCCCCAGCACCAAAAGACTCTTGTTCAGAAGGGTGCTCGCCAAGAGCAGGGCCGCGACAAAGCTCAGATCCCTCAGACTCCTGGAAAATTGGCGCAGGGCAATGCGGGCCAGTTTATAGGAGACCGCCAGCAGGACCGCCAGGCTGAAGAAGAGGCCGAAGAAGATGAGGATGCCACGACTGCGGGGGTAAATCTTGCTCTGAGCCTGCAATTTCACTTGGTGGAGGGGGGTGATGCGCTCGCCTTCCCGCACCAGAATCTCGCCCCGCTTGACTAAGAAGTAGGCGGGCTGCAACTCCTTGAGGCGGGCTTGTTGACGTTCATGGGTTTCGGCCCAGTTGGGGGAAACGTTGGGCACCAGGAGAAGCTGGGTCAGATCGCACACCAGCCAGCGATCGGCGGGAGACACTTCCACGGCTACGTCCCGGCAGTACCCGGCGGCGGATTTGCGTCCCTCATCAAGTACCACGAAGGGGTAAGGCGGATGCTCAACCATCTCCTTACGGGAGGGCAGGCGGCGCACCATAATCTCCCGGGGCTCCGGTTGCAGGATGGCGCGGCCGCTCGTCACCCCCTGGCTGAAAAACTGCCCCAACACCTGGCTGATCATGGCTTCCAGATAGGGTGAAAAATCGGCTTTGGCCAGGAGGTGAAAGGTTGGTTTGGGGATAGTGACCCCCAGGATTTGATCGAATTCAGACTTGTGTTCCAAAAGATACTTGTAGGGCACCTGAGGTTTGCCGTTGGACCGGCCCTCCCGGGGCAGCACGGCTTCCTGGGAGATGCGCCGCATGAAGTCCATGGCTTTTTGGAGCCGCTGCTGCACCTGGTCCCCCAACTGCTCCTGGAGATCGAATACCGGGGGGATTTGGGTCATCAGCTCTTGCCGCTTCTTGGCCGTAGTCTCCACATCCTCAACCAGGAATTCGCCGGTGGCCTTGACGTTTTCCCGGGCCACATCCCCAACCCGGTACTTACCCAGAGGCTCGGAAATGTGGGGCGACAGGATGAGGGCCAGAAGCAGGCTCAAGCCGACCAGCAGAGCGATCTTGGTGGTCCGCTCCTGACCGGGGGACAGGAGGCTTTTCTTGGATAAGACCTTGGGCAGTTTGGCCCTCAGGTTGCGTCCCAAGCCATAGATCCGGCTGATGGTTTTGGGGACGTCTTTTTCAGTCATATAGGTGCTCCGGCGGCATGGGCGCTTGGCCCAGGCCGGTTCTTCGTGAGTTCTTTAAGTAAGAGGCGGGTCCGCCTCATGGCTGGCTCGACGGGTCCGGCGGAGGTCATAGGCCCGGATGATGTCCTGCACCAGGGGATGACGCACCACGTCCCGTTCAGTGAAGTGGACGAAGGCAATGCCTTCCACCTCCTGGAGCAGGTCCCGGGCCTCAACCAACCCGGAGCGCGCTCCGGGGGGCAGGTCGATCTGGGTCACGTCCCCGGTGATCACCGCCTTGGACCCGAAGCCCAGGCGGGTCAAAAACATCATCATCTGCTCGGACGTGGTATTCTGGGCCTCGTCCAGGATGACAAAAGAATCGTTTAAGGTGCGGCCCCGCATGAAGGCCAGGGGCGCCACCTCGATGGTGCCGCGCTGCACCAGCCGGGTGGCCTTTTCGAAGTCCATCATATCATGAAGCGCATCGTAAAGGGGGCGCAAATAGGGGTTCACCTTTTCCGCTAAATCGCCCGGCAGGAAGCCCAGCTTTTCGCCGGCCTCAACCGCAGGGCGGGCCAGCACGATGCGGATGCAATCGTTATTCATCAGAGCGGCCACCGCCATGGCCATGGCCAGGTAGGTTTTACCGGTGCCCGCGGGGCCGACGCCAAAGACAATGTCATGCGTGCGGATAGCCTCAATGTAGCGCTTCTGGTTGAGGCTTTTGGGGGAGATGCGCCGCTTCATGGCGGAAATGTAAACCGTGTCCAGGAAGATGTCCTTGACGGAGGCGCTCTCTTTGTCCTGGAGAATCTTTATCGTATATTGCACGTCCTGGGCCAGGACCGGATACCCCGATTGAAGCAGGCCGTAGAGTTCTTGGAGCACGCGTTGGGCCAGGCGCACGTCGGCCTCGGGTCCCTGCAGGGTTACCTGGTTGCCCCGGACGTGGTGCTTTACTCCCAGGCTGCGGCTGACAATGGCCAGGTGCTTGCTATGCTCGCCGTAAAGGGCTTGAGCCAGGGAATTATCCTCAAAAGTGAGTTGGACGTTAGCCATGGGGGTTTTTAACTGGGGAGGTTATCCGTGGTTGCGGTGGAGTCCCATCACCTGGCCCTGGATGTGGCGCTGCCGGGGCCGGTTGTCGAAGTCCAGTAAGACGATTTGCTGCCAGGTGCCCAGGAGCAGGCTGCCCTCGGCAATGGGGATGCTTAGCGATGGCTTGAGAAAAGCGGCGCGGACGTGGGCGTAGCCGTTACCGTCGCCCCAGCGGCGATCATGCTCGTAAGCGATATCTAGGGGGAAGAGGCGCTGGATGGCGGCCCGCAAATCGTTGACCACGCCGGACTCGAATTCGATGGTGCTCAAAGCCGCGGTGGACCCTGAGATGAAGAGGGTGAGCAAGCCCTCGATCACCCCGGTTTCCTGAACCCGGCCCGTCACGATGTCGGTAAGATCCAGAATGTCGGTCCCAGCGGTGGTGTTGACTGTAAGAGTGAACGCGTCTATCGCAAACATCGTAAAAATAAATGTTAGCAAAATTCGGAGCAAACTACAAGTTTTCAATGCTTTTTGAGGGTTCTCGGTAATTTTTTAGAGAGGGTGAAGGCAAGCGATCGGAGAAGGCGGGCGGCGAGCCCTTGCATTATTCGTCCAGCAGGCGTTGATAATCCGCCGGGCTCAGGGCCGTAGCGTAGGGCGGGAAAGCGAAGCGCATCCCGCCTTTAGCATTGGACGTCGGCCACCTCCCGAAGTTTTTCAAGGTTTTCGGTCAAGAGTTTCCGGCGGGGTTCCAGCCGCGTGACCGTGAGTCCTCAGCCCCCGAGATGGCGGCTATGGCCTTAAAGGCCATAAGAGCAATGGTCACATCGCTATCATTTTTTAAAAATCCGCAAATGGCCACCTTCGACTGTTCCAATTGCGTATTGCAGCTTACAACCTTCGGTCTCTCCTTCTATGGAATAAGTCTTGTAATACCCTTTCGCACCGCCGGTATGCATTTCAACATCCAGTCTGGCCATTCCCTCGGGCGATGTATGTGTATTTGTAGAACCCGGACGAATGGTGGTCTTTTTGTAATCTCGACATCCTTTTCCGGCTCTGGTGCACCATCGGTACCTATAGTTGACAGGAATATTTGTTTCATTAGCTATGCAAACGTCAAACTTTGGGTAACGCTTCCCTTGAGCGCTTGCTGGCAGAAAAGTAAGAACAGTCACAATGGCAAAGAGGATGAGGACCACGAAAAAAAATTCCTTCTTGTTTTCCATAATTTCCTCCTTGGTTAACTTTATTAATTAGTTTAAATAATAATTACACATAATTCTTTGTCAATCTAGATAAGTATCTTTTTGCTTTGGAAATAAAACAATTTTCTGTAGGGGCAGTCCTATTTGTCCGGCCCTGATGAAGGGTGCACACGAAGGGGCGCCTCTACGGAAGATGCCACATATTTTGTTAATACGGCATATCCAGACGGGACACTGCGGGGCCGCCCAAGCGGGCTCTCGGCCGGGAGGTCCGGCTTTAATCCTTGACTAAGGGCCGGGAATAATCTAAAAAATGTAAGTTTAAGGACCCATCCAACGGCACCTACTATCAGGCTGAAATCGCATGGCACAATCCGACCAGATTCGCACCCAGCGCTTGCAAAAGATCGATGACTTGAGGGCGCAGGGCATTGATCCATTTTATAATCGCTTCGTTCCCACCCATACCATCGCCCAGGTCATAGAGGAGTTCGGCGCTTTGGACGGCCCCGGGCTTGAGGCCCTGGACCAGAGGTTCAGCGTGGCGGGCCGCCTCATGCTGCTCCGGGAGTTCGGCAAGGCCAGCTTCTGCCACATCCAGGACGGCACCAGCCGCATCCAGGCTTACGTGCAGAAACAGGTGTTGGGGGCGGATGAGTTCGCTCTCTTTAAACGCCTGGACCTGGGAGACATCGTGGGCTTCGAGGGCACGCTCTTCCGCACCAAAACCGGGGAACTCACCCTGGCGGTGTCCAAATTCGTCCTGCTCACCAAGGCCCTATTACCCTTGCCGGAAAAATACCACGGCCTCACCGATGTCGAGACCAGGTATCGCCAGCGCTACCTGGACCTGATGGTCAACCCCCAGGTCCGGGAGGTGTTCATCAGGCGCGCCGCGATTATCAGTTTAATGCGGCAATTCTTCCAGAACCGGGGCTACCTGGAAGTGGAAACCCCCATGATGCAGCCCATTCCCGGGGGCGCCACGGCCCGGCCTTTTGTCACCCATCATCAGGCCCTGGACATGACCCTTTATCTGAGGATCGCGCCGGAGCTCTACCTGAAGCGCCTGGTGATCGGCGGGTTCGACCGGGTCTTCGAGATCAACCGGAATTTCCGTAACGAAGGTCTGTCCATCCAGCACAATCCCGAATTCACCATGCTGGAGTTTTACCAGGCCTATGCTACCTATGAAGACCTTATGGCCCTTACCGAAGAGCTGATCGCCCAGGTGGCCCAAGAGGTCCTGGGAAGCACGCGGCTGATCTACCAGGGGGTCGAGATTGACCTTACCCCTCCCTGGACCCGACTGGATCTGAGGGAGTCCCTGACTCGGATCGGAGGCATCCCCGCGGAGGTAGTACGGGACCGGGAGGCCCTGGTGAATCTGGCCAAAGAGGAAGGCGTCACTCTGCGTCCGGGCGAGGGCTACGGCCGCGCCCTGACAAAACTCTTCGACCTCAAGGTGGAAGCCCGCCTGCAGCAGCCTACTTTTATCCTGGGTTATCCCCGGGAGACCTCTCCTCTGTCCCGGTGCAGCGACGTGGATGCTGAGGTGGTGGACCGCTTCGAGCTGTTCATTGCCGGGCGGGAACTGGCCAATGCCTTCTCCGAGCTCAACGATCCGGTGGACCAGCGGAGCCGCTTCGAGGCGCAACTGGACGCCCATGCCGCGGGCGATGAAGAGATGCCCCACGCCCTGGACGAGGATTACGTCATCGCGCTGGAGCAGGGCATGCCGCCTACCGCCGGCGAGGGGATCGGCATCGACCGGCTGGTGATGCTCCTCACCGATTCGGCTTCCATCCGGGACGTCATTTTGTTTCCGCTCCTCAGACCGGAGAGGTAAGCTGCCTTGGGTTTCTTCGAATCGTTCGTAGCCCTGCGGTTGCTCAAGGGGGTCAAGCGCCAAAAAGGCTTTCTCTCCCTATCCACCTTTATTTCGATGGCCGGGGTGATGGTGGGGGTCATGGCCCTCATCGTGGTCATCGGGGTGATGACCGGGTACACCCAGGAAATGGAGAAGAAGATCCTGGGCATTAACGCGCACATCGTTCTCTTGAAAAAGGGTTCCCTCTTTACCGACTACAAGCAGGTGGTTCAAAAAGTAGAGGCTCTACCCGGGGTCAGCGCGGCCCATCCATTCATATATACCCAGGTAATGGTATCTTCAGGGGAAGGCCTCTCCGGTGGAGTACTGCGAGGCATCGATCCGGACCTGCTCACCGCCGGAGGCCCAAAAGGTCTGAGGCTCCAAGCAGGGCACTGGAAGGATCTGACCGCCGATATACCGGGGGAATCGCCGGTCACAGCCATCGGCAATGAGATGGCCCAGACGCTCAACCTCAAAGTGGGCAGCTACCTGAACGTCATCTCCCCCTTGGGAAGCCGCACGGCTGCGGGCCGCCAGCCCAGCATGAAATCATTCCGGGTTGGCGCCATTTTCCATACAGGTATGTATGAATTTGATTCGGGGCTCATGTTTCTCAGCATTCCTCGGGTACAGGAGTTTTTAGGGCTGGGCAACCAGATTACGGGGTTGGAAGTTCAGGTAAAGGATATCTATGCCGTCGGCCAAGTGGCGCGCGTCATTGATGAGAAACTTGGCGCGCCCTTTTACACGAAAGACTGGCAAACCATGCACGGGCCGCTGTTTGCGGCTTTAAAAATGCAAAAAATCACCATGTTTATTATATTGACCTTGATCATCATGGTGGCAGCCTTCGGCATCGCCAGCACCCTCTTTATGATGGTGATGAAAAAAACCAAGGATATCGCGATCCTCAAATCCATGGGGGCCACCAGCCGAAGCATTATAGAAATCTTTGTCTTGAATGGCTTGTTTATCGGAGCAGTGGGGACCTCCTTGGGGGTCTTGTCAGGATTGACCCTGTGCGAAGTATTGCAGAAATATCAATTCATCAAAATACCAAAAGATATCTATTACCTGGACACCTTGCCGGTCCAGATTCAGGCCATGGACCTCTTGGCCATCATCATTGCAGCTTTAGCCATCACCCTCATTGCTTCACTTTACCCTTCCTGGCAGGCAGCCCGTCTGAATCCAGTTGAGGGCATCCGCTATGAATAAGGGCTAAAGGAGGCTGCGCAGGTTTGGGCTTTTTTGAAACCTTTGTAGCCTTGCGGCTACTTCGAGGAGTCAAGCGCCAGAAAGGTTTTCTGCCGCTATCCACCTTTATTTCCGTAGCCGGGGTGATGGTTGGGGTTATGGCCCTCATCGTGGTCATCGGGGTGATGACCGGCTTTGACCTTGACCTGAAGAAAAAGATCCTCAGCGTCAACGCCCACATCCTGGTGCATAAGCACGGCGCCAGTCTCACGGACGAGGAGCAGGTGGCCGCCAAGATCAAGGATATCCCCGGGGTGGTTTCGGTTGATCCGTTCATCTATACTCAGGTGATGTACTCTTCACCGGGGAACATTGCGGGGGGGATCGTCCGGGGTCTGGACCCGGCGACGATTCGGGCGGGCGGGCCCCGTGCCCTGGATGTGGTGCAGGGGAAATTCGCCGACCTGGCGGCGGGGGAGCCCGGAGAACCGCCTCTGGCCGCCATCGGCAACGAACTCGCCCGGAACCTCAACCTTTCGGTGGGAGACTACCTGAACGTCATCTCGCCGTTGGGCACTCTGACGCCCATGGGCAGGTTGCCCCGGATGAAGGCCTTTCGTATCGCCGCCATTTTTCATTCCGGCATGTACGAGTTCGACTCTTCCCTGGTCTACACCAGCATCCCGGCCCTGCAGGAATTTTTGGGGCTGGGTCGCCGGGTCACCGGCCTGGAAGTGGAAATCAAAGATATCTATGCTGCGGCGGAACTGGCGGAGGTCATTCAGAAAAAACTCGGGCCGCCTTTTTATACCCGCAACTGGATGTATATGAACCGCAGCCTGTTCGCTGCCTTGAAGCTCGAGAAGATCGCCATGTTTATCATCCTGACCTTGATCATCCTGGTGGCGGCCTTCGGCATCTCCTCGACCCTGTTCATGATGGTCATGAAAAAGACCCGGGACATCGCCATCCTCAAGTCCATGGGGGCCACGCGCATAAGCATCATGAAGATATTTATCTTCAACGGGCTGATCATCGGGGGCCTGGGCACTATCGGCGGTCTGGGACTGGGTCTGGGCCTCTGCGCCATCCTGAAAAAGTACCAATTCATCAAGCTGCCTCGGGATGTCTATTACATCTCCACCCTGCCGGTGACGGTCCAGGTGCCGGATGTGCTGGCCATAATCGCTGCCGCCATGGCTATCAGCTTCCTGGCCACCCTTTACCCCTCCTGGCAAGCGGCCCGGATGGACCCGGTGGAGGCGATCAGGTACGAGTGATGCCGTTTTTGATTTTTTGTTTTTCGTTTCGGGTTAATTGTAACGCTTGCCAAAAGTTCCTTCCTTTTATTTCCTCGCCCCTCTGAGGGGAGAGGGTGAGGGGTGAGTAGAAAAAAGCTTTTGGCAACGAGTATTAAGACATGAAACCTAATACTACGAAGTCACCGATAACCAGGAAGTGCGGCGCTGTGAACCAACAGCTTAAAACGAAAACCTGCATTGACGCTCCTTGGGGAAAGTGATAAGGTGGCTTACCGTTTGGGAACGCAATGACAAAGCAGGCAAACCCTCAGACTCCCGTGAAGGTGGAAATCCGCGGCCTGGCCAAAATCTTCCGCCACAATGGCAACCAGGTGGAGGTGCTCACCAGGGTAGACCTGGATATCCGCTCGGGTGAGACCCTGGCGGTGGTAGGGGCGTCGGGCGTAGGAAAATCGACGCTGCTACACATCCTGGGGACCCTGGAGCGCCCCAGCGCCGGAACCGTGCTATGGGAAGGCCAGGACGTCTTCGCCCTGGATGACCGTTCCCTGGCAGCCTTTCGTAATCACAAGGTCGGGTTCGTGTTTCAATTTCACCATCTACTGGCCGAATTCAATGCCCTGGAAAATGTGATGATGCCGGCGCTCATCGCGCGGCTGCCAAAAGCGGTGGCCCGTGAGCAGGCCGAGGCGATCCTGGTGCGGGTGGGGCTTAAGGACCGTTTGACCCACCGGGTCTCCACCCTGTCCGGCGGCGAACAACAGCGGGTGGCCGTGGCCCGGGCCCTGGTGCTGGGGCCGGAGGTGCTCCTGGCCGATGAACCCACCGGTAACCTGGACCCCAAAAGCGGAGGCCGGGTGCAGGAGCTCATCCTGGAACTGAACCGGGAACGCGGCCTCACTTCGGTCATCGTCACCCACAACTTGGAGATGGCCCGGGCCCTGGATCGGCAGATCACTTTGTTGGAAGGCAAAGCAGTAACTCTACATGGAGAATAAAGTGGCTCGAAGCCTGATTGCAGCATTCCTCCTGGTGGTATTGGCTCTGGCTTCCTCCGGACCAACCCTGGCCCAGGAGCAGGAATTGGTTTTCAAAAAGGTTGCTGTTTTCCCTTTTATTATCAACAGTAAAGAACCGCTGGAACACCTGGGGCAAAAGATCAGCCAGGAAATCCAGGACCGTTTGAAGACCGACGGCTTCACCCTCATTGCCCCGGAAGCCCTTGCCAAGGAAATCTCCCAACTGTCGGAACCCTTGAATGACGGTTCAGCCCAGCAGATCGGCCGGAAACTGGGGGCAGACCTCGTGATCTGGGGAACCTTGATCAAGGTGGGAGACGCCCTCTCTTTGGACGCCCGCCTCCTGGACCTGACCGGCAAGATGCCGGTCACTGCCTTAAAGCTGCAAGGGACAGGGCTCAAATCCATAAGCGGCCTTTCTCGTCAGGCGGCCCAGGAACTGAGCCTGAAGATTCTGGGTAAGGAGAAGATTGCCCACATTGTTATCAAGGGAAACCGCCGCATCGAACGGGACGCCATCCTGGGAACGATGCAGACCCGGGAAGGGGAAACCCTGTCTCCGGCCCACGTGCGCGAGGATTTGAAAGCCATCTACAAGATGGGTTATTTCACCGACGTCCGGATGGATATCGGTGATACCCCGGAAGGCCGGGTGCTCACCGTCCTGGTGAAGGAAAAGCCCTCCATCCGGGAGATCCAGGTGGAAGGCAACCGGAAGATCAAAAAAGATAAGATCATAGAGGTTATGGCCCTCAAACCCTTCTCGGTAGCCTCGGAAGGCGCTATCAAGGAAGACATCAACAAAGTCCAGCAGTTGTATCGGGAGAAGGGCTATTACGAAGCCAATATTTCCTATAACCTGGTGCCCGCGGGCGAACACGAAGTTAACCTGGTGCTCAATGTCAATGAAGGCGGCAAGATGGCCATCAAAGATATCGAATTCGAAGGCAACAAGGCCTTCAGCTCCAAGGAACTCCGGAAGGTGATGGAAACCAAAGAACGGGGCTTTTACCTCGTCTCGTTAATCACTGGGTCAGGTAAGCTGAATAAGGACACTTTGGAACGGGACCTGGAAAAAGTCTCCTCGTTTTATTATAACCATGGCTATATCAAGGCCAAAGTCGGGGAACCCAAAGTAGACATTAAGGGCAATTGGATTTATGTCACTATTCCCATTCAAGAGGGGCCTGAATACCATGTAGGTAAGATCGATTTAACCGGTGACCTCCTGGAAGACAAGGCCAAGATCCTGGATATGCTGAAGACTCCTAAAGCGCCGGTCTATAGCCGGGAGCAGTTGCAGGAAGATCTTACCATCCTGGCTGATTTCTACGCGGACCACGGCTATGCCAACGCCGACATCGTGCCCCTGATTAAGGAGAACGAACAAAATTTAACCGTGGATGTCACCTTCGACATCCATCAAGGCCAAAAGGTCTATTTCGAACGTATCGATATCGCCGGCAACATCAAGACCCGGGACAAAGTGATCCGGCGGGAACTGCGGGTCTACGAACAGGAACTCTTCAGCGCCACCAGTCTCAAAGAAAGCATCAAGAATCTGCGGCGCTTGGAATATTTTGAAGATGTGAATTTCTCCACCACTCCGGGGAGCGCTCCCAACCACATGAACCTGAAGATTACCGTCAAGGAGCGGCCTACTGGCACCTTCGGTCTTGGAGCGGGTTACAGTACCCAGGACCGCGCCGTGGGGATGGTGACGATCAGCCAAAACAACCTGTTCGGGCGAGGCCAGCAAGTCAAAGTTGAAGGGGTTATCGGTACGATTTCCCATCGGATTCGGGCCTCTTTTGTGGAGCCTTACCTTTTTGACCGGCCTTTGAGTCTGGGGATCGACGCCTTTAACTGGGAGCGGGAATACAGCGAATACACCCGGGTCAGTCAGGGTGGCGTTTTACGCCTGAGTCACCCCCTTAAATGGAAGTATACCCGCCTTTTCTGGATGTATCGGTTTGAGAACGTCCAATTACAGGACCTGGTGCCCAATGCCTCGGAGACCCTGCAGCAGGCTGCGACGATCCATAATACCAGCGCCACCTCATTCATAGTGCGGCGGGATTCCCGGGATTCCACGTTTGCCCCCACCCGAGGTTCGGATAACAGCGCCTCGATTGAGATGGCGGGGTTGGGAGGCGATACGGCCTTTGTGCGCTACATTGCTGAAACCGGCTGGTATTTTCCGCTTAAATGGGATTGTGTCGGCGTGCTCCATGGCCGGGCCGGCGGGATGAACAAGTTGCACTGGGGTGCAATGCCGGCTTACGAGCTGTTCTACTTGGGTGGTATTGACACCATCCGGGGCTTTAAATATGCTGAGATCAGCCCCCGTGACCCGGCCACCAATGAACGCATCGGTGGCCCGCGCTTCCTGCAACTTAACACTGAGTTCAGGTTTCCCCTGTACAAAAAGATGGGCCTCTCGGGGACGGTCTTTGTTGATGCTGGTAACGTCTACGGTCCCAATGAAGTTGGCCCCTTTTTACGGACAACTGCCGGAGTCGGTTTCCGCTGGTTCTCCCCAATGGGGCCACTGCGGGTGGAATGGGGTTATAATCTATCGAAACATCCCTGGGAACGTTCCAGTGCCTGGGAATTCACCATGGGCGGCACTTTCTAGAGCCCTGAGCATGATGAGGACAACTTCCCTGGTTAGGTAGCCGCCGGGGAATCATTTTAGTACGAGAAACTCAGGAGGTTTGCATGTCTAAAGTGGGTGTGGGGCTTTTGATAACTGCGGCTTTGATTTTGACGCCGCTCTGCGCGGCGCACGCTGAATTCAAGGTTGGCGTGGTCGACGGTATGGATGTCGTCTCCAAATCCGCCGACGGGAAGCGGGTCCAGGACAGCATCAAACGTAAGTCCGAAGAATTAGGTAAGCCGTTTGCCCAGAGGCGTCAGGAGCTGGCAAAGCAAGTCGAAGAATTTCAGAAACAGGCGGGCATGATGAAAGAAGACGCCCGCAAGAAAAAGGGCGAAGAGCTGGAAAAGAAGATGCAGGAGTTTCAGCGTCAAGGCGCCGACGCTGAAAAACAACTGTCACAGTACCAGGAAGAGCAACTCAAGCCGTTGTTCCAAAAATTGGAAACCGCGGTGAAAGGCGTGGCCGCGGCGGAAAAGCTGGATCTCGTCCTGGACAAGCGCAATTCCGGGCTGCTGTATATGGATCCCAAGCTAGATATTACCGATAAGGTGCGCAGCAAATTCTAAGAGGCGCACTACTTCGACCCCTAAAGGTTTCATGACACGCACTCTGGGCGAACTGGCGGTCTTCCTGGGAGGAGAACTCCACGGACCGGCCGATCTTGTCATTGAGGGCATTGCCCCCATAGATCAGGCCACTGACCGGGAGATTACCTTCATCGCCCAGAAGCGCTTCACCCGCCTGGTGGATCAGAGCCGGGCCGCGGCCTTCATCGTCTCCCGGGAATATGCCGAGCTACCGCGGCCCCTGATCATCGTGCCCCATCCTTATCTGGCCTATGCCAGGGTAGCGGCCCTCTTTGCGCCTCCCTTGCGGCGTTGGCCCGGGGTCAGCGATCTGGCCTATCTGGGAGAGGGAGTCAAACTGGGCCAGGAAGTCTCCATCGCGCCCCTGGCCTTTATCGGGGCTGGCGCCGAATTGGGCGACCGGGTCATCATCATGCCTGGCTGCGTCATCGGCGAAGAAGTCAAAATCGACGTCGACACCCTGGTCTATCCCAACGTCACCATAAGGGAGCGGTGTACAGTGGGCGCGCGGTGCATCATTCACAGCGGCACGGTGATCGGCTCCGACGGCTTCGGGTTTGTGCCGTCAGACGCGGGCCACGTGAAGATTCCCCAACTGGGCACCGTTATCATCGCAGACGACGTGGAGATCGGGGCCAATTGTACCATTGACCGGGGAGCCCTGGGTGCCACCCGTGTGGGGCAAGGTGTCAAGATGGACAACCTGGTGCACCTGGCCCACAACGTCCAGGTGGGAGACTATTCCCTACTGGTGGCCCAGGTGGGGATATCCGGGTCCACCAAATTGGGAAAGGGTGTAGTCTTGGCGGGACAGGTGGGTGTGGCCGGCCACCTTGAAGTGGGAGATGGGGTCCAGGTGGGCGCCCAATCCGGGGTGCACCACTCCATCCCTGCAGGCCAGATAGTCTCCGGCTCCCCGACGCGGCCGCAACGGGAATGGCTCCAGCAAATGGGGCATATCCCAAAATTGCCGGACATTTACCGGAGGCTTAAGCAACTGGAACAGCGCGTCATAGAACTCGCAGCCCAACTGAAGCAGGAGCCGGAATCATGACCGCGCCTCAGACCCTATCCATAGATGAAATTCAACGGCTTCTCCCTCATCGCTACCCCTTTCTGCTGGTGGACCGCATCATCAGCCTGGAGTTGGGCAAACGCGTGGTGGGGGTGAAAAATGTCAGTGCCAACGAGCCCTTTTTTCAGGGGCATTTCCCCGGCCGCCCCATCATGCCTGGCGTTCTCATTGCGGAGGCCATGGCCCAGGTGGGGGGCATCCTGGCCCTCCTGTCCGTCCCGGAACACCAGGGTAATTCCTCCCTTTTTCTCCTGGGCCTGGACAAGATGCGCTTTCGCCAGCCGGTGATTCCGGGAGACCAATTACGCATCGAGGTGGAATCCCTGCGCGGCGGCAAGAAGTTTTGGAAGATGAAGGCCCAGGCCTTTGTGGAACAGACCCTGGTGGCCGAAGGGGAACTCATGGCCGCAGTGGGTCAAGGGGAGGGATGAGGATGGCCGAAATCCACCCCACTGCCCTGATAGACCAGACCGTGGAGCTGGCTGAGGGGGTCACCGTTGGACCCTATAGTATCATCCAAGGCCGGGTAAAAATCGGCCACGACACCCACATCGGCCCCCACGTGGTGATTCGGGACTTCACTACCATCGGAGCTAAGTGCGAGATCTTCCAATTTGCAGTTATCGGCGAAATTCCCCAGGATTTGAAATTTCAGGGGGAGGAAACGCACCTGCTCATCGGCGACGGCAACACCATCCGGGAGTTTGCGACGCTGCACCGGGGTACAACCGACGGTGGCGGAATCACCCGCGTCGGCCACGGCAATCTGTTTATGGCCTACACCCACGTGGCCCACGACTGCCAGGTGGGCAATGGCGTGATCATGTCAAACGCCGCCACTCTGGGGGGACATATTATCGTCGAGGACTACGCCATCCTTGGGGGGCTTTCGGCTGTGCACCAGTTTTGCCATATCGGCCGCCACGCCTTTGTAGGCGGGTGTTCCGCTGTACATCGGGACGTCCCGCCATATGCCATGGCAGTGGGCAACCGGGCCAAACTGGTAGGTCTCAACCTGGTGGGCTTAAAGCGGCACGGTTTTACGGATAGCTTACTCCAGCCCTTGAAGCGGGCCTACGAACTCCTGTTCCTGTCTGATTTGAATCAGAAAGAAGCCATCAACAGAATCAAAAAAGAATTGCCCCAAACTCCGGAAATCCAGCACCTCCTGGTTTTTTTGGAGTCTTCGGATCGGGGCCTGCTCCCGGCGGATGTCCGAGAACATCGGCTTAATCGCGGGTAAGGGCCAGTTCCCCCTCCTGTTTGCTCAGGCCGCCAGGCAGCAGGGCGTCCAAGTCATCGTTGTGGCCCACCGGGGTGAGACCGACCCGGCCCTGGAATCCCTGGTTCACGAGTTCCATTGGATTTACGTGGGCCAATTGGGCAAAATCATCCGCATCTTCAAGGCAGCCGGAGTCCGGCAGGCGGTCATGGCCGGCGGCATTAGCCGGGGGCGCCTCTTCAAAGAATTCCGTCCGGATTGGCGGGCCTTGAGCGTCGTCCGCCGGGCCGGCGCTGGTCAAGATGACCGCCTGCTGCGGGCCGTGGCTGCTGAGCTGGAGTCCGAAGGCATCACCATCGCCCCCTCCACCCTCTTCCTGGATGACCTCATGGCCACCGCTGGCAAGCTCTCCCGCCACGCTCCCAACCAAGCAGAGCTGGAGGACATCAGTTTGGGATTGCGGGCGGCCAAGGAGCTGGGCCGCCTGGACATCGGCCAGTGCGTAGTGGTGCGGCGTCAGATGGTGGTGGCCCTGGAGACCATCGAGGGCACTGACGAAACCATCCGCCGGGGTGGGGTTCTGGCCGGCCCCGGCGCTGTGGTGGTCAAGGTGAGCAAGCCCGGCCAGGACTTGCGGTTTGACGTGCCCGCGGTGGGCCTGGACACCATAAACACCATGCGGGAGGTCAAGGCCGCGGTGCTGGCCATCGAAGCCGGCAAGACCCTGATGTTCAACCGCGACGAGATGCAGGAGATTGCCAACCGGGCCAAGATAGCGATCTGGGGCCTTGATGAGTAGCCGGGCGAGGTACAATCGTTACAAGAGTTTCCCTGCGAGCGTAACTTTGGTATGAGGCGCCGGTTGAACCTCCGTGTCCGAAACCGGATAATCTTGCGGGATGGTGGTAAAAAGTCCCCCTTTGGAAAAGGGGGATTTAGGGGGATTTGGATTTTCACGGCAAAGCCTGCTGCTATAATGCTCGGCATTTTTGCAAGAGGCTCTTTTGGCAATGAGTATAAATGCCCGCCTCTCATACTAATTCGCATCCAAATGGTGGCATAGGCGTCTCGCCTGTGCAGGCGCAGGCTAAAGCCTGCGCCTGCCAATAATAGGCCTTTGAACGCAACTCGGTGCCAGATAGCTCGACAAAGCGAGGGATTCTATCAAGGGCGCTGGTTGCCGGCAGTGCCGCCTGGCTCGCGTTTGATGGACTGACGAATCAGCAGGGCGAGTAACATCAACGCCGCACCAAGAATTCCCAGGGCTTGAAAGCGAAATACCAGCGCTCAGGGCTTATTTTACCGGAACCACTGCCGGTACCGGCCAGGCCTTGACGTTGGTCAGGATATCCAGCGCCTGCTGCGTGGGTGCATAGGAGCGCACAATCAAGTAGAATGGTCCGTCGCCCGCAGGCAGCCAGTTGGCTTCTTTGTCAGGGCCGGGGTTATCCTTCTGGATGTAAATGGTAAAGGAACCGTCCGGGTTTTTCTTCATCCCCGGGGTATCGCTCCCCAACATATAACGGTTGAGGGGGTTTAAGATGGTGTAATTGTTCTTGGCATCATAGATCGTCAGCGACCAGAAGCCGGGCGGGATGTAGGGCAGTCCCTCCTTAAAGGTCATGGCGTATTGCTTGGCGCCGGTCAGGTAATTTCTTTCACTGTCCAGGGGATACATCCAGTAGATCGCTTCATCGGGCGTGTTGGCGGTCAGGCCGACGCGGGCCACAATGGCCCGGGTCCGATAGTCCGTGCCAGAATTGCCGATGGTCGGCGGGGGGATGAAGGCCCCTTGATAAAAGGTGCCGATGGGCTGACTGGCCAACATCGGCCCAATATTTTTAGCCCCTTCTTGCATCGCTTCGACTACCACGGCGGGCAGCTTGGTGCGATCCCAGGGCTTGCCGAGTTCGAGACCCAGGGGCTTAAACATCGGCAGCAGCGCGGTTATCTGATCTTGCGGCGGCGGGTTTTCGTTCAAGGCTTGCGAGAATAATTCCCAGAACTGCAGCGGATCTTTAAATTCCAGAGCACTCACAGGCAGATCCGGATTCGCATAATCCGGCGCCGGATAGTCGTACTTGGGCGCGGCTGGGGCCTTTTTGCCCTTAAATTCCGCCAGGCCCAGCGGCTTGATTTCATCGAGCACCTGCCTGGCCCTGGCCAAATCCACCTTACCCTTCACGTAGAGATGCACCCGGGGTTGCAGCAAAATCCAGGGTGTCGGGCAATCGATGCGTTTAAGGCCCTTGGGCAGTTTGCCCTGCCAACCCGGACCCACCAGGGCAAACTTGCCGCCCTTATAGCCGGTGGCCTTCCCGCCGATGGTGGCGAAGGCGTTGGTCCACATATCCACGATTTCGACCATATAATAGAGGCCTTGGGAGTCAGGCACACTCAGGATGATGGGTTCCCGGCTCAGGTCCATAAAACCAAAGCCGTAGACCGTATTGACGTTTGGGGTGACATAGCCCGCTTCCTTGGACAACTCCGGGGTGGAAATATTCTCCATGCGCCAGATTTGGTTCGGCCGCGCTTTGGCCTTCGCCCCCACGGCATCGTTGTAACGCAGGCTGTACATAGTGACGAGCGGCCCACCCCAGGTAGCGGCCTGGACGGCCAGAGAGTAGGTCCATTCCTTCAAGGCTGTCACCTCGCCCGGGGCCAGCATTCGGTCCTCTTGCTTCGAAGCGGGAGCGCTGGGGGACGCAGCTTGCTGGGCCAGGCCCGGCAGCGTCACCAGCATAATGGCCGGGACAAGTCCCAAAAGCGTGAGGACCAATGGTCTTACCTGCATCGTTTCCTCCTCCTATTCTGTTGGGGTGATTGTAATTCACTACAGAGGAGCAAGTCCAGTTATTTGAAAAAAGAGAAAAAGCAGTGGCCACCGCACTCAATCCACCATTTTGATCAGGGCAGTATCCCGCCGCAATGATGATTTGGCCGCTTTAGATCGTAAATGGTGCGACGTCAGGTGATGGTAGCTTTAAAGACCATCGAGGGCAGGGAAGAGACATTCTCCGAGGTAGCGGGCTAGCCGGTGGACTTCCCGCTTGGTCCACCTTGCCCTCGGTGCGAGTAGCCGATGAACTCATGCAAACCGGGGTGAAGGAGGAGCTTTTGGGCAGTTCGGAGGGGGTTGGTAGACAGAACCATAGGCGCTGAGAGCATCTCGAAAACAGTAACCGAGCCCGCCATGGCAAGCATCGAACTCAGGGCAGCCCTCGCATGCCGTACTTTGAAAGTGCTCCCTGCCTGGAAAGGCAAGCTCGCGGAGCCGAGGTGAATTCCATACCTCGAGCAGGCCTTGCTCGCGCAGATTGCCGACGGTATATTGGTCTTGCTGAGGCATTTGCTCGCATAAAAGGACGCGTCCATCGGCGCAGATGGTCAGGGACGAGCGGCCGCCGCTGCAACTTGAGCGATTTGACCATCGCCCCCATTTCTCCTCGGTTGTCTCCAAGTTGTAGTCGATCACTGAGCCATTGAATCTAGCCTCGAAGTCCTCTTGCCGGTCATCGATCTGCCTGATCTCGTTTCGCAGCCAGTCCATCTGCCCAGGAGTCAGGAATTTGCCATCGTCATGGCGGTACATAGACCGTCCGTAGCCTGCCGCAGTGGCCTTAGCGACCCCAAGGTGACGAGCCTCCTCGAAAAGAGACGGGATGTCCTTGTAGTTGTGGGGCGTGCAAACCGCATTTAAGCGCACCCGGATGCCGGCTGCCACGAGATTCTCGACGCTCCGGACAGCCGTCCGATGATAGCCCCGCTGCCCCGCCATGAAATCGGCGAGATCGGAATTCCAGGCGTCGAGACTGATCTGGAAGAAGCGGTCGCCTATTCCGGCTGCGGCGAGGGCTTTGGCGAACGACGCGTCAACCGGCGATTTCGTCGAAACGAGAAAAGCGTAGTCGAAGTGGATCAGAACGTCGAGCAGTTCGAGGATATCGGGGTATAGCATCGGATCGCCGCCGGAGAAGACGGCGATGTTTGTTCCGGCGGCAGCGCCCTCGCTGAGGATCTCAGCCCAGCGCTCGCTGCTTAACAAGTTGCGACGCGGGATGGGCTTCCGTTCTGCGTAGCAGTATAGGCAATCGGTGCGGCATTGGTTAAACGGCATAAGGACCAATGACAGCGGCGCGTCGAGGCGCTTATCCGGCTCGAATAGAGACGGTGGCACGATCATATCCTCGGGCCGGTAGACCGGCCAGCTGCCAGCGACGAGATTGCGAGCCTCGCAGAGCACCGGGTCGCTGCCCTTGATGAAAGCGGCGACGGTACGCGTGAGGATTCGACGAGCTGCCAACTCGGAGATGTCTGCGGCCTCTTGCAACTGCTGGGCGATGCTATTGAGCGTCGAGGCGCCGTCGAAGAACGCCAGCGCTATCCCCGTCTCCGGGGTAAGGACGTGCCACCCCGTCTCGTCGGTCGAATACTTGTGGGCAATCACTCTGCCTTTGTCGTTTCGAAGCCTCCAGGACGGCGAGATGCACAGCACAGTGTCCCGGGCCCGCAGACGAAGTGTCGCCATCTCACCACTCGATCTCGACCCGGTCGGCCAACAACCGCAGCTCGACCGGGTCTCCGGTCTTCTCCGGTTTGTCGAACAGGCTCTGCATGGCAAGGGTGTCGAGACAGCTCGTCACACCGCTCGGTGAACACGCCGTACATGCGCCGACACATTCAGAGGTGCAGGCCGTAATACACGAGCTGGCACATGAGGTCACGCACTCAGTGCAGGCCGTGATGCAAGCCTCGCATAATGCGGTTTCACCAAGGACATTCTGGTCGTAGAGGGTTTGGCGAGTCCTTTGCACCAGTTCGAACAGGTTATGTTGGCTGACGAGCGCGCGCACCTTCTTGACATCGACCGCCGTACGCTGCTGCCGAATGGGCAGAGCTCGGAGGAGCCCCGACACCTCGCACAACTCACCGACCGCCTCGGCATGCATCTTGGTGGCGTTGCCGACAAGACGCACATAGTTCTCATCCAGATGACGGGCCTGTTCCCCGGGCTTGGCCCCAGCTCGTAGCCGACGCTCCTGGTGGTCGAAATCATCAATCGCCCGTTCGAGCTCCTTCAGACGTTCGGACAACTGAATTCGCCGGGCGAGAAGAAGCTCGGCGGTTTTTTGCAGATCCAGAGGGCTGACCTTCGCTTTATTCGTCATGGCGTCCTCCTATCTATGTATACATATTTCTGATACTTTACCTTAATCTTTAAAGATAACTACCCTTCCCATTCTGTCAAGGCAAAGCAATCTCGACAATATCTTGCCAAACCGTAACTTGACAGAGATTTTAATTAATTACAGCTATGACCGGTATGATGAAATGCGCTGCTTGTGGGGAGGATTCCAGAAGCCGGCGGGGACTCCTTAATCCTGCGGGGATGCAGTTGTAGTTTCGGCAGCCTGCAGGTAATCCTGCATCACCCGCATGGGGTGCTCCTCGGTAAGGCGGACTGTCAACTTGTAGTGCAGGGTAAAGGCCTCGTCCCAGGAGTTGGTCTCCACTGCCAGGTCCGGCTGGGACAAGTGTCGGGGGATATAGAAAAAATTGGCTACAAAGACGCCGGTCTCAAAGACATCGTCCCCCTTGCGGATGGTGGACACCAAGAATCTCCGCCGGGTGGCCTTGTTTTTCACCTTGTTGAACAAACCTTTTTTGGGTTTCATGGTGCCTGGTTCTCCGAAGCCGCGGACTATTCTTAGTCCCCGTTCTTCATCCTTCTCTTGGCGGATTTTTTCTTAGTTGGCACCGATCCCGCAGAACCTGCCACCACTTTGTACCCCCGCTTCCGGCTCCGGGAGACCCGGGTGGCTTTGCCGTTACCCTTGGCAAACCAGAGCTTCTCTTCCGCGGGCGGCAGCTTGGCGATGGGGGCCCCTTCGAGTTCGAAGCCCTTTTCGATCAACGGCCGCAGATCGGCCCACTTCTTCGTGCTCCCCATCATGGCGACGATAATTTCCTTATCGCCGTTCTTAAACAGACCCACATAAGTGTGCTTGGCCGCCCGGGTATACCCGGTTTTACCCGCCACCGCCAGGGGCGTGGTAAACAGGAAGCGGTTATGGTTCCGTAATTCCCGGTCTCCCTGAATGGTGTGGTACTTGGTGGACATGATCTTAGCGAGTTCCGGATTACTCATGGCCCGGCGAAACAAGTTGGCCAGGTCCTCGGCGGTGGAGTACTGATTGTCCGCGGGGAGGCCGTTGGCGGTGGCGCACGCGGTGCGGTAGGCCCCCCACTGGCGCACTTCTTGGGTGAGTTGATGGACAAAGGCTGGCTCACTGCCGCAAACCTTTTCTGCCAGGGCCCGGGCCGCGTCGTTGGCCGAGTTCAGCAAGAGGGCGTAAAGCAACTCCTCCACCGTGTAGGTCTCCCCCGGCTTAATGTTGATCTTGGAGGCTGGGGCTGCCGCGGCGTAGGCGCTGACGTTCACCTTGTCGTCCATCTTCAGGTGCTCTACTACCCCCAAAGCAGTCATAACTTTGAGGGTACTGGCCGGCGGCAAAAAGAGCTGGGGGTTGAGAGACAATAAGATCTTGCCGGTTTTGGCGTCCATAATGACAAAGGAGCGGGCGGACACGCTAAAGCCTTCATCCTCACCCGCTGCCAATCCTGCTGCCATTACCAAAACTGCCAGAATCACCCAAACTGTAACGCTGAATTTGACGCGAAAATTCATGGAGCCCCTTGCATGCAGAAATGATCTTCGGACCCGAAGGGCCTTCGGTTGAACATGCAGCCTTATACTATCAAAATTTCCTGGATTGGCAACTCAGAATGGCGGCGATGCGGCCGGAAAACCGCAGTACATATGAATTAATAGAACGGGGGCTTAAACACAGTCACCGCCTTCGCTGAACCGCTGGAACTCCTTTCAAGGGAAATCAAACCCCGCGCCACCATGGGAGACTGGGGCCGCCAGGTCCTCATGATGGCACAAGAAGGTCGCTTTGGACTTTAAGGACCTGCGCTGATGACCCAAACAGAAACGGTGCGCTGGGAAAACCGGTCATAGCGCACAGGGCCTCAACCGGTTTTCTCTAGTTCCTTCAAGTAATCAGCCGGGGGGACAAAACCCGCAAACCGGTGCAGCTCTTTGCCATCCGGCGAAAAGACCAAAGTGGTGGGCGCGCCGGTGACGTTGAATTTTTTCACAACATCCATATGACTGCGTCCCTCCAGGCGTACCGGGACATACTTGGAATTCAAGCTCTCCACCACCCCCGCGTCGGCGTGAGTCTCGGTGTGTAGCCGGGTGCAGTGAGAGCAGCCGTCCATATACAGTTCCAGCACGATGCGCCGGTTCGCTTTCTGGGCCTCTTCCTGGGCCGAATCCCAGCTATCCCGCCAGTTGATTTCTCCCATGAGGTTTCTCCTTTCTTTTAGGGGTTTTCAGCCTATTTCGGGCCGGATCGGGTTTAACGAAGCAGCCCGGATTTGTCCATCCCCGCCCGCACTTAAACCATAGGTTACGATAAGGCGCATATCCCAAAAGGGCAAGGGTCAAGGCGGTTTTCAGTTATTTATTCGTAACGACTTAGTTAATTCAACATATGCCCCCTCTGCGTTCTCTGCGCCTCGGCGGTGAAAAATATCACCGCGAGGGGATCTGCCAGCAGCCAAGGTCACGGAACTGTATCTTTTTCCGGGGAGATGGTATGATTAATAGTTATCGTGGGATAATGGGTTCACGGACCCAGCGCGATTCATAATCGGGCTGCTGCTATCGGCCTGCGACTTGATGGGTGCCATGGCTTATCTGTTTATTCTCCTGCTGGCGGCAGCCTGGTTCTACCAATTTCTGGCGTTGGTCTCCTTGTGGCGGTTTTTTCAGTCCCCTCCCCCTGCCCCACCGGTTGCCACTGGCCCTGGCATCACCGTCTTGAAGCCCCTCAAGGGCTTGGGATCCCTCTCCAAAGAATGTCTGGCGAGCTTCCTGGCCCAGACTTACCAGCCCTTTCAGGTGCTCTTCGGGGTGCGGGAGGCTGACGACCCGGTGGTGGCGCTCCTGGTGGAATTGCAGCAGGCTTATCCCCGGTGCGATCTAGAGATTGTCGTCTGCCCGGAGGATCTGGGACTCAATCCGAAAATCAGCACCTTGCAGCAGCTTCTGCCCCGGGCGCGGTATGATCTCTTGGTGGTTGCCGACGGGGACGTGAAGGTGGACCCCGATTACCTGGCCCAGGTGGCCGCAGCCTTCCGGGAGCCGGGGCTGGGCCTGGTGAGCTGCCCATACCGGGCCGGCCGGCCCCAAACCCTGGGCGCCGCCCTTGAAGCCATGACCATCGCCGCGGATTTTATCCCTTCGGTGGCCGCGGCCACGTCGGTCGAGGAGATACGGTTTGCGCTGGGGGCCACTATGGCCCTGACCCGGCAGGCCCTTACCGCCAGCGGCGGTTTCGCCCCCCTGGCTGATTTTTTAGCGGATGATTATCAATTGGGCTACAGGGTTGCCCAGACGGGGCTTCAGGTCTTGATTCTGCCCTACGTGGTGGAGACCAATAACCCCGAGATGAGTTTGGCGGCCTACCTGGCCCACCAGCTCCGTTGGGCCCGCACCTACCGGGTCTGCCGCCCCGGCGGCTACCTGGCCTACGGCATTACCCACGCCCTGGTATACAGCCTCGCGGTTCTGGTGGCCGCAGGGCTGGCTCCGTGGGCCTGGGGCTTGGTGGCGGCCACTCTTATGCTGCGCGGGGTGGTGGCCGGGTTTTCCGAGCGCCTCTGTCTGAAGGGGGACCTGCCCTGGTGGGCCTTGGGCCTTTTGCCCCTGAAAGACTTGTTATCCTTCGGCCTGTGGCTGGCGAGTTTCCTGGGCAGCCGGGTCTCTTGGGGTGAACGAAATTTTCGCGTGACCCCTGAGGGCAAGCTGGAGCTTTGGTAATTTGAATCTGAGGACGGGCTCCATAGGCGAAACGCCTGTGGCTACGAATCCATGAAGGAATGATTGATGGATAAGAAAATCCTGAAACAGTTGTTGGAGGAGGTCCGAGCCGGGCGGGTGCCGGTGACTGAGGCCCTGAAGCGTCTTCGCACCCTGCCCTTTGAAGACCTGGGGTTCGCCCGGGTGGATCATCACCGCCAACTCCGGCAAAGTTTCCCCGAAGTAGTGTTCGCCGCGGGTAAGAGTCTGGAACAGATCCGGGGCATCCTTACGTCCCTGAGCGCTCGCTCGGATAACATCCTGGTGACCCGTCTGGAGCCGGACATGGCCGCGGCGCTCACGTCCGACTTTCCGGGCGTCCGTTATTATCCCGACTCCCGGGCGTTAACCCTCAGCCGGGGAGAAATCCCCGACCGGGGCCGGGGTCTGATCCTGGTGATTTCGGCTGGCACCTCGGACATTCCCGTGTCCGAAGAGGCCCTGGTCACCGCCCGCATCATGGGCCACCGCGCGGAAGCCCTGTACGATGTGGGGGTGGCAGGCCTGCACCGCCTCCTGGCGCACCAGGATTTGCTGGCCCAGGCCACCTGCTTCATCGTGGTGGCGGGCATGGAAGGGGCGCTCCCCAGCGTGGTGGCGGGCCTGGTGGACCGGCCGGTGGTCGCGGTGCCAACCAGCATCGGTTACGGCGCCTCCTTCGGCGGCCTGGCCGCGCTTTTAGCCATGCTCAATTCCTGCGCCACGGGCCTTGCGGTGGTGAACATCGACAACGGCTTTGGCGCCGGCTACCTGGCGGCCATGATTAACCGGAAGGATTAGGAAGAAGACAGATAGCCGCTTTTTGATTTTTAACTCATTCCCAAGTTAAGCTTCGGAATAAGTTGAAAAACGATCAAACGACACCCTTCCATTCTCCTGAGTTTGCTTGTCTCCGGGAGCCAATAAAATTAGTTGGGTTTGCGTAAGCCAAAAGGCTATATTTGTGTGTTAGGCAATCCGCCTGATTTTTCTGGGCCAAATACCACTTTTCCAAAAAGGACTCTTTTTGTCCAGGTTTCATAACCTCGGTTCAAGCTTGAGCAAGGCGCTATTCCGCAGCGCCTGGCTGATAATTCTGTTTAGCCTCTTGATGACGGCGTTCTCCGTCTACTATGCCTTGAACCACTTGTCGATGCGGACCAGCCGGGGCGACCTGGTGGGCTCCAACCTTCGTATTATGCAGTTGAGTGAAGTAATGGATCGACAATTCGGCTCCCGGGATAATCTCGCCGTGGTAGTGGAGAATTCCGACCCAAAGCATAGCGTCCAGTTTGTTGAGGCCCTGGCGGCAGAATTGGCGCTCTACCCTCAAAACTTTCGGGAGATATTCTATCGGGTTGATCCGCAAAAGTTCAAGCATTGGGCTTTGCTTTATCTGGGACAGAAGGAGCTGCTCGAACTCAAGGGCAAGTTCTCCGAGCATCAAAAGGAGTTGCGAGCCCTAGCCGCCGATCCCCGCCTTAACCGGTTCTTTCAAGTGGTTAACGAAGAGCTCACCCGGGCCATGTTGGGGGAGCTCTTTACCGGGTTTTTAAAAGAAGGACAGGAAAAAGCGAAGATTCCCGATCTTGGGCTGCTGCAAGCCACCCTTAACCAACTGGAGATAAGCCTGACCGGGGGCGGAGCGTTTGACTCACCTTTTAAAAGTATTTTCCCCGGAGGGATGGCCGACCTGAACCAGGCAGGCTACTTTTTTACGGAGAACGATAAGTATCTGCTGCTTTTGGTGACTACCCGGCAAGAAGACCATACCGAGGCCGCCGAAGATTTAAAGCTGCTGCGACAGGTCCTGGATCGGGTTAAAGCCCGCTTTCCAGGCATCCAGGCCGGGGTTACCGGCCCCGGAGCCTTGGAAGCTGATGAAATGTCCGAGGCCATGGCCGATGTTGGACTCGCCTCCTGGGTGTCCCTCGTCGGGCAAATGTTATTAATGATCCTCTTTTTCCGCAGCCTGAAAAGAACCCTGGTACAAGGAGCGGTCCTGTTTATTGGGCTGTGCTGGACTTTCGGCGTCGCGGCCCTCGCGGTGGGGCACCTGAACCTGCTCTCCATTGTCTTTGGACCTCTGTTGCTGGGAATCACCGTGGACTTCGGTATCCACTGGTATTCCCGCCTGGAGGAGGAACAGGGTCGGGAACCGCTCTGCACCAGGGGCAACCTGGCCTGCACCATCAGACACGCCTCCCCGGGAATCTTTTATGCCGCCCTGACCGCGGTGGTCTCGGTGGCCCCCTTGATATTTACCGGGTTTAAAGGATTGGAAGAACTGGGACTCATCATTACCTTGGGTATCCTGGTCAACATATTTGCTTTTCTGGTTTTGCTGCCGGCTCTGGCAATCGTGACCGAACGATGGACCTCCGGACCTTTTGAAGTAGAATGCGGCGGCACACCTCGTTCCTTTCTTTCCCTGAGGTGGCGGCGGCCAGGCCTGGTGGCAGCCTTGGGATTGGTCATCACGGTCATAGGCGGGGTTAGCCTGTTTCACGTTCCTTTTGACTTAAACCCGTTGCACCTGCAAAATCCCCGAACCGAGTCCGTAGTCTGGGAACAGAAGCTCATTCGGGAGTCCAAATACTCAACCACTTATGGGGCTATGACAGTTAGTAGCATCAAGGATCTGCCGCGCCTGACGGAGGCCTTGAAAAAGCTGGACAGCGTCTCCCACGTGGAGTCCATCCTATCTTTCCTGCCTGGCCAGGTGAAAGACAAGCAACGTCTGTTGGCTGAACTGAAGCCCTTGGTGACCGGGGTAGATTTTGCTGCCGGCCCGCCAAGCCCTTCGGGCCCAATAGAACTTGCCTCTATCCTGGGGAGTATCCGGTTCAAGCTGTCGCGTGCCGTGGAAAGCCATTGGGAGCCTGAGGATAAGCCCATCCAGGAGAAGCTTAGCGAAGTCAACCGTTCGCTTTTGCGCCTTATCCCTCTCTTAAAGCAGGGAACCAATCCCCAGACCGCCACGCGCCTGGCAGATTTTGAGCAAAAATTTTTCTCCGATCTGCACGACCAATGGGACTTTTTGCGGGCTAATACGGATCGGGCCATGAGACCGCCGCGCCTTGAGGATTTGCCCCAAAATGTGCGCGAGCGCTTCATCAGCCCCGAGGGGCAGTATCTTATCCGGATCTTCCCTTCCCGGGATATTTGGAATCCTGAGCCTTTAGGGGAATTTGTGCGCGACTTAAGGGGCATAGACCCTAACGTCATCGGGGACCCGGTGTTACTTTATGTATTCACCTTGGCGTTTCGCAACGCCTGTCTCTGGGCGGCCGGGGTTTCCCTCTTAGGCATTGCCTTGATGGTAGCGTTCCTGCTGCGAAGTTTGCGGCTGACGATCCTGGCCTTGGTCCCTCTGATAGTGGGGACCTCATTAACCTTGAGCCTGATGTGGCTTTTGGAGGTCCCTTTTAACCAGGCTAATGTGCTCTTTTTACCGCTGATACTGGGAGAAGCTGTAGAGTACGGTATTATCATCCTGGTGCGCTGGCAACAGGAAAAATCGGCTCGGGTCATCACCTTACCTGCGGGTACCGCCAAAGGGGTTCTTTTAGCCGCGTTGACTACCGCCGTGGGTTTCGGCAGCTTAATGATTTCGGGCCACCATGGCACCTTTACCTTGGGGCTCTTGTCCGCGGTAGGCAGCCTGAGTGTTTTGCTGGCCGCATTGAGCGTCTTGCCAGCGCTCCTCCGGCTGTTAAGAGAGCGTCATCCTGCACCCTAGCTTGCCATCTTTGGCAGCTATCGATTGGGTGGAATAAATGCCGGGTATTATCTGGATAGTGGAAGTTGAGAGTTGTGATAAGTTCCTGAGCGCAGCATAAATATTGCCTTTGTCAGGTCGAAGACCAAGTTCCCGCGTGCATGTCTTCCTCAACCTCAAAGGGAGAGTGGGTGAGCCGCGTTATGTTGTAATTTACCCGGGCATACCGGGAAATTTAGCTGATTAGGCCTGAGGTCTGCGGGTATATTATCTATTGGGAGCTAAGAAATGGAGCTCAAATTCGAGTTGCTTTAGGTCTCTTGGATCAATATTTGAGGACTCTATGGAGGGAATTAAATACACATCCTTTCCCAGGACCTCCAGGCGGTGGTTATCGCCCGGTATTGCAAGAACAGATAGATCATCCTGAAAAGCGTGATCTAACGACGAAGTAACAGAATTGATACCAAAAATCGCCTCGTCAGTGGTAAGGATCTCACTGCAAGGCGCCTTTCCGGTAATATCGGTAATCTCTATGAAGTCTTCCAGCGAGATCATCCCAGCCGGGACCGAAGCAGGGATAGCCAGGTACATCAGCATTACCGTCCATAGGAAAATTATTCTTGGGCTGTTGAGCCTTTTTCTCCAACTGTACAAGTCTCCCTCCTTGGAGCGCCATGAGTTGGCTGCCGCGTTCTGTTTTTATTAAGTAATTGCCCTAACCAGAACACAATATGAAGCCAATCTTTACCCTTGGTTTTAGCTGTCAAGTCAGAATATGGGTCCTTTTTTTTGTGGATGACCGGAGTGAGGTTTCTGTCAACAATCCCATCTGCCCCAAAAATGATCTATGGGTGCCAAAACAGGATGCCATGAAGACGATATCTTCTCTGTTGCCTCGATGGGGCCTTCAAGCGGATATCATTAGGGTATGACTTTATGTAACCCAAACTCGGAAGATTAAGCTATGGTCAAAAGTGTCAAATCACTCTAGGCATTTTTACCTAAATATTTATGTATATTTTTGTGATTGATGTGGCTTAAAGTGAATCAAGGAAAATCCGATTCGGTCTTTACAGTTCCTCACCTCATCCTTTCCCCCCCAGAAAATGATAAGATAGGCGGATGGTCGACTGTTATAGCACCGGAATCAAAACCCGATCCCAAAATACCGGCCCTGCCTGGTCCCAGAGGCACTGAGGACGTGATGCAATGAAACCCGTACGCTGCCTGTTCCTGGCATTCTTCCTGACCCTAAGCCTGGTTGGTTCCCTCCACGCCGCCGAAAGCCACCGGATTTTCCAAACCTCCACCCTCCAGGCCCTCATGGATGGAGTCTACGACGGGGACCTGACGTTTGAAGAGTTGGCCCGGCATGGCGACTTCGGCGTCGGAACTTTTAACGCCCTGAACGGCGAAATGATCGCACTGGACGGGAAATTTTACCAGATCAGGGACGATGGCCGGGTTACTCCTGTGGCCGGCACTATGAAGACTCCGTTCGCGGAAGTGACTTTCTTTAAGGCCACTAAAACCCACATGCTGGAAAACCCCCTGACCTACCGGCAACTGACCGGCTATATCACTACCCTGTTGCCCAGCCCAAATCTCCTCTACGCCATTAAGATCGAAGGGTTCTTCCCATACGTCAAGACCAGAAGCGTTCCCCGCCAGCATAAGCCCTATCCCCCCTTAACGGAGGTTGCCAAAAAACAGGCGGTTTTTGAGTTTACCAATGTTAAAGGGGTAATCGTGGCCTTCCGCTATCCCCAATACCTGTCCGGCGTCAACCTGGCCGGTTACCACTGCCATTTCATCACCGCGGACCGCCAGGGCGGCGGACACCTCCTGGATTGCCGGGTGGAGGGGGCCACGATGGCCATTGATACCATTCCCAAGCTTGACTTGCGTCTGCCTGAAACCCAAGAATTCATGCAGACGGATTTAACCAAGGAGCGGCAGCACGAACTGGAAAGAGTCGAAAGGTGATCCGAAAGCCACCGGATGGAGGGAAGGAATCCCGCGCTCTAAGCCATTGCTTTTTTAAGTCGGATGCTTACCATTCTACCTGAGGAGGTCAACCATGAAAACCTGCCTCTGGTTATTTTTGATCCTCTGTGTGATTGTGGTCGGGTGCGCCCCCGGTTATTATGCCACCGGATCGTCTTACCAGGAAGGCCCTCCCGCTGAGAGATTTGAAGGGATGTCGTTTAATAATCCCGAAACCGCGGAAGAAAAGACCATGAGGATTTGGCGTGAAGGTGCGAGCCGCTGAGCCAACCGCGGTTCGCCATGGTCCCCCGGGCTGAAAGAGCATTACCCCACCCACTGAAGCCTGAACAATCTCATACCCTGGTCAGTCTGCCGGTTATCGTGAATGATAGGGTGGTCGTGGAGTTTATAGCAGTTGCCAAAAATTCTTTCTGATTGCTGGATTTCTAAATCCCCCTAAATCCCCCTTTTTCAAAGGGGGACTTTTACAGCAATTCCGCTAAGTTCCCCCCTTTGGAAAAGGGGGGTTATACGAAGTTGCGGCCATACAAGTAATTTGTGTTTTGTAGGGGCGGACCTATGTGTCCGCCCTCAGGACCGGCACTCGCGCAGGTGCGTCCCTACAGAATCGAAGCTATGTTTACTTCGATGAGCGCAACTCGGTAATGTACCTTAAAGGAAAAAACTTTTGGCAAACGCTAAACTCAGAGATCAGAGTGGCGAGTGAAGCATGGATTATACTGAGTTGCGCTCATAAAGGTAATTTCAAAGAAGTTAGGCGCCGGCTGAAACTTCGTGTCCGAAACCGGCTAGTCTTAAGGGATTGGGGTAGAAAGTCCCCCTTTGAAAAAGGGGGATTTAGGGGGATTTGAATTTTCACGGTAAAGCCTGCGGCTACCAAATTACCTGTTTGAACACTTTTCCTTATAACAGTCACTCATGAGCCTTTGGCTCTCTCAAAAGCATGAAACCCCGGTAGGGCGGGCGTCCCCGCCCGCCACTCTACTTTGAACTTTGAACCTTGAACCTTGAACTTTTCTAAGCAGATCAGGGTGCTGAGTGAAGCCTGAATGAGAGCCACCCCTAGATCTTGGACGGCTCTTTTTTCGCGTCCAAGACCGCCCGCACGTGGGCCAATTCGTGCTTGGCCTGAAGGAGTTCCGTTTGCAACTGCATGCGCTCCTTTTTTAAGACGGCTTCAGGCCCTAAGGTGGCCAAAGCCCTCTCCAGATCCTCCACCTTTCGGGTTAAGCGGTAGAGTTCTTGAGCCAGATAGCGAACGCTCATGGTGCCCCCTGGGTGTGGTCCAGGGAATCCAGGTCACCCGGCATCGGCCCTTCCGGCGTTACCACCGACGGCAGTACGAAGTAGAAATTGTTGCCCCCGGGGGTGGCCTCGTACCCCACTTCGCCACCGTGGGTTTCCACAACGTTGCGGACAAAAAAGAGCCCTCGGCCAGTACCCACCTCACCGTCAATATTGGTGCCCCGGTAGCCCTCGTCGAAGATATGGGGCACATCTTCCGGGGGCAGGTGGGGGCCAGTGGTAAAGACATTGAACTTGATGCCGTCTTTGCCGGGGCCAAAATAGTTTTTCAGGTGATCCCGGCCATATGCCATGTATTTGCGGCCTTCAAAATTGCGCCGGGCATATTTCACCGCATTGGAGAACAGGTTGGCATAGACTTGGGACATGAGACCCTTGTCCACCGACAGGGCTAAGTCTTCATCGGGCATGACTCCGGCGCCGGTGTCGATCTCGATGTGGCGTTCCTGAAGCTTGTCAATATAGAGATTTAATTGCGGTTCAATGATTTCTTTGGTTACCCGGGTCGTCCGCCGCCGCAGGACGAATTGGCCTTTCTGGAAGTGGGACAGGCGAAACAGGGATTCAATAAAGAGACTAACCCCTTTGTAATGCTGTTCAAGATGTTCGTAGTCCTTCTCCAGATCGTCAATCAGGCTCCGAAAGACCTGCCGGGCATCCGGATGTCCTGGACAGGCGGGCTTCCTGATTTCGCAGACGCATTCCAGGTCCTGCAGCTTCTTGATCTTGTTGCGCAAATGCCGGAGATAGAGGCTGAGGCTGATGTTGGGAATGATCACATTGTGTTCGATATCGGCCACCAGGCTGTTGATAAAGCGAATGTGCTGAATATTCTGGCGGGCGATAATCTTGACGTGGACGTTGTACCCCAGGCGGTTGGCAAATTTTTCAAAGAAAAACCGGTCCGCCGCCGAGATCCGGGCCTCTGGGTATAATTCCAGCATCCCGATAACCTGCTCCTTGGCGTAAAAGGGAAGCTGGTTCACCAAGAGCAGGTTGCCCCGGATGGGGATAATCAGGCCGCCATCGGCAGAGTAAGGCTGGCTGGCCAGATGGATGTGATCTGGAGGGGGTGTCTTATCGGGATAGAGCCCCCGGAGGCTATCGCAGGTCAGATCCAGCCGGTTCTCGGAGCAAACCAGGTAGAGGCGGGCGTCCAGATCAAAGAACTCCTTGATGACGCTCACCGCGACCCGGTAGAAGTTCTCTATGGTCTCGTATTCCTGGGCCAGGTCATAGAAGGTCTTGAGGGCGTCGTCCTTCAGGGGGCCAAAATTGTACTCCTGAAAGATGTACCTCTTTTCCTTGATCCGGGCGGAAACTTCTGCCAGGTCCATGGGCATATCCATCGTGGCGTCCTTTGGACGGGATGATCGTCACCCCGGTTCTGCCCCGCAGGCCTTTTGTTGTCAGCGGGCGGCGGCTCGCCGGTATTCCTTGACCCCCAGTTCATAGAGATCCCGCCCCTGACAATCATTGATGACAATGGTAGGAAAACCTTCCACCTCCAAGCGATGCACTGCCTCCGGCCCCAGCTCGGGGAAAGCGATTACTTCGGCTTTCTTGATGCGCTGGGAAATGAGGGCCCCTGCGCCGCCGGTGGCCCCCAGGTAAACGGCCTTGTGTTCTTGAAGCGCCGCAATGACTTCAGCGGAACGTTTGCCTTTGCCGATCATCGCCTTCAACCCCAGCTTGATCAGCGTCGGAGCATAGGAATCCATACGATAGCTGGTGGTGGGACCGGCGGCTCCGATGACCCGGCCGGGCCGGGCCGGGCTGGGACCCACGTAATAGATAATCTGTCCTCGTACATCCATGGGCAGGTTCTCGCCCCGGGCCAGCATATCCACCAGACGCTTGTGGGCCGCGTCCCGGGCCGTATAGATCACCCCGCTGACTATGACCGTATCGCCGATTTCCAGTTGCACGACGTCCTGGTCGGTCAGAGGCGTTGTCAGTTTCACCGTCTTGGCCATGATTTACCTTTTATGCCAGTTTCCCATTCAAAGACTATCAGGAAAAAATGAGATTTTGATTCTTTTTAACAGTCGCTTATGAGCCTGTGACTCTCTCAAATCCATGCAAATTCGGTAGGGCGAGGTCTCCGTCTCTGTTGCGATCTTGGGGCAATGGTGCGCAATGCGAACCCTGCATTAACCTTGAACCTTGAACTTCGAACTTTACAGCACCACTTCCTTATGACGGGAAGCGTGGCATTGAATGTTGACCGCCACCGGCAGCGAAGCAATGTGGCAGGGCTGCATCAGGATATGCACAGCCATCGCGGTGATTCTGCCTCCCAGACCCTGGGGTCCGATGCCCAGGTCGTTGACCGAGGCCAGGAATTGCTGCTCCAGGGCCGCCAGTTCCGGATCGGGGTTGGGCTGACCCAATTCCCGGAGCAAGGACTTCTTGGCTAAAAGCGCGGCCCGCTCAAAGACCCCTCCGATGCCTACACCCACAATAATGGGGGGACAAGGGTTGGGGCCGGCTTCGGCCACGGTGGAGATCACTTTTTCTTTGACGCCGGCCAGGCCTTCCGCGGGCTTCAGCATATAGAGGCGGCTCATGTTTTCGCTGCCCCCGCCCTTGGGGACGATGGTGAGCTTGACGCGGTCTCCCGGGACAATTTCGGTGTGAATGACCGCCGGCGTGTTATCGCCGGTATTGGCCCGGGTTAGCGGGTGGCACAGGGATTTCCGCAAATAGCCTTCGCCGTATCCCTGGCGCACCCCTTCGTTAATCGCCTCCGTAAAATCACCACCCACCAGGTGCACGTCCTGGCCTATTTCGGCAAAAATGATGGCCAGGCCGCAGTCCTGGCACATGGGAATGCGCTCTTCTTGGGCGATACGGGCGTTTTCCAACAGTTGCCGGAAGATTTCTTTGCCGCTGGGGGATTCCTCGGCCTCGGCCCCTTTGGCCAGAGCGGCCAAAAGATCGGCGCCGGGCTCATAATTGGCGGCAATGGCCGCGGCTTTCACGGCCTGGGTGACCTGGGCCACCTCGATCTGTCGCATATATGCTCCTAAAAAACGCTTATCGGCTTTGAGTTATGGTTTTGAAGAATCAAAAATCTTTCTTATTCATCCAGGTCATTCTTAAAGAATTGCTGGCTGGAGGCCTGGGGTGCCTTCTCCTGAGCGACTTCAGCCTCGGGGTAGAACGTCTCATCGGATTCCGCCGCGGCTTCATCGTCAGTGGCGTTGCCGGCGGTCTCCTCAGTTCCCTTCTTAGCCAGCACCGTGTCCGAGGCCTCCTGGAATTGCTCTACTGGCGTGCCTTTCAAGGCCTCTTTCATGTAGGCGATGAAAATGGGGGCCGCGGCTTGGGAGCCGGTTTCCTTGGGACCCAGACTACGTTCGTCATCCATCCCCACCCAGGTCCCGGTGATCAAAGACGGCGTGAAGCCGATGAACCAGGCGTCCCGGGTTTTATTGGTGGTGCCGGTTTTGCCTCCCATGGGCCGCCCCAGGACCCGGACCCGGGTCGCGGTGCCCCGCTCCACCACACCCGTCAGGAGATTGGTCATGGTCTCGGCGGTTTGGGGGCTGATCACCTGCTGGCCGTGAACCCGGCTTTCCATCAGGACTCGGCCGTCCCGGTCTTCGATCCGGTTAATGAAAACGGGTTCGAGCAACTTCCCGTCATTGGGGAAAGCCGAGTAGGCCCGGGTCAGTTCCATCAAGGTGACATCGGAAGCGCCCAGGGCGGACGCATAATTGGGAAAGATGGGGCTCACGATCCCCAGAGTCTTGGCCATGCGTAGCGTGGCCGGGACGCCGATAGCCATCATCAGCCGCACTGCGGGAACGTTACGGGAATGGGCTATGGCATAAGATAAGGGGATGGGGCCGTAAAAGCGGTGGTCATAATTTTGCGGCGACCACAACTGGCCGTGCTTGCCTCCGGGCAGGGAAAGGGGGGAGTCCACCAGAATGGAATCCGGGCGATAGCCTTTTTCCACCGCGGCGGCGTAAAGGATGGGCTTGAAAGCCGAGCCGGGTTGCCTCCGGGCCTGGGTGGCCCGGTTGAAAGTGCTGTCGCCAAAGTCCTTACCGCCCATGAGCACCCGAACCTGTCCGGTCTTCAATTCCATGGACATCACCGCGGCCTGGACCATGGGCGCGGCGATCAACTCCGCGGTCCACATTTTGCTCTGGCGCTCCCGGCTCAGAAGGCGCACCTGGACCACATCCCCCGGCCTTAAGGAGGCCACCGGCGTGGAGGCCCGGGATTTGCCGCCGCTGGGGTCCTGCAAGATGCCCCACTGGTCTCCCAGGCGAAAATAGACGCCCTTGGCGCCCTTGCGCCGATCCGGAGACTTCACCACCAGGGTGGTCACCGCCAGTCCCTTACGCGGCGGGTATTTCCGGTAATACTTGACCTGGCGGTCCTGGAAGGACGCCATTTCCTTGCCGCTAACCTGCTTCAGCGGCCCCCGGTAGCCGTTGCGCTGGATGAGGCCGTCGATGCCTTCCTGGATTGCCTCGTGGGCCACGCGGTGGAGTTGGACGTCCGCGGTGGTATAAACCCGCAGTCCCATATTGTAGACCGATTCCCTGCCAAAACGGTCTTCCAGCAGGGTCCGCACTTGCTCCGTAAAGTAGCCGCAATTCTTGACCCACTCCGGCCGGAAGGGCTTAAGCTTGATGGGCTGCCGGAAGGCCGCCTCTTCCTGTTCTTTGCTGATGAACCCCACTTCGGCCATACGCCTCAGCACGTAGGCCTGGCGTTCCTTGGCCCGCTGGGGATTGAGGTAGGGATCATAGCGGCTGGGGGCCTTGGGGATGCCCGCCAGGATGGAGACCTCCGCCAGGCTCAAGTCCTCCACATGCTTGGAGAAGTACTCCTGGGCCGCGGCTTCCACCCCGTAGGCCCCGTGACCCAGGAAGATATGATTCAGGTAGACGTCGAGAATCTCTTCTTTGGTCATGTAATGATCGATGCGATAGGCCAGCACCGCTTCCCGGATCTTCCGGGTGAAACTCTTCTCAGAGGTAAGGAGGATGCGTTTCACCACCTGTTGGGTGATGGTGCTGCCACCCTGGACCACTTCGCCGGCTTCCAGATTGCGGAAAAAGGCCCGGACTATGCCGGAGATATCCACCCCGGGGTGTTCGAAGAACCGCGCGTCTTCCGCGGCCACAAAGGCCAGGATCAGGTGCCGGGGCAGGCGGCTATAAGGCACCTCGATCCTGCGTTCGGAGTAGAACTCCCCGATGCGCTGGCCGTCCCGGGCAAAGACCTGGGTGATCACCGGGGGCCGGAACTCCTTGACGGAGGTAAAATCCGGCAGGTCCCGCAAAAAATGGTGGTAGACGAACACCCCGCCCGCGGCCACCACCAAAAGCCCGGTAAAGAGCAGCCCGTAGATGATCATATTCAGCCGCCGGGCCCAGCGCCGCCGTTGATGATATTTTTCCAACCGGTTGGGGTTGGGTTCCTTGAAAAATTTCATATATGCCTTGGGTTACGCTTGCTTTCAGACGTGGATAGTTCCAGATTTTCGGGGGAAGGGGGACCTGCCGTTGGCACACTTAAAAGAGATTCTCCCTTCACCCCGCATTCCCGGCGCACCGGCCGCCAGCCTCCCCGCCAGCGCGCCCGCTTACCACACCTAGTCGGATGAACCTCATTAATTATTAATTATATATCAAATTATCATACCTTCTTAAAGTTTTCCATGAATTGTCCGACCTGCACCCCCAAATGGATGCATTCGATGTTATCCATGCACTTGTCAGCGTCCACTTTGTCGATATAGGTGGCCAGGTGGTGCTGGTCTTTCTTCAACTCCAGGACGTAGGTATTTTTCCCTTTGTCAAAGGTAAGGGAAGAAGTTACGCCGTGCTTGTCGATATCCGGGTACATCAGGTGGATCTTGTCCTTTAATTCGGCGATTGTGTGAGCCATAGTTATCACTCCTTGTGGCGAATTAGGCGGGCAAATCTCGCCGCCGAGCCCATACAAGACTCTATCCTGAAAATAAGGACCACAACCGGGCGCGGCAAGGGGAAAGGACGATTTTCTCGAAACAATTCCTGGACCTTGCCTCCACCGACCTATTTCCAAACCGGTATCAAGGCTTGAAGTCTTCTCAACCAGGAACAGGTTTGGGAGCATGGGTTTAATACCGATGTGCATCCAAATGGTGGCACAGGCGTCTCGCCTGTGCAGGAGCAGGCCGCAGCCTGCGACCGCCCTCAATAGCTTCTTGAATGCACCTGGAATAAGTCCCCCTTTGAAAAAGGGGGATTTAGGCAGCAGCGTCCGGCTAGGTTTTTGCAAATGAGGAAGTTCGTTGGGCGTAGTCCAACAGCTCAAAAATTCGCTGCGCACTTCCGGCCCCGAGAAGATTACTTCCCCCTCACCCTAACCCTCTCCCCCATTGGGGAGAGGGGAAAAAGTGGAACCGATTTAATGCCTTATGGTTACTAAAACGGCCACATCTGCTACCCCCTCTCCACCCGCTTCGGGGGGAGAGGGCTGGGGTGAGGGGGGCAGAACAACCTCATGCAATTTTCTAACCGGACACTGCTAGGATTTAGGGGGATTTCAAGAGGTTATAAAAATCCCCGCTACCCCCTTTTCCAAAAGGGGGTGATTTTTTTCATCTCGTCCCATAGCTCCAGCTTTCCCATCTCCCTCCCAATCCCGTAGGGCGGGAAAGCGTAGCGCATCCCGCCTTTTCCATCTCGTTCCCAAGCTCCAGCTTGGGGAAGCATATTCTTACGCCAAGCTCCGCTTGGCGACAGATATGTCCATTATATCACCGGCGGAAGCAAAGCAGAGCCTTCCAAAAAAAATAGGTTCCCAAACAGGAGCTTGGGAACCAAAAGAAAAAACCCGGCTAAATAATGACCGGATTTTGGAGGTGGAATTGGTTTATTTTATTTATAGCTTATTTTACCCTACAATTATGCGACTCTTCGTAAGATATTATCTCTTTGAAACTTTATCTCCCATTCTTTCGTCGTGCACCGGAACTATCCTTTAAGTTCTATTTTTTGCTGCACTAACTTTTTATAGGTGATTTCAGTCTCGTCACACCATCCATAGACCTCTTCTAATACTTCCTGCGCCACCCTGAGCCTGTCCGTGTCGAGGACACATACATCACCTGTCTCTAGTACTAACTGTTTCACGGGAGGATTCAGAAGCAATTTTTTAATAGCAGCCAATTCACCTTGAATTGCCATCAAGTCCTGAATTGAGGGCAGCCCGATACAGTCTGCCAGTGACTGAACTTCCTCCAGGAGGTGAACTTCCTCCGAGGTAATATGGTCGGAATATCTCATGGTATTTCTCCTTGATAACAGGCTATAGTTTTCCCCACCTGCAATCTGCCTGTATATCACTGGAGCAACTCTATGTCAAGCTAAAATGTCCTCGGTGGCCCAGGCGTCTCGCCTGGGCAAAGCAGCTGAAACCTACGGACTCCATTGACGCCGCCTCGGGCAGCGACGCTACACTTATCCTACTCGTCCCCAAACTCCAGCTTTTCCATCTCGCCCCCAATCCCGTAGGGCGGGAAAGCGTAGCGCATCCCGCCTTTTCCATCTCGTTCCCAAGCTCCAGCTGGGGACGCCTATTCTTACGCCAAGCTCCGCTCGGCGACAGATAATTGCATTTTATCACGAGCGGAAGCAAACCAGAGCCTTACAAAAAAATGGGTTCCCAAGCGAAGCTTGGGAACCAGAAGAAAACCCTTATCCTATTAGCATGCCTGCCAGAATTGGTAATTTATTTTTGCTGTGCCTGTTTCTCCCCCTCTTCTCCCTTATCCTGATTCACCTTTTCTCCCACGGAGACCGTAGCTGCATCCACCTTCTCCTTGCCAGTATAAGTGATGATTTCAGTTACCCGGTCGTTAGTATCGTAACATACCCCGACTTTGACATCAGTCCCACTTGCTACTGCCTCAACCGGGGTGCCAACTACCTCCCAGAGCCCAAGAGTGAAAACATCGGCTACAGCATGAAATACGGCTCTACCAGCCTTTGCTCCGGTGCTATAACCTTGACGAACCGAGAAAACGTCTGTCCGTTTTCCATCTTTCACTTCAGTAGTTAGTGGCGAGCCTAATTCTGAAACTACTCTTGATCTATCCACACCTTTAGATAATACTGACAAATCCTTTCTGCTAGGCTGCTGTGTCGCCATAACCACGGAACAACCTGTAATAATCATCACCACCAAACATAATATGCTAAGTTGTTTCATGAGGCGCCTCTCTTTTAACTATTATTTTTCAGCCTCTCCTTTGTAATCTCTTGAAGCTCTACCGGGAGACAAAACATCAAACTGATTTAAAGTTAGCTTGGTTTCTTAGTTCCCATCAAAGCCATAATGAAGTCTGAGTCATTAACCAGCTTAGATACAGCATCCTTTAATGCTCCTTCTAAAGCTAGTTTAGCATTATTCCCGGTAGCCAATTGAATATTCTGCTCTACGTAGTTTCCAGTGATTGTTTTATTATAAATTATATTGCCATTTGCTAGCTTAACTTGTAATCCCATCAAAACCTCTGCTGAGGCATCACCCGCAAAAAATCCTGTCTTGAAATCATTAATAAATTTTATTAATTCAACATTAATTATAGTATCACCATCGTTTACAATAAATCCACGGTTAGTCAATTCAGTTTTGATAGAATCCCGAACCAATTGAACAACATCATTATGAGGAATAATTGCACCCATTTCCATCCCATAGGCGTTCTTTTTATAAGATACTTTATCTTGCATACTTCGAGCGTCATTCACATTTACCTTGAGATGAATTTTTTCTGCTCCTCTAATCGGTTCGATATTTTTTTGAGGAGTGTAATCCACAGTTATAGCTTCTTTGGTTAAGGCACAACCTGATACTGAGAAACCAAACAGAAGAACCAAAGATGTCATCAGAAATTGCCATCTTTTACAGTTTTGCATATCAATCTCCCGCCAGTCACTCATTGCACATATTGAGGATATTTGTCAAATATTTTTTACTATTTTTTGTATTTATTATAGATAAGCGATTGATTGATAATCTTTTTATAGGTGAGTCCGTACCACATACCCCGTAGGGTGGGAAAGCGCAGCGCATCCCGCCTTTAGCATCTCCCATCTCCAGACTTCAAACGTTATCATCCGCCTCCCCTTAGGTAAATATCAAGGTAAAGCCCTCATCATCCTGCCTCACCAGGTCATGGACGCCATCCTCACCCTGCCCGCCCAAAAACCGCGTCATCTTTCGCAGCCATTCTGGAGGCCGGCCCCATCCAGAGTTTATGATGCTCCCATGCTTTACCGGGATAAAAGCGCCACGCTAATGGTCAAATCGTGGAAAATGAGGCGGTTCCAGCCGGCTCCCCCGTGTCGCGTCCCGGCACAGAGATCCCCGCTCATCCTGAATCCCTCGATATTTATTACTAAATTTGCCGAGAGTCGGATTTTTAACCCCGGCACAACCCAGATACGACCGTGGCACAGGCTTGACCCTGACCCGCCAACCACGCGGGTCCCGCCTGGGTCGAGGGCGACGGCACCTCGCCCTGGCCCCGGCACGCGTCCCGGGTTTTACCTGTTTTATCGGCAGGCGGATGGTCTTTTTCGGCGATTTTGGGCGATTTTGGGGGTCTAAATTGACGCGAAAACGAGGTTTTAGTTCAACTCGTTCCCAAGTTGCACTTGGGAACGCAAATGAGTGCCAAGCTCAGCTTGGCATCAATCGAGGGCGTTCCCAAGCCCAGCTTGGGAACGAGCCATTCATGAGCCTCTGGCTCACCCAAAACCATGAAAGTATTGGTGGCACAGGCTTTCCAGCCTGTGCGAGCAGCACTTTCAGAGCAGAAAAATATATGGCTTTTAGAACTCCCTATCCATAGTCCTATACTGAATAGCTTCGGCAACGTGCGCCGGACCGATGGCCCCCTCCCCTTCCAGGTCGGCGATGGTGCGGGCGATCTTGAGGATGCGGTGATAGGCCCGGGCGGAGAGGCCCAGACGCTCCATGGCGGTCTCCAGCAGCCGTTGGGCTTCGGGTCCCGGGACACAGTGCGTTTTAATCATCCGGGGCGGCATGTGGGCGTTGGCGTAGATGCGGGTTTTATGAAACCGCTGCGTCTGGACCTCGCGGGAGGTGACCACCTGGACCCGCAATTCTTTGGAGCCTTCGCTCGACTCCGGCGCGGCCAGGTCTTTAAAGGGCACCGCGGGCACCTGGATCTGGATGTCGATGCGGTCCAGAAGCGGGCCGGAGATGCGGGAGCGGTAGGAATTGATCTGGTTCGGGGTGCAGGTGCAGGCCCGTTTGACGTCGCCGTAAAAGCCGCAGGGGCAGGGGTTCATGGCCGTCACCAGCATGAAGCGGGCCGGGTAGGTCAGCGAAGTGGCCGCCCGGGAGATGGTCACCTTGCCCTCTTCCAGGGGCTGGCGCAGGACCTCCAGGGTGGAGCGGCGAAACTCCGGCAACTCATCTAAAAAGAGCACGCCGTGGTGGGCCAGGCTCACTTCGCCGGGACGGGGGATGGTGCCGCCACCGATCAAGCCCGCGTCCGAGATAGTGTGGTGGGGCGAACGGAAGGGGCGTCTCGGCACCAGGGCCTGGCCCGGCCTTAACCGCCCCATGATGCTGTAAATCTTGGAGGTCTCCAGAGCTTCTTCAAAACTCCAGGGCGGCAGGATGGTGCGGAGACATCGGGCGAGCATGGTCTTGCCCGCGCCGGGCGGTCCCACCATAAGAACATTGTGGCTGCCGGCCGCGGCAATGAGCAGGGCCCGCTTCACCGGCTCCTGCCCCCGAACCTCCCGGAAGTCATCGTCATAACGGGGCGGTGGGGTCAAAAGCTCAGGGGTTTCCGGGATAAGCAGCGCCAGGGGCTCCCGTCCGTTTAAGAATTCCACCACCTGGGAGAGGTGCTCCGCAGGGTAAATGTTAATCCCCTGGACCACGCCCGCCTCTTTGGCGTTGGCCTTGGGGATGATGAGGGCAAGATTTGCCTCCCGGGTGGCCAGGGCCATGGAGAGTACACCTCGGGTGGACTTGAGGCGGCCGTCCAGGGAGAGCTCGCCATAGAGGAGATAGTTCTCCGGGGCCTCCGGAGGAATGAACCCCTGGGCGGTCAGGATGCCCACCGCCGCAGGCAGGTCGAAGCCGGTGCCATCCTTGCGAATGTCGGCCGGAGCCAGATTGATAGTTATAAACCTTATTAAATGCGTTTTCATCAACAAGGGCCTGCAAGGCATCGGGGTTGAAGCGGAACGGGGGAGGCATTATGACCCAGGTTTTCGTCTCCTCATCATATTCCACGGTGATCTTACCATCAAGCAGGGATTCGATCAATTTCTGCTTTTCTGGGGGTTCCAAGGCAATGATCTTATCTGCGATGCCCCTAAGCCATCTCCGGTTGCCTTTGACGAACCTCACCATGTCCTGATGGTTGGCCCTGGCCCTTTCCAGGCCGGCCAGCCTCTGCCCCGTATCGTCAATGTGGGCCTCAAGCGTTTGTATCTCCCCGCCGATCTTCTCCATCTGTTGGGCGAAAATGGCCCGGTCGAACCCCGGCTCCTCAAGCATGGTGAAGAGGTTTTCCCTGGCCGTGGTCTTGCGCCCCAAGGCCCTCTTATATTGGGCCAACTGCTCCGACAGGCCCTTGGCCTGCTCATCGAATTTCTGCGGCGCAAGAAGCCGCTCAATCTTGGCGGGGGCATATTTTCCGGCTATGGTGAACCCCCCGAAGGTCAGGAAGTGGAGTAGGTGATACATCACCCGGTCCTGTAGGGCCTGTGCGGGGATGCTGGGCAGGGAGCATTTGCATTTTTTCCCGGCGGCCTCCAGGAACTTCTTACCGGAGGTTGCCCAATAGCAGCAATAATAGTCGAAACGCCCCCGGATGGACTTGGGCTTGACAGTGCCGCCGCACTCGCCGCACCTGAGGACGTTCCTGAGCCAGAAATTCGGGTTGGTGGTGCGCTTGGTTTTCACCTTATTGAAGGCTATCTTTTCCTGCACCCGGTCCCAGGTCAGCTTGTCGGTCAGGGGCGGCAACTTCAATTCAAAATGCTGGTCGGCGGGCTTCATTTCCTCCGTCTTGATATTACCCTTGAAGACGTGGGTGTTGCGAAGCAGCCGCCCGGAATAATAGCAGGGGTTCTTCAATATCTGGCCCACGACGGTTGCGGAGAACAGGGCCAGCTTAGCCTTGACGCCGTCCTTGCGCAGGGCGATGGTTATGTCCTTGTAGCTCTTCCCGTCCAGGCACATCTTGACCATCCGGTTGTAGACTTCGGCCTCCTGGGGGTCAACCTCCATGCATTTCTTCTCTTTGTTCCAGGCGTAGCCATAGGGCGGTTTGCCGATGATGATATCTCCCCGCTTGGCCCGGATATGGCGGTTCTCAAGCATCTGACTTTTGATGACTTCACTTTCAAATTCCGCAATACCAGCAAGGACGGTTTGCAACAACCGCCCGGCAGGTGTGGAGGTGTCCAGGTTTTCCTTCAATGATGCAAACTTGATATGATTATCATCCAGGACGCCCAGGTTGTTCAACAGGTCCTTGGCGCTCCTGCCGAACCGGGTCATTCGACTTACAACAACGATATCAAATTCCTTTCGCCGGGCACCGTCCAGGAGGGCGTTCAATCCGGGCCTATCCTGCTTCCGGCCGGAAACGCCCAGGTCCGTGAATATCTCTATCAGTTCCAGGCCATGGCTTTCGCAAAATCGGGTAATTTCGTCCTGCTGGGTTTGGGGGCTTTCGCCATGCTGAGCCTGAGCTACCGTGCTGACCCTGGCATATCCAACTGCTTTCTGAGGTGTCATGGCTTGGCCTCCAATTTGTCCAGGCCGACCCTCTTGAGCCAGTTGCTCAGCGTGGCCGGGGTGCAGCCGTAGCGTTTGGCGATGAAGTCCTTGCGGGAACCGTTTTTCAATAATGCTTCAATCTCCGGCTTGAACTGGTCCAGCTTGCTCTTGCCCTTGCCCTTGGGCCTACCCAACTGCGCACCCTTGGCCCTGGCAGCTTTCAGGCCCTCTTTCGTGCGGGCCGAAATCAAATCCCTTTCGATTTCGGCAAAGAGCGCCATCATGGTAAGGAACACCTTGGATTCGATGCTTCCGTTGACGTGCTGGCCTCCCTTGACGACATAGACGTTGACGGCCTTCTTCTTCAACTCTGCCAGTACCTCAAGGATTTGCAGCGTGGACCGGGCAAGGCGGCTGAACTCCGGGGTGATGAGCCAGTCACCCTCTTTTAAGGTATTGACCAGCTTCCCAAGCTCCCGCTTGCGCCAGTCCTGAACCCCGCTTATCTTTTCCTCAACCCAAAGGACGGGGCCGAAGCCTTTACTATTAGCCCAGGCCAGGATGTCGGCCTTGTTCTTGGCGGTGTCCTGATCCTGGGTTGATACTCGTAGGTAGCCATAGACCTTCATAATGTCCCCCATGCAGGGGAGGGGCCTTCCCCTCCCCTTGCTGACCAGGTTTTACTTCTTGGCGAGTTCGGCGTCAATCTCTGCATCCGTTACTTCGATCCCGGCTGCCTTTGCCTTGCGGATAAGGAGCCGTTGCCGGGTCCAATTGCGGCGGTCCTTGTCCTTCCGGGCCTTGTCCCTGCGGATTAGGGTCTCAGCTTCCTTTTCCGTCACGCCCAATGCTTTCAGGTCGATTGCCATTGCTTTTCCCTCCACTTTTTAATTTAACCTCTAAAACTGGTTAAATTATAAGATAAAAGCAATAGAAAGTCTACCATTTTTTATAGATGTCAGGATATTTTTATAAGGTTCCTTTTCGCTATCGCCCAACCCTGACATTCCCCCCGCGCAGCTCATTGACGAACTGCTTTTGTTCCGCCCGGCTGGCCTCACCGATCTCTGTAACATGCTGGGGCGGTAGGCTCCGGGGTTTCGGCTCTGGCACTGTCTCTGGCTCCTGCTCCGGTTCCCCAGGGCTATCCCCAGGGTCGGGGAGATCATCGGCGTACACCGGCTTAGAATCGGTTGTAGGGGGTGTTTTGGGCCTGGGCAAGGGCGGGGGCAAGGTCCTGGGGGCCGGGGCCTTAAAGATAGCAGGTATGTCGGCGTCGGGGACCTCTGCGCCATCCATCTTTCGGGTTAAGTAGAGCAGGGCCTCCACCTCTTCAAAGGTCAGCCTGGACATGCCCTCTTTGGTCCGGGCCTGTTGTTCCTGCTCAAGGTGATCCTGGGAGCCTTGCAATTCCAGCAGCCGGGCCTCGTGATAGAGGGCGGCGATCTTCACCAGCAACTCAAAGACTCCCCTCTGCTCCCGCAAGGCGTTTAAGGCGGTGAGGTCGCCAGCCGTGCTATTCTTCTCAAAGTTCCGGTCGAAGATCAGCCGGGCCTTACTCACCAGGTCCTCTATGTCAGCCATCAGCCCCATGACCTCCAAACCGGACTTCCGGGTCCACGCCTGGGTAAGCTGACGGGACAAATGGCTTTCCTGATGATTGGCGATAGAATCGGTGCTGACCCCGTATGTGCGGGATATCAAGGTTTTGGATTTACCGGAGACAATCTCCCGTTCTATTGCTAACCGCTCAGGGTGATTACATATCTGGCAAGCTCTGGGCATAGTGGAATCTCCTTTAAGCCAATAATTGTTATTTGTCAATAATCATTATTAAACAGGCCAGGGGGGGCGGACCCTGAGCGCTATGCTTATTTAAAGGCCGTTTAGGGCGCTTCGCTATTGTTTTTAAGGGAGCGTTTGTTTTTCCCAAGATCGCCTCCTTATGATGAGGGAACCAAACCAGTGAAAGGTTTCTGAAAGGTTGCGTAGCAACCTGAAAGAAGCCCTAGCTATCTTTAGATAGCTGTTAACCTTATTCTCATTAATACTTATTCTCATTAATAACTTATTCTCTTTATGTCCTTAAACCTTAAGGGGTACGGTACACCTTAAATCTTATAGGGTACCATACGCCTTAAACTTTAGGGGGTACGTACCCCTTAAACCTTAAGGGGTAAGGGTGGCGTTGGCATACGCTCCTGAACGACAGCATCCTTCAATGACAGGCCAGTTTTCCTATTCATCGCCAAGCCCTGCACAAACTCATCGGGGGCCATGGCCACACGCTTCACCCAGGGGCCGCCAGGGTACTTCCGCCTTACGAAGGCCACCAGACCGGCCTTAGCCAGTATGTTGTTGGCCCTGTGGATGTATCCCTCGCTGATCTCGGCTTCCCTTGCCAGGGTCTCGTTACCGACGAAGGTTTCCCCGTAGGCCATGCCTTCCTTATTCACTTCAACCTTATTGTTGGCGCGGTTCCTGTAGATGAGGAATAGCTTTGTGGCGTTATAATTGTTGAGGGCAATCAGGCGGAAGGCCATGTCCCGGTCGAACGCCCACCAATCTTCCTTAATTTTTTTGACTTCGGCCATGACCATCCGGCATTCTTTGGCCCGCTGGCATTTCTTGCAGGTTGGGTCCTTGGCCTTGTATCCCTTGCCGAACTCGGGGCATTCTTTGGGCTGGGCTTTCTCTGTACCGGGCTGGGCTTCGGTTCTTTTGATCGGGGTGACGAATGTGCCGTCAGGTCGTCTGGGAAGTTTTTTGTCGTCCATCGTTGCCCCCTCCAAGGCATAATTCCCTGGGCAGGAGCGGTGTGGAGGCACCGCCCCTTTTTCCTGGGATTCTCAGGCCCCAGTAAGCCAAGGGAAACTCTCTGTTCATATTATAGTTGGTTTCCATCCAACCGCCCTCGACCCGGCGGCGGCCCCGGCGCATCGGCAAGAGGTATACCCAGGGCCTTTCGGCAGGGCTTGCAAATCCGGTTTTCCGGGTCCTGGGAATCGAATTTTTTATCACACTGAAGGCAGGTCCTCCGGGCCGGCTTCGGTGTGTAAATAGCGGCCAGGCGTTCATATTCTTCGGCGCTCATCTGGCGGACCTCCTGGGAGCCCGGGGTAAGACCCGAAGGCCATTGTTTTGCGCCAGCCATTCGGGAATAAGCAAGGTGTCGCTCCATTCGCCGATGGAGACGCTGACCTGGCTCTTGGGCAGCCAGCACGGCCGGTCCATTTGTGACTGCGGGACGAAAAGCACCGCCTTTTCCGTCATCTGGACCGCCCATCCTTCGATTTCGATCATCTTATTTCTCCTTTACTCTTCCGGCCCCGATTTAAAATCTCGTTAGCCCTAACTTAAGTTAGGGTTTTCAGCCCAAACAGGGCCGATAATCAGGCACCCCGATAAAGGTTGGCCTTGGCCCCGGACAGCCCGTCCAGCGAGGGAAGCGGGCTAATGTCCGGGGCCAAGGCCGGTTGGTGGGCTATGCTGTGCGGTGCCGGAAAGGAGGACCGGGGTGAACTCCGCCTGGGCATGGGCCGATATGCAAGTGAACGCAAACATCGACTACTCCTACAAAAATCCTTTATGCCTCGGCCCTTTTAGGCCAGGGGGCGTCGGCCCTGCCGCCTTCCTTCCGTGCCATGCGGCAGGCACGCAAGAACGGCATCACAATTTCGACGTTGTATACGGGCAAGGCAAGGCCGTCATAGGGCGACCCCTTGCAGCTTATGAACAGCTCGCCGTCCCGCTCCACGACATCCTGATTGTCAATCATCCGAACCGGCTCGCCGATTGCAAGACCGCAGGGGCCGTGTGGCAGGATCGGGGTCGCCTTCCGGGCGAGTTCGGCCTTTTTCTTGGCCTCTGCCATGCGTTTCAGGGCCACGATTTCATCGGCGACGATATCAACCTTGGCCTCTGCCCTGAGCCGCTTTTCCCGTATGGCATCGGGTTCGTTCTCAGGAACCGGCTTGCCACATCGCCACGCCTTGTCCCTGGCCTTGTCGAAATCCTGAATGGCGGCCTCAAGGGCGGCCTGGGACTTGGGGAGATTGGTTTTCATCCACTCAGCCAGCAGCGAATCAGGATCGTTGGTGGCCTCCATTAGAAGGTTGTTTATCACCCGGCCCTTGGGATTCAGAAAGGCCGATTGCTCTTTCAAATGGTCAAACTGTTGGTCGTACTCCACTTGTTCGCCGATCTTGTAGCGCCTGGGCATCACACCACCTCCGGGGGAAAGACGGCCTCGTCAGAGTGGTCCTGCTCTGACTGTTCCGGCTGCTTGCGGGCCTTTTGCTGTTCGAGGAACTCGGCTTCAAGGACTTCGATTGGATAAACGGCCTCATGTTCGTGGTTGTTTTCCATGTTGTTTCTCGCCTCTCTTCGTAAATTGTTGATCCATTGTGCAAGGGCGTCTCCAAGTATCTCCACGCCGCTGTTCACTCTTAGGCCGCACCCTGCTTTTTTTGAACATGCGCCAACCCCATCAGGTAAGATGGCCAAATGGTTTGGTTCGTGGGTGATGGAACAGCGATTGTACTCCTGGCCGCCATGCTGGCCGTATGTTTCGGTGTAATCGGAGAAAATCCCGACGCTGACCTCGCCGGGGAGCTTTATGATCTCCGCCGCCCTGGCATGGTTCGCAGGAATCTGGATCGTGCCCCTAATGGCCTTCTTGTTCTCATCGTAATATGGCTTGGTCACCCGGCCGACGACATATTTATCCCAGATCGCCTTTGAGCTGTTGACGTCAACGTATTGGCCGTCTTGCTTGGGATGATCAACGGTCACGGGCTGGCCTTCCCACTTCGGGGTGTTGGCCTTGAGAACGTGGGCGGGGTGGAAGACCGGCCCATGGCTCCCCGAGTGAACTCCCTCCACCATCAATGTGCAAGGGGCTACGAAGTTGCCCCCTTGGCGGGTCCACGGGGTTTCCAGATAGACGGTGAGGTATTCCATCGCCATTCCCTACAACGTGGCAGCGTGAACAATGCCAGACCGACCGTAATGATCACTTCTGATCTGCGGGATCATGCAGGCCACGACCGCAAATTCATTCGTGAACCCCCCGTTGAGCGTCCATTGTAGAACGGTGGGGGAAAGGCCGTGAAGCAGTCTGACAGTGCTGGATTCCATGCTGACGAGCAAGATGTTGTCGTCGGCCAAGAAGGGGGCTGCCTTAATGTCCTTGATACCTTCGACCTTCATAAGACGGTCCCGTATCAACATTTTGCCCTGCTCCAACAGAACGTAATCCCGGTCCATCACAATCGTGTAGGCGGCGGGGATGTAGAGCGTCCAGGGGCCGTAATGTCGGCTCTCAAGGCTGGCCTGCACCATGCCAAGAACATCGTCCAGGATATCCCCCGGATCGGCCGTAAGCCAGCTTTCAACCAGGACTTTTTGGGTCCTGTCAGGATGATTCGTGTAGCTGTAAACCAAGCCCCGCCCGAATTTATAGGTCTCATCGGCGAACAGCATCCTCTCCAGGCGTTCGGAGACGACGCGGGTCGCCTGGGCAACGGAATCCACCTGCAAGTCGGAGCCGGTGCCTTTGCGGCTGGCCTCCAATGGGCGCTTTCCAATGGAGAAATCCGAGTGAATCAACGGCATGGGCGTGTACACCGCCCCGTATTCGGGCCTGTCCTTCCTGGTGCGGACCGCAGGGTCCATGCTAACCCCGGCCTCCATCGACTCGCTCATTGTATGGCTCTCAAATTCGGTGGTGCCCAAGGAGGGAATGTTGACGGTTAGCCCGGCATTGATGAGGTCCTGAATGCCGACAAGGTGAATGTGGGCGGTCTCCAAAACCGTTTCATCCAACTGCTTCCATTCGTCCCGGCGCAATGTTGCGTAAACATCGGGGCCAGCCATAACAGTTTTGAGTTTGCCGTTGGGCTCAAAGGCCATGTAAGTTGCACCGGCGGAGTTGATCATTGGTCTGTTTACGCCGTCTTTGATGGTAACGTAAGTTTTACCGTCACTGCCGATGAACGGGCGATATGCCCCCGGCTCAAACGGGCCGCTGATTGCCCGGTTCATGCCAAGCAAGCGCTCCATCTGACTTTCGCTGATATGGATCATGTTTTACCTCCTATTAATGTCGGCACCTTGAGGTGCTGCGTCCTTTCCGTAGGCCAGTCAACCAGCCCCAAGACTTGCTCGATTTTCTTTCTCGTTGCGGGCCGGGGTATCGACCTATTGTTTTCGTACAAGGAAATCATCAACACTGTTACGCCGATTTTCTTTGCAAGTTCCACCTGGCTCATGTTCTTACTTCGTCTTGCTTCCTTTAGATTCATGCGTTACCCCCCGGATAAAGTGGGTTGTTTTTGGCTATAAATATAGGTTAACTTTAATATAAATATTTCCGGCCCTAACCCCTAATTGGACGCCTAATATTTTTTTAAGGGGGCGATTTTCTTTGACAATGCCTTCCAAGTGTGCAAGGGATAAGAATGGAGGTAGGCCATGGAAAGGAAGGTGGAGGCGGAAATCTACAAGGCGACTTATTGGGACGAAAACGTTAGAGATGAAGACCTTAAAGAGCAGTGGCGGAATATCCCCAAATACGCCCCCCGAGTCAAGGTACTTTACATTTTGGCCTGTAGAAACTGTAGGCAGTTGATGTGGGGCGAAATGGAAGTGAAGGAATCAAACGATAAAGAAGTTCTCATCCCGCATTTCTTCAACCATAGCGGAGACGACAGACAGGAGTTTACCCGCTGCCCGGACCAGGACTGCAAGAAGGAACTGTATCCCCAAGAGGATGGTCTGAATATAAGCCTGGTAGGGGGCAAGGTTCGAATTGACCCCGGGGCCACGAGGCCGAAGGGTTGCCTTTTTCGGTCGCCAAGGGAGCTGCAATCACAGTTTACTAATGATTATGATCGCTTTTCCGGCAAAAGGCCCGCTTAGGCTACCCGGGTATAGGGGGTATCAGGAGGGGTCATCATGCTCCTGATTATTTGGATTCTCTTTGGTATCGGGGCGGCTATTGCAGCCTCCAACAAGGGCCGCAGCGTATTTGGCTGGTTTTTGCTCGGGATTCTCTTGGGTCCTTTTGGACTTCTCTTTGCACTTCTTATTTCTTCTAACAAAGATGAGATACCTCCAGTCATAATAGCCCATGAATTGCCCCCAATTCCCTACTCTCCTGAACCCGAAGATGAAACCAAAGTTTGCCCCCAGTGTGCGGAAACTATCAAGAAGGCTGCCAAGAAATGCCGTTATTGCGGGGAAACCTTTAGTTTTGACCAAGGGAAGCAGGAAATTGAACCAAAGAAGGAAATCAAATTCGACTTCACAAGGCGGGGGAGTTGAGTTAGAAAAGAAATGAAAATATAAAAGCAGGAGGCGGTCATGCTACATTTTCGAAAGAAGATTGGCATATTTTCCCTATTTTTAGCATTTCTTTTAGCCGTTCCAGGATTTGCAGAAACCTTGGAAGCTCCTAGCGGGAAAGTTATCGTCTTTAAAACCGAGGACTTGATGGACTATGCCATCAAACACATTTCTGAAAAAAAAGAACCCTCTGATCCTCTTTTTCTTCAGACTATCGCCGCTCTGGTAGATAATGGCACTCAATGTTCGGTTATTAAATCTGGTAGTTCTCGGCTATCTTACCGCCGCAAAGTTAGAATTCTGAATGGTCGCTCCCGTGGCGCCGTAGGCTGGGTCAATGGGGAATTTGTAAAATAAAAGCCAAGAATACCCCCTTAAGCCGCCCGGCTTCCCAGCAATAAATGGTAGTTACCCAGGTTCGCCTTATACTGGCCGATTAGATTAGGTTTATAGTAACGCGGTTATCGGGGAACTTATAGCCGGAGTTTTTCACCGCGGCCCTGACCCGATCTTTACTTTCTTTGACTGCGGTTTCGGCCAAGCCCACGGTGGTAAAGGCGGGCAGGCCCGGGGCTAGGTCCACCTCCACATCGACGATGTAGGCATCCACCCCCAACAGGGCCCCGCTTTTCACCCTGGCAAGCATGGGTTTTCCGGGAGAGTAAGCAGGTAATGAGCGGTTATCTGGACCACGATATGGTTAGTGCGGGCTCTCCGCTTCCAGGAGATCTTCCAGGTTATTATTGGAGTAACCGTAGCACAAAATCGGTTTGATCACCTGCGATTGTTTTTTCCCCCTGGCCGGTTTGAATTGCTTCTGGGACTTGAGCGGTTCCATTTCCGTGGCTATGGGGGATTTGCTCTTGATAAAACCGGCGCGCAGGCCATAGATGTCGAAGACGGTGCCGTTATGAAACCAGCCCAATTGCCGGCCTTGCCAGCCGTAGACCTTGTCCTCGGAGAGATACGCCACCGGGCGGCCATCCCACAGGTAGATGGTCTCACCGTCATCGGCGATGTAGGAGACCGGCTTGCCATTCTTGTTGAACAGGGTAATTTCCATGGGGTCGAGACTCCTTCCTGGCAAACAGGTGGGCACCCACCCGAATTTTATGCATGCTGATGGCGCTGATGATGCTCGATCTTCAGGCAACGGTCCATGACCACGTTCAGGCCCGCCTGCCTGGCCTTGAGGGCCGAGGCGGCCTCTTCCAGACCCTGCTGCATCCATATTACCTTGGCACCCACCGCAATGGCTTCATCGACGATCCCGGGGATGGCATCCACTTTGCGGAAAATGTCCACGACTTCCACCGGGAAAGGAATATCCCGGAGGCTGGCGTAACACTTTTCACCCAAAATCTCCCGGCAGCCCGGATTGACCGGCACAATGCGGTAGCCGTGCGCCTGCAAATAGTGGGCTACTTGAAAGCTGGGCCGGTTGGGGTCGGAGGACAACCCCACCACCGCCACCACCCGGTGATTATCCAGAATCTCGGTGATTTCCGCGGCGCTGGCCTGAGTCTCAGAGGTTGTGGTCATGACAGCCCTCGTTGCTTTTAAGGAAGGCCTTTCGGCAAAAAGGCCGGGAGGAAATCCCGGCCCCGCCGACAAGGTTAGAAGGTCATGGTCGTGGAGCCGGGGCCGGGGCCAACAGGCTGGAGCAACTCCAAGGTTTCCGCATCCGCAATCTTCAGTGCCATTTTGATGTACTGATAGCCGAACTTCAGGAGTTCCTCGTCATCGTCCCAGATCTTCTCCCGGACCTCATCGTCCACACTGAAGACGTTTAGGAAGCGGCTCTTGAAGACGAAGTTCCGGAACTGGTCCAGATCATACAGGACCATGGCGAAGAGCCGGTTGCCCCGCTCGTCGGTGACCGGCCCGCCATTTTCGGCCCGGCGCAGCATCATGATCTTCCATTCCCGATTCATTTCGTCATACTGGTCCACGCCCTGGTCTTGCCGCCAGGAGGCGACGGTCCATTCCACATCCTCATCATACCCGCGGCAGTGTTCTTCCCGCACGAAGAAATAAAATTCATCCAGGCCTTCTTCGGTGATGAGGGAGCCCTGGCCGACCGGATAATAGCGGCAGGTGGCCGGGCGGTCGCTATAGACCGAGCAACCGGCGACGGGCTTAACGAAGGGGCAGCGGTCCTCGAACCGGGGCATATCCATGATGACCATGGGAAGGCCCGATTTGTCATGGGCTTCCGTCCGGGTATATTTTGCCAGGAAGTCCGCGGCCTTCAAATTGAGGCGGTTTTTCAGGCGGAGGATATCATAGGGGGTAAGGATGATGGTGGTCTTGCCACAGCACTCGGTGAAGCAGGACACCCCGGGATGACACCGGAACTTGAAGCGGCTCTCCGGGGTCAGTTTCCGAGGCTCCACCACCCGCATGTTCAAATCTACCATGTTCAACTCCTTAACGGTTTTTCTTTGCTTATGAATATCTTATCAAAATTTGATCCAAATAAAAATCTTATAATGAGGTCGAAGAACTGAGGTGTGGCCTCCAAGACCATGGAACATTTATTTAAGCATTAATGGCTTTATGCCGATTAGTAAAAAAATTTGCCGTAAGGAGATACCTATGGCTCAAACCTCTGAACTAGAGCAAAAAGTGGTCGCACTGGAAAAGAAGGTGAGAACGCTGGAAATCGCCGCTTTGTCTACCCTTATTTTCATTTTTTTGCTGAATATCTTTGCCAGACTTTAAGCCGAGAACTTTTGCGGGTTTTTCTTTATTCTTTAGACGCAACTTATTGATTGGTCTGCTATGGGCCAGGACAGGGTACTCCGCGCTCATAGCATTCCCCTAATACATTTTAATGTGGCAACGCATCCCATCAAATTTATTTTCGGTCTGGTAGTAATGTCGAAAAATCGACGTGACAATTTTCAACAAGCTCTGGCAGAATTCGAGCCGAATCACCGATTTTTTTGCGCCAACTTTGCGGCATATCAGCGAAGATTTTATGAACCTCATCGATTAAATTTCCATCTGTGATTATTTTTTTCGCCACAGCGCAGACCTGATGATAGTCTTTTTCCCGTTTTTCTTTTCTTTCAGGAAGAGAAGCGATCAAGAGTTTATGCAAAGTAAAGGCGGGCATAGATGGTAACGCTATGCGCCCGATGTCTCTCAACGAGACTTCCACTTTATTATTAAGCAGTATATCAAGATAAGGTAGCGGTATTGGAACCGTAGATAATGCTTTGAGTTCCGGGAATCGCCCTTCTGTGCCACTGCCTTTTCTCGGTTGTAAAAATTCTATCTTGAGCCCATCACCTTCATAAATAATGGTACCATCAGCGCAAAATTCCTGTCTGAAACCAAGTTCCTTGAGCACGGCTTCCAAATCCACAGATGGTCCTTTATAGGGTATCGGTATAGCGAAGTCGATATCCAGGGTACGTAAAGGAAACCATTCAACCCCAAAATGATTTTGATAGACTTTAAAACAATAGCTGCCGATAAGTTCAATGCCAGCCTCAAAAAAGCCAAACCCCTCCATTGCTATGAGAAGCTTCCTAAGGGGTCCGGTGAAATCTTTCAGTTCTCGAGACATTCTATTAGCCCTCAAAAGTTTTAAGGCGCTTTTGGCAGAGCGTAATTCGCGGATCAATCTTTGACGATTTTTAATTTTCTCAGCGATCTTTTTTACTGACGGGTCGCTTTCACTGCCCAGATAAACATCCTCAAATCCTTGCCCTTTTCTTTTATGCAGGTATAAGAACCAACCTCCCCAACTTTTTCTGCGCTTAATCGACCCCACCGGAGAAATCAACAGTTCCCCTATGAGTCTTTTTTGATAGTCGAGGTAATAGTCCCGACTCTCTTCCCAGATCTGCTCAATGACCATGGATCGACTCCCTCTATCGTCGACTATACCCCACAAATTACATAAAATCAAGCTTGTGGGGTATATACCCCACAAGTCAAGTAAAGTGAGAATGTGGGGTATAGTGAGTTAAAACCTCAGGGGAAGCAAAGAAACAGAAATATTGAAGAGCAAAAATCGATTAAAATTCAAGCGATTTAGGAGGATTAATTATGTTCTACCTTGGTATTTTAGAGACTGAAAATAAGTTTGCTATAAATAAAACCGGCCCCCAAAGGGGGCCGGCGGTGTTTCACGGCTTTGACCTGCCCGCGGTTAGAACCCCCGGCCTGACATGCGGGCCTGGAGCATGGCCACGGTGCGATAGACGATGTGGGCCAGCTTGGTGTACGGGGCGTAGAAGAACAGCATGAAGATCGCGGTAAGGTGCAGGAAGTACGTGGGGTAGGCCAAGATCCGGATGCCCACCAGGCGGAAGAGCCAGGCACCGAGACCCGTTGCACCCACAGTAAAGATCACGTAGATCAGGAACCAGTCAAAGTAGGAGCCGTAGCCGGCTTTTTCGGCATTTGCCTGACGCTCTTTGAGGATGTTGTAGATACCGTAAAGCAAAGAGGCGGTCCCTGCGATGGCTAGCAGTTTAATGGGCTCATAGATCGGGTAAGGTGATTCGTGGTGCAGAACCCATTCGTTGAGGAAACCCCACGTGGTAACAATCAACAAGAAAACAAACCCAAACACCAGGAACAGGTGGTTGGTGGAACGGTTATAAGTAACTTCGCACTCCCTGAAACGGTTGTGCATCAAAATGTCTTTTAGGGTTGTTACAAGATTCCCCACCAGATTGCCTTCTACCTTGACCTTCCAGGGGTTAGTGGCATTAATATCCTGCCAGAAGGCCATGACGCCTTTGGCCAGCACCGCCACCGCGAAGAAGAAGATGGGCACGAAGATGAAATCCACCAGGAGCGTGGGGAAAAAGTGGGAGAAAACGATGGGGCCTTCGGGGATGTTCCAGTGACCCGTGGCCTTTAAGGCCAGGAACAAGAGTAACATCGGGAAGGCGATGAGCAACGGCAGGAACCTGGGGTCCCCCACCGACTTGGCCAGCACCGGCGGCGTGGCGTATTTCTCGATACACATCTGCCGGAGGACGCCCAGGACCTCACCGGGCTTGGCGCCCCGGGGGCAGTACACGGTGCAGTCACTGCACTGATGGCACAGCCAGATGTCCGGGTCCTGGAGCACTTCGGTGAGACCCCATTGGGCCTGGAGCATCTCCTTCCGGGGGAAGGGTTTTTCATCGGGAGTGAGGTTGCACACTACCGAACAGGTATCGCACTGATAACACTTTTTGACCGTGTCCCCTCCTGCGGCCATCACCCGCTTCACGAATTGGAGGTCCGGTTTTATGATTTTTTCACCTGCCATGGATCATACCTCCTAAAATTCCTTGAACGGGTTGGGGCCGATCTCGCGCACCCGAGTCACAAAGTCGTCGAGAATCTTCGGCAGGCGATCGAAATCGGAGTGGGCAATCGGGTATTGGAGCACCCGGTCAGACTCCAGACCCAACTTATCCAAGGTTTCCGACAGCTTGCTCAGGCGGTATTCGCAGAGCTCGCTGCCCTTGGCGAAGTGGCACTGATAGTCGTCGCCGGATTTGCAGCCAAACAAGATAATGCCATCAACGCCCTTGGACAGGGCATCGGTGATCCATACCATGTTGAAGGACCCCAGGCAGCGCAGGGGAATGAAACGGACATACGGGTTTAAGCGCAGCTTGTGCAGTCCGGCTGCGTCCAGGGCCGGGTAGGCGTCGTTTTCGCACACCAAGCCAATGATGCGGAACGGCGCCGCCGGATCGTCCTCATCCTCGAGGTCCGGCACATCCACACTCTTGATCATGGAACCGATGAGGTCAACATTGAAGTCCTTAAAGGATACGATCCGTTCCGGACAGGCCCCCATGCACGTGCCGCACCGGCGGCAGCGGTTGATCTTATAAAAGGGGGTGCCTTTTTCGTCTTCTTCGATAGCGCCGAAGGGGCACTCTTCAGTACACCGCTTACAGGATGTGCAACGCTGCATGAACGGGTCCGGGAAGGTCTCGTCCCAGGCCCGGGGGTGCACCGCCATGCCCGCAGCCACGTGCTCCGCGGCCTGAATGGCCTTGCAGGCGGCGCCGATGCCGTCTTCGACAGCCATGGCCATATCCATGGGCTGGTGGACGCAACCCGCGGCGTAGATGCCGGTCCGCCGGGTTTCGTACGGGAAACAGATGAAGTTGGAGTCAGCAAAGCCGTGGTATAGATCCAGGTCGGGCAAGGCCGGTCCCTGCTTATACCCCAGGTTGAGCACGGACTCGTCGGCGGTTAAGGGCACAATACCCACAGCCAAAACCACCAGGTCGGCTTCGAAGATGACGTTTTCACCCAGGAGGGTGTCGGTGGCATTGATCAGGATATTGCCGCCATTACCCAGGCTGACTTCGGCGATCTCGGCCTTGGTGAGCATGACGCCGGCGTCGCTCTGCACCTGCTTGTAGAACAGCTCCGTCAGCCCCGGCGTCCGGATGTCCTTATAAAGGATCATAGCCGTAGCATTGGGGTGCTGCTCCCGCACATAGACGGCCTGCTTTAAGGAGGCCATGCAGCAGAAGCTGGAGCAGTAGGGCAGATGGTCCGGGTCCCGTGAACCGGCGCACTGAATAAAGGCCACCGATTGCGGCGCCTTGCCGTCGGAGGGCCGCACGATCTTGCCCGCCTTGGCCATCTCTTCCATTTCGATACTGGTAATGATGTCCTTGGACAGGCCGTAGCCCAGCTTGGTGAGCTTGGTGGCGTCGTAGGGCTTCCACCCTGCGGCCATAACCACAGTGCCGACCCGCAAGGTCTCGACGTCGCCGCCCACCTTGATGTCCGCGTCCAACAGACCGGGCTGGCCATCGAGTTTTTCCAGGGTCGCCGAGGTCATCACCTTGATCTTGGGATGATTCTGGACTTCCTGGATCTTCTTGAAGACCACCGGCTCCTGGAGGGTGGTGTAGGGGTAGCTGGTGGGGGTCTGCCGGTACATCTTGGCCGCGAACCCGCCCAACTGCGCCTCTTTTTCCACCAGGACCACGGCATAGCCGTCGTTGGCCGCTTCCAGTGCCGCACTCAAACCCGCGGTGCCGCCGCCGATAACCAGAATGGTCTTGTCGCATTCGGTCTGGTAGGGCTCAGGCAGCTCGTCCTTTTTGGCCTTGGCGCAGTACATGCGGAGATAATCTTCCGCCAGCAACTGGGTAGCTTCAACCTTGGGCTCCTGGGTCCAGGCCACCAACTCCCGGATGTTGCAGCGCTCGACGATGGCATTGGGAAAATCCAGCTCTTCGTATTTTACCCGGGGGGAGCAGGCTGCGATGACGATGGCGTTGATGCCTTCGCCTTCGGGCTTCATGTCCTCCAGGATCATGGCGCGGCCCTCAGGGCTGCACATGATGTCAGCTTCTTTGATGTGCTGGATTTTGCACTCTTTTTTGATTATTTTGGTGAGGCTCTCAAAATCAACGGCATCGGCGATGCCGCAGCCTTTACACAGATAGACTCCGTATTTCTTTTCCATCATGACCTCCTGCCCAGGGCGATGAGACTCTTAAGGGCGGCCCCGGTGCCATCCTGCACCGACTTGGTCACATCCAGGGGGCCCTTCAAGGTTCCCACGGCATAGACTCCCGGCGGCATCAGGTCTTGAATGACGAAGCCATCCGGCGTGTAAGACAACGGCAGGGCGAAGGGGGAGGCTTTGGTAGAGGGCACCATGCCCGCCGCCAGGACCACCATATCGAAGACCATGCTCTCTTTGTTGCCCGTGGCGGTATTTTCGGCCACCACCACAACATTGTCGGTCCCGGGTTCCTGGGTGATCTTGGCCACTTTACCCCTGATCAGATGGACATGCTCATCGTCCCGGACCTTCCAGTAAAACTGCTCATAGCGGCCGGGAGTACGGATATCGATATAGAAGATATAGACCTCGGTTTCCGGGTCCTTTTCCCGCAAGTAGGTGGCCTGTTTCAGGGAGGCCATGCAGCAGATGTAGGAACAGTACGGGAGATGGTTTTCATCCCGGGAGCCGGCGCATTGGACAAAGGCCACTTTTTTGGGCGGCTTTTGGTCGCTGGTCCTGAGGATCTGGCCGCCGGTGGGGCCGTTGGAGGCCGCCAGGCGTTCCATCTGCATATTGGTGATGACGTTAGCCACCTGGCCGAACCCCAGGTTGTCCATCTTGGTGGCATCGTAGAGTTCCCAGCCGCTGGCCATGATGATAGCACCGACGTTGAAGTTCAGGGTCTGGGGTTTCATGTGCAGTTCGATGGCGTCGTACTTACATGCCTCCAGGCACTTCTGCCCGCAGTCGCCGCTGCAGATGCTCTTGTCGATGACGTATTTTTGCGGAAAAGCCATATCATAGGGCAGATAGGCCGCTTTGGTCTTGTCCAGACCGTAGTTGAAATCATTGACCCGCCACTCGGTGCAGGCTTCTGCACAGGCATGGCACGCTACGCAACGATCATTGACGTAGCGCGGCTGCACCTTGACGGTGACGTCGAAATCGCCGGCGCTGCCGCTGACCTGGGTAACTTCCGCCATGGTATAAAACGTGATATTGGGATTTTCTTTGATCCGGCGAAAGTTGATTTCCAAACCGCAGGTGGGAGGGCAGAGCTTGGGAAAATATCGGTGGAGTTGGGCAACCCGGCCGCCCAGGTAGGGGGCCGCCTCGGTGATGATCACCTGAGACCCGGCTTCCGCCGCCTCCAGGGCCGCGGTGAGGCCGCTCATGCCTCCCCCGATGACCAGAATTTTGCTATCGGCGTTCACACAAGTCCTCCTTGGGGACGTTGAAGCGATCCAGAGCATCGGCCATGTCTCGGCTCCGGCCCAGGCCCTGAGACCCACTTTCCCCATGTATAATACATTGTGAATATGGGTTCAAGGAAAAACCGCATCGCTCTGGTGGGGGGATGGTGATGCATCCCTTATACGCATTGCCAAAAGTATTTTCTTATGCACCCTTCACCCCGACCCTCTCCCCTCAAGGGGCGAGAGAGATAAAGGATGGACTTTCGGCGATTATATAAAAATGGCCGTGGCTGGCCGAGGGGCCTGATACCACGGCCAAAAAAACAGCCCGGGGCTTCGGTTGCCCGAAGCCCCGGAACCTAGCCGTTGTTACTTAACCAACTGCTTGTAAGGCTCGGTCTCAAACTTCCAACCGTTGGTGTTCTTGTCGTACTGAGAAATGGTGAACACCTTCCACTTGCTGTCGTCGATAGACAGGAAGTCGGAACGGTAGTAGTAACCGGGGTAACGAGTCTCTTCCCGGAACAGGATGTGACGCAGATGAGCCTCACCGGAGAGGATACGGTGATACTGTTCCCAGGCCCGCATCAGTTCGTGCAGGTCCCGAGCGGCCAACCGGGTAGCGTCTTCCTTCAGCAGGGTGAGGCGCTTCAGGCCTTCTTCCAGGCTCGGTTTGTTACACATGTACATGGTGGAGCAACCGGCAACATACTCGTCCATCAGCTTCTGCAAGCGGGTCTGGACCTGCTTGGGCAGCAGATAGTTGGGGTTGATCTCCGGAGCTGAGGTGTAGCCTTTGTACTTCTCGAAGATCTCGAAGGGCAGGTAGATATCGGCGATAACTTCGTCGATGTTCTGTGCCGCTTCCAGCTTGTCGGCCTTGTGGTCCAGGATGAAGGCAATGGCGCCCTTGGCGGCCATGCGGCCCTCAGCGTGGGACCCGGAGGAGAACTTGTGACCGGAGGCGCCGACGCCGTCACCCGCGGTGAACAGACCGTCAACGGTGGTCATGCGGTCATAGCCCCAGAACCAGCTGTCGGGAGCGCCCATGTAGCCCTTTTCGGGACCGGAGACCCACAGACCGGCGCAGCCGGCATGGGAACCGAGCAGGTACGGCTCGGAGGGGATGATCTCCGACGGCATCTTGTCGGGTTCCATATTGAAGGAAGCCCACAGACAAGCGGCGGAGATGGACATATCCAGGAAGTCTTCCCAGGCTTCGGCTTCCAGATGCTTGAGTTCTTTCTTGCTCAGAACCTCAGCCAACGCCTTCATGGCCTTGTCGGTGTGCATCATGATGGGGCCGCGGCCTTCCCGCATTTCGATCATGGCCGCGTGGTTACGCAGACAGGTGCCGGGAGCATCGGCATAACCGGGGTACTCTTTCTTAACGCGATCCCAGTTTCTGGCCATATAATCTTCGCCGTAAGCGTTGGTGGCCTGAGCTTTGAAGAACAGGAACCAAGCGCCGACCGGGCCGTAACCGTCCTTAAAGCGGGCGGGGACGAAACGGTTTTCCATCAGCACCATCTTGGCGCCGATTTCAGCGGGCATGGCGTAGGTGGAGCCGGCATTCCATACGGGGTACCAGGCACGACCCTGACCTTCACCCACCGACCGGGGCCGGAAGACGTTGACCACGCCGCCGCAAGCAATAATCATGGCTTTGCATTTGAAGACGTAGGTCTTGTGCTCACGGACGCTGAAACCAACGGCGCCGCATACGCGGTTGCTGTTGTTCTTATCGGTCAGCAGTTTTACGATGAAGACGCGCTCGTAGATGTTGTCCATGCCCAGGGCGTTCTTGGCGGCTTCGGCCACGAGCACCTTGTAGGACTCACCGTTGATCATGCACTGCCAACGGCCTGAACGTACGCACTTACCACCGTCTTTCAGGAGGGGCAGACCCTCGTCCCGGGCGGCCTGGCCGTCAACGGTGTGGTTTTCGGCGTCTTTCTGCCAGATGGGGAGGCCCCAATCCTGGAAGTCATGCACGGTCTGGTCGACGTGGGCGCCCACGCTGTAGACCAAGTCTTCACGGATGATGCCCATGAGATCGGTGCGGACCATGTTCACGTAATCGGCAATCTTGTTTTCCGGGCCGATGTAGGTGTTGATGGCGGAGAGGCCCATGGCTACCGCGCCGGAACGATCCAGGGCGGCTTTGTCAACCAGGGTGATCTTAAGGCCGAGGTCCTTGGCATAAGCCGCAGCCTCGACCGCGGCGCCGGTGCACGCCATACCACCGCCCACCAGCAGCAAGTCGGTTTCAATGGTTTCTACTTCCGGTTTTGCACAAAAAGACCATTTACAAAATTCTCTTTCCAGAGCCATATCTCAATGTCCTCCTTGAATTTTCGCTGCTGTACAAACTACTCGGCGCGGGCCGGGCCGGTGTAGAAACCGGGCTTCTTAAGGTCTGCCGCGGTGGGCAGCTTTTTGCCCTTGAAGCAATCAATGGAACCCTCAGGAGTGGTCCGGATGGGGAACTTGAACCGTTTGATGGTCTTCTGGTCCCGGAACTTGATGGTCCACATGATGGAGTCGGAGCCGCGCAGCGGGATGGTGCTGGAGCCCAGGGGCATGATGTCGGCATAATGCCGCACTTCGATAGCCTGCTGGGGGCAGATCTTTACGCAGTTGTAGCATTCCCAACACTGTTCCGGCTCCTGGTTGAAAGCCTTTTTGCTCTCGGCATTCAGAACCATCAGGTCATTGGGGCAGATGTACTGGCAAGCGGTCTTGTCCAGGGCTTTACAGCCGTCACATTTTTCCACGATTACAAAACTCGGCATAACGTAAAACCTCCTCTTAGGGTTAAGCAGTTATCTTTATATACCTGCATGCTGTCGTGCGGGGCGCAAGAATCTTCCGCCCCGCACCACCTTACTGTTGCCTACTTTTTCTTGATGTCGCCGGTGGCGAAACCGTGCACCTTGACTTCCACTTTCTCGGTCAGGCCACTGTAGTACTTCCGGAGGACCTTCAGAACTTCGGCGCGGCTGAAGTGATCCGGCACCTCCAGGCCTTCGGAAAGCATCTTCCGCAGCATGGTGCCGGACAGCATGAGCCGGTCTTCCTTGCCGTGGCAGCAGGTGCGCATGGAGGCCATGCCGTCGCACTTGTGGCAATAGAAGGTCCAGTCGATCTTCAGGGGTTTGGTTTCCAGAGCATCTTCGGGGATGCAGTCGAAAATCTTCTGCGCGTCGAAGGGGCCGTAGTATTCGCCCACGCCGGCGTGGTCGCGGCCGACGATCAGGTGGGAGCAGCCGAAGTTCTGCCGGAACAAGGCGTGGAACAGGGCTTCCCGGGGGCCGGCATAACGCATGTCCAGCGGATAACCGCACTGAACCGCGGTGTCCTTCACGAAGTAATGCTCCACCAGGGTGTTGATGGCATCTACCCGTACTTCCGCCGGGATGTCGCCGGGTTTCAGTTTGCCCAGGAGCTGGTGGATCAGGACGCCGTCGCAGATTTCGATGGCGATCTTGCACAGGTATTCATGGGAGCGGTGCATGGGGTTTCTGAGCTGCATGGCGGCGATGGTGCTCCAGCCCTTTTGCTCGAAGATCCTGCGGGTTTCGTCCGGACGCAGATAGACGCCGGGGTAATCCTTGGGGAAGGAACCTTCGCTCCAGACCTTGACGGTGCCCGCCAGATTGACGTCAGCCTGGCCCATGACCATCTGGACGCCGGGGTGGTCCATCTCATCGGTGGTGAAGACCTGTTTGCATTCCCACTTTTTATCGATTTTGTACTTCTCGGTGACCTTCATGGTCCCCATCATCTCTTCGGTCTCTTCGTCCACCAGCAGGACTTCCTGGCCGATCTTGATGGAGTCGGCTTTGCCCTGGTTGACCGACATGGTGACGGGGATGGGCCAGAAGGTGCCGTCCGTCAGCTTCATAGCGTCGCTGCAGGAGCCCTTCCAGTCGTCGTGACCCATGAAGCCGTCCAGCGGGGTGAAGCCGCCGATACCCATCATGATGAGGTCACCGACTTCCCGGGAGGTCAGGGTGACTGCCGTCAGTTCCTTGGCCCGCTTCTTCTCTTCGGCGATCTGGGCCGGAGAAAGCAGTAAGGGTTTTAATTTCTTCTCTTTACCGTGCGGATTTACCAAACCCACTTTACATTTGGCAACTTCAACAGCCATCTATTTCCCTCCTCGGGCTTTAAAGAGTTTTTGTCAGAAATGCTAACTTTATGGAATAATGTGAAAAATTTCACATGCCATCCAGATTCTCACAATAAATCATCTCTCAATGCTTGTCAATAATATTTTTCACGAACTCATTTTTTTCCGACCGGTGCGGCAACCCTTGCATTTCCGCCTTAAGCTTCCAGCCGGTAAATGGGTGTGGGTTCCTTGCGACCTCGTAACACCGTGGCCGGCTCGGGCGTCGCCTGGAACCGCCCTTCCAGTTCCCGGAAGGTGGCTTCACTGATCAGGGTGTCGGCTTCCAGTTCTTTGGCCAGTTCCTGGAGCCGCGCCGCCACGTTGACCACGTCCCCCACCACCGTAAAGTCCATGCGCTTGGTTGAGCCAATGTTGCCCACAATAGCGTCGCCGGTGTTGATGCCGATGCGCATGCCCTGGATGGGAGTGAGACCCGCGGCCTGCATCTGCTTCAGGTGGCGCTGCATGGCCAGAGCGCATTTGACCGCCTGGGTGGCGGCCTGGGGAATCGGCAGCGGCACTCCGAATACTGCCATCAGGGCGTCCCCCACGAACTTGTCCAGGGTGCCCTGATACTTGAAGACCAGGTCCACCATTTCGGTAAAATAAGTGTTGAGGACTTCCACCACGGCTTCCGGGGCCATGGATTCAGACATGGAGGTAAAATTGCGGATATCGGCAAACAGGACCGTAACCTGCTGGCGACGCCCTCCTAAAGAGAGCAACCCCGGATTTTTCAGGATTTCCTCGCACAACTCGGGGCTCACATAGCGGGAGAAGGTATCCCGGAGCACGTGCCGTTCCTGGTAAAGGCGCAGGCGGCTCCTGAGCGACGCCTCATGGCTGGCCTCTTCCATGGCGATTTCTTTAAGGAGGGTCCTGAGCTCCGGATCGTCGGTCTCCTGGGCCAGGGTGGTGTAACTCTTCCGGGCCTCCAACTCGTGGGCAATAGCCAATTCAATGGCCTGAACAATGTTCAGTTCCGGTTTGGCTTCGATTGGGGCTTCGGGATTGTCCGCTACCATCTTATCCTTAATAAGGGACCTGGGCCAGGTCCACAGGCTGGGGTCTTAGGCTCTGAGAATTATATCACAATCTTTTGGCGAGGGAAGAGCAAGCTCATCTTTGGTCTAAATTTCTTCCAGGCTTCATGAGCCCATAGGCCTGCAGACATAATTACCTTGCACCATTGTTTGATATTTGACTGACCTTAATCCTCGCTAATAACCGGTAGGGCGGGCGTCTCGCCCGCCATCATTCAAGCGTCGCCTTTTGAGATGGCGGGCGAGACGCCCGCCCTACCATCTTTTCATAGTAAACTTCCACCAGATAGAGCCCCTGCGGCGGCGCCGTGGGGCCGGCCAGGTGCCGGGCGCCGCTGGCCAGCAGTTCCGCCAATCGGTCTGGCTGGGCCTTCCCCTTGCCCACCTCCACCATGGTGCCCACCAGGCTCCGGACCATGCCCCGCAGGAAGCCGGTGGCGGTGATGGTGAAGCTCAACCAGCCGCCGGGTTCCTCCCGCCAGGCCGCGGCCAGAACCTCCCGCACCGGGTTTTTGTTGTCGCTGCCGCTGGCCCGAAACGCAGTAAAATCATGTTCTCCTGGCAGAAACGCTGCGGCTGCGGCCAGGGCCTCAAGGTCCAAATGCAGGGCGATCCACCAGGCATAATGGTGATACAGGGGCGAGCGGGTTCTCCGCTTGAGGATGCGGTATTCGTAGGTCTTGTGCAGGGCGGATTTCCGCGCATGAAATTCCGGGGGAGCTTCCGTGGCCGAAAGCACCGCAATGTCCGGGGGGAGCATGGAGTTGAGCCCGTCGTGAAAGGCCTTGAGAGGGATGGTGCTCTTGAGGCGGAAACTGGCCACCTGCCCCAGGGCGTGAACCCCGGCGTCGGTGCGGCCCGAGCCGATGAGGGCCACAGACTCGCCGGTGAGACGTTCCAAGGCCTCTTCTATAGTTTGCTGAATGGTGGCGGCATCCGCCTGGCGCTGCCAACCGCGATAGCGGGTGCCGTTATATTCTAGCAGAAGGCGGATGTTGCGTCGGGGGTCCATACATTAAAGATATTTTGGAGGAAGACGGGGAAACAGCCGGGGGGGTAAAAGGGGAAGAGGCGAAAAGGGGAAAAGGAAAAGCAAATACGGAATATCCCCGGCCCCGATCACTATAAAGAAAAAATAGATAAATGAATTATATGCACGCAGACAGAACTTCCCCACCTTGGCGATAAACTTGAGTTGAGCTGGACCCCCGGTTTTTAACCCCTTTCGCCTTTTTCCCTTTTCCCCTTTTCGCCCATAGTTTTAAGGAACAAAGGGCACCACGTCCAAACCCGTGGTTTCGGGAAAGCCCATCATCAGATTAAAGTTGTGCACCGCCTGTCCGGCCGCGCCTTTGGTGAGGTTGTCGATGGCCGAAATGACAATGACCCGCCGGCCGCCCTGGTCCACCCTGAGGGCCAGATCGCAAAAATTGGCGCCGCGCACGTCCCGGGTATCGGGAAGACGTCCCTCCGGATGGAGGCGCACAAAGGGATGGCCCTGATAGAACTTCCGGTAGAGTTCCCGGAGATCGCCTTCGGACCGAGGCTCCGTCAGACTGGCATAAAGCGTTCCCAGGATACCCCGGCTCATGGGCACGAGATGGGGAGTAAAGGTAACTTTCACCGGTTTGCCGGCCAATAAACTCAGCTCCTGCTCCATCTCGGGGGTATGCCGGTGCTCAAAAACTTTGTAAGCCCGGAAGCCGTCATTGACCTCGCAGAACGAAAGCCCCAGCAGGGCCTGGCGTCCGGCGCCGCTCGCCCCGGATTTACAATCAGCTATCACGGAATCAGGCACCAGCAACCCGGCCTTAGCCAGAGGCGCTAACCCCAGGATCACGCCGGTGGGATAACAACCGGGGTTGCCCACCAGGCGGGTCCGGCGCACCTCTTCCCGGTGCAGTTCGGGCAGGCCGTAAACCGTCTCGGTTAACAACTCCGGCGCGGTATGCGTCTGATACCACTTTTCATAGAGGCTGACATCCCGGAAACGGAAGTCGGCGCTCAGGTCCACCACTTTGCACCCCAGTTCCAGATAACGGGGAATCATCCCCATGGCGGTTTGGTGGGGCACTGCAGTAAAGACCACTTCGGCTGCGGCCGCAATGTTCTCGGGGGTCGGGTCCTGGCTGAATGGCAGATCGACGATGCCGGCCAGGGCTGGAAAGATCTGGGAAAAGGGCCGGCCCGGATATTCTAAAGAGGCCAGGGCCGCCAACTCGCAACCCGGATGCCGCACCAGCAGTCGGACCAACTCCAGCCCGGCATACCCGGAGGCACCGATTACGGCAACTTTGATTTTGTCCATTATGGGGATCAATCCTTCCGTCGTCCCTTTTCTCCCGAGATGATCGGGGGGAAAAGGATAAAAGGGGAAAAGGTAAAAAGGGACACCGGCAAAGGAAGTCTTTTTCCCTTTTCGCCGTTTTCCCTTTTCCCCTTTTCCCCCTTCTCAGGGCGAAGGCCGAAGGTTCGCTGATGGAATAGCTTAGCGCTTGGAGTACTGGCAGCCGCGGCGGGCGCCCCGGAGGCCGTATTTCTTCCGTTCTTTGATGCGGGCATCCCGGGTAAGGAAACCGGCTTTCTTCAGGATGGCACGCAACTCCGGGTTAAACGCCACCAGGGCCCGGCTCAACGCATGCTTGACGGCCCCGGCCTGGCCTTCCAACCCGCCGCCCCGGACGTTGACCAGGATGTCGAATTCCGGGCCGACGTTCACCAGGAGCAGGGGCTTGCGCACCAGGTTCCGGGTGGTTTCCATCGGGAAGTAATCTTCGAACTCCCGCTGATTTACGGTAATCCGGCCGTTGCCGGGACGCATATAGACCCGCGCGATTGCGGATTTGCGTTTACCTGTGGCCTGGATGCTTACTTGCTCCGCCATTAATCCTCCCAGGGAAGGGGCGCCGGCTTCTGGGCCTCGTGAGGATGTTCGCCGCCGGCGTAGATTTTCAATTTCTTCAGCAGTTGCCTGCCCAAACTGTTCTTGGGCAACATGCCTCGCACGGCATGGCGTAAAACCTCCTCCGGTTTCTTCTGGAGGAGTTTCCGGGCGTTAATCTCTTTGATCCCGCCAGGATAGCCTGAATGCCGGTAATACATTTTATTGTCCAATTTTCTGCCGGTCAGATGAACCTGAGCGGCATTGACCACGACCACAAAGTCACCGGTGTCGATATGGGGCGTAAAGGTGGGCTTGTTCTTGCCCCGCAGCGTCATGGCAATACGGGTGGCCAGGCGGCCCAGGACCTTGTCCTGAGCGTCCACCAGGTACCACTCACGCGGCACTTCCCCGGTCCGGGCGGTATAACTTTTCATCGTTTCCGTATTCTTCATCTTTTCCATAAGGGACACTCCTAAATCAGAACCATATATATATATCGGGTGACCAGGGTGCTTGTCAAGAGGCCAACAGTTTTTCCAGGCATTTACGGGGAATTTTCTGCATATTCGCCCTTGATTGTGCCGGTTGGGCGCATCTGATATACCTACACCTGGATTGATTATACAGGAGACCTTAAAGTCTGCAAAGTCATGACTGGCATTATGTATACAGTCGCTCATGAGCCTTAGGCTCTCTCAAAACCATGAAACCCGGTAGGGCGGGCGTCCCCGCCCGCCACTCTACTTTGAACTTTGAACCTTGAACTTTTCCAACCAGAACGTCTCCAAGGGGCCATGAGGCGAGGGGCGCTGGCGGGAACTCCGCCATTGCCCGGATGAAATTCTAATTTCCTTTGCTTTGCTGGCAGAATGTGTTAGACAAATTTAATAACCTGTTGGTGAGAATATGGGAGTCTATGCCGTATTGTAATCAATGCCAGTTAGTCCATGGAGAGGAACACCGCTTCTGTCAGCGTTGCGGCCAATTGTTGAAAGGCTCTGACAATGAGGGGCGCTCCTGCGCCCGCTGCGGGACCTTAACCTTCCCCGGACAAAAATTCTGTACCGAATGCGGTTTGCCGCTGCGGACGGCCCGAGTCAACCCTGACGCGGAAGAGGCCCCCTCCAACCGGTCGCCGCTCTTTTATCCTCGGAGACCCGAACCTATGGCTCGTCGCCAAAAAAGGCGCCCTGGTCGTTTTCTGTCCCTCATCGCCCTGGTACTCATCATCCTGGGCGGAGTTTACCTTTGGCTTAATTTCTCGACGAGGAGCGTGCCCATCACCAAGGTTCCCACCACGTCGTCGCCCCAAGACGACCTGCGCCGGGAAGTGGAAAAAATTTCGGAGAAGATTCGCGCCGCACATCTCAACAAGGACATCAATAAATGGCTCAGCTGCTACAATTCCTCTTATCCCCATTTGGGGCGGGTGGAAAACCAGATGCTCGAGCTGTGGAAGAACTATGATATAAAGGAAGTCTCCTATCGTATTTCCAATGTCCAGCGGCTGAACGACAAGGAAGCCACAGCGGATATCGTCTGGAACATCCAGCTCTATGATCACCGCACCCATGATTACACCCTGGTGAGGCAGGGCTATAAGATTGTCGTGGAAAACGGTCCGGGAGGCTGGAAGATTCGTGATAGCAAAGAAATCGCAGGGGGATGATCGGACGTGGAGCTAGCGGCCATGCGTAAATCTTGGGCCACCCTGGGGGTGGGATTGAGCTTGACCTTGTGTCTGGCAGGCTGTCAGAGCCTATTCCCCCAGCCGGCGTATACGCCGCCTCCGGTACAAACCGCGCCGCCGCTTGCGCAGCCAGCGCCACCCCAGGCCCCCAGGGCCACTCTTTATGTGGCCGGCAATCGCCTAAACTTGCGGGCCTGCCCCGGGATGGATTGTCCCAAGATCGCCGTATTAGAGCGCAACGAGGAAGTAGAGAAAGTGGGCGACGCTGCGGATTGGGCCCAAATCAGGGTCAAACGGGACGGCACCATCGGCTGGGTGAGCTCTCGGTATCTCTCGGCCACCCCGGTGGCCGCACCGCCGCCGGAGATTGCCCCGGCACCCGCGCCAGCTCCTCAGGTAACCCCACCGCCTTTGCCGGAAATTCCGGAAAAGCCGAAGCCTGCCCCGGTGGTAAAACCTCCGGCCGTAGAGAAGCCTCCTGTCGTGGAAAAACCCAAACCGGCCAAACCCGCGGAAGTTCCGGCGCCGGCCATCAAGAAAAAACCCGAAGAAGCCGTTAAACCGGCTAAACCGACCAAACCAGCCCCGCCGGAGGAAGAAGAGGCTCTGGAGCCGGTAAAACCGGCTAAACCTGTGAAGCCCGAAAAACCGGCTAAACCGGCCCCGCCGGAAGAAAAACCCGCACCTCCGGAGAAGCCGAAGCCACCTGTGGAACCGGCTCCGGAGAAACCTTCCAGTATCCGGATTATGTAGGGATAGTAGCCAGTGGTCAGTGATCAGTGATCAGTTAGTGGCCGGGGTCTTCTGAGTCCCGGAAAAACCGCAAAGTCCAATATAATAAACAAAGCAAGGGCGGGTTATACCCGCCCTATTTTATGCCTAAATGTTTTTGTCTTAACAGGCTGAGCCTACAAAGTTCATGAACAACCCAGCCGTTATCTTTTCACTGACAACTGACCACTGACCCCTGGCTACTGCTCACCACTCCAAAAGCGTAGCCCCCCAGGTGGCTCCGGCGCCGAAACTGATGAGCAGCACCTTGTCGCCTGCTTTGATCTTGCCTTCCTGCACGGCTTCGTGCAGCGCGATAGGCACCGAGGCCGCCGAGGTGTTGCCATAGCGATTGATGTTGACGAAGACCTTATCCATGGGCACCCGGGCGAATTTAGCTCCGGCTTCCAGGATGCGGTAATTCCCCTGATGAATAATCAGATAATCGATTTCTTCCCGGGATATGCCGGCCATTTCCAGAATCCGGGGGATGGACATTTTCACTGCGTTCACCGCGAACTTGAAGATCTCCGGGCCGTCCATTTTCAGAAAATACCGGGGCGAATGGGTCTGCGGAGGAAGGAAGGGACTCACATCTTTATCAAAAGCGGTTTCGCAATAGAGGTTCTCGTTCAGTTTGGAGGCGATAAAAGATTTGAGGATGCGGCCCCGGGTGCTCGGGCCGATGACCACCGCACCGGCCCCGTCGCCGAAGAGCAGACAGGTGGACCGGTCGGTCCAATCCGTAAAACGCGAGCAGACATCGCTGCCGATGATCAGGGCATATTTGCCTTCAGAGGCCACCAGGCGCTCCCCCACATACAGGGCGTAGTTGAAACCGCAGCAGCCCGCCTGGAGGTCAAAGGCCGCGGCCTGCCCGCCAATTCCTAATTCCTCCTGGACCCGGATGGCTCCGGCTGGAAAAAAGTGCGCCGGGGTATTGGTGCCCAGGATAATGTAGCTCAACTGCTCCGGCTCGATACCCGCGGTCTGCAGGGCCCGGCGGCCCGCGGCCACTGCCAGGCTGACGGTGTCCTCATCAGGGGCGGCAATCCGCCGTTCCTGAATGCCGCTGCGTTCCACGATCCACTGAGCCGTGGTCTCCACAATCTTTTCCAGATCTTCATTAGTCAGGACCGTTTCCGGCAGATATACCCCGGTCCCCAGGATGCCGATTTGCTGTTGGCTCAACGTTACCACCTATAATTACAAGAGTATTAATACAATATATATCGCAGCGAGGGCAAAAAGGCAAATGAATTGGGGCAGTACCGAGCCAATTCATCGAGCCCCAAGGCCAGCCGCCGGGCCAGGCTAGCTTAATTTTCAGCTCCCCCTATGTTTTTTGTTCGCCTTAATTTATACTATTTATATGTATAGTATTTAATAGTTTGGCAGATCATTTAAGTGGTATGAAAAATTTCCTTGACACCCAAGATATTGTGCTTTAATATATTAAGTAATACAACATATTGCTATTTATACCATTTTTGCCAACCGCTTAAAATATAGGAGAAAATGATGGCGCCTCAGGGGGAAATCAGGGAAATCGCCGGAGAATTGCCGTTAAGCCATAACGCCATGGTAGTGTTGAAGAAGCGCTACCTGAAGAAGGACGAAGCCGGAGAGCCCACCGAAGCGGCCCCGGACATGTTTCGCCGGGTGGCCGACACCATCGCCGCGATCGATCGCATCTACGATCCTCAGGCAGACGTGGCCGCCACCGCCGCCAAGTTTTACGACCTCATGGCCTCCTTGCGCTTTATGCCCAACTCCCCCACCCTGATGAACGCCGGCCGGGAACTGGGCCAGCTCTCCGCCTGCTTCGTGTTGCCGGTGGATGATAATATCGAGTCCATCTTCGAAGCGGTGAAGCAGACGGCCCTGATCCACAAGTCCGGCGGCGGCACCGGCTTCTCCTTCTCCCGTATCCGGCCCGCCAACGACCCGGTGCTGAGCACCAAAGGCGTCGCCTCCGGCCCCATTTCCTTTATGAACATCTTCGACGTGGCCACCGAAACCATTAAGCAGGGCGGCACCCGCCGGGGCGCCAACATGGGGATCCTGCGGGTGGACCACCCGGATATCGAAGCCTTCATCACCTGTAAAAGCGACACCAAGCGCCTCACCAACTTCAATATCTCCGTGGGCTTAACCGACGCCTTTATGGAGGCGGTCAAAGAAGACCGGCCCTTTTCCCTGCTTAACCCCCGCACCGGCCGGGAAGTGAAACAGGTCAACGCCGCCCAGATCTTCGACCTCATCGTCCAGAGCGCCTGGTCCACCGGCGAGCCCGGGATCATTTTCCTGGACGCGCTTAACCGGGGCAATACCGTCCCCCATCTTGGAGAGATCGAGGCCACCAACCCCTGCGGTGAACAGCCGCTTTTGCCCTTTGAATCCTGCAACCTGGGGTCGCTCAACCTGGCCAAGGCGGTCACGGGCGCTCAGATCGACTATCCGGCCCTGCGTGAGATGGTCCACGGCGCGGTGCACTTCCTGGATAATGTTATTGACGCCAACCACTTCCCCTTAGATAGCATCCGGCAAAAGACCCTGGAAACCCGGAAAATCGGCCTGGGGGTCATGGGCTTTGCCGACCTGCTCCTGAAGCTGAACATCCCCTACAACTCTGAGGAGGCCGTGGGCGTGGCCGAGCAGGTCATGGCCTTCATCCAGCAGGAGTCCAAATCGGCCGCAGCTAAGCTTGCCGACCAGCGGGGCAACTTCCCCGCCTACCCCGGCAGCAAATACGACGGCAACGGCGTGGGCCGCATGCGCAACGCCACCACCACCACCATCGCCCCCACTGGCACCATCAGTATCATCTCCGGCTGCTCCAGCGGCATCGAGCCCCTGTTTGCGGTCTCCTTCGTGCGCCGGGTGCTGGAAGGCACCGAACTGGTGGAAGTCCACCCCTATTTCGAAGAACTGGCCAAAAGCCGGGGTATCTACAGCGCCGATCTCATGAAGCGCATCGCGGGCACCGGCTCCATCCGGGAATTCCAGGAAATCCCCCAGGACCTGCGCCGGCTCTTCGTCACCGCCCACGAGGTCTCGCCCTACTGGCACATCCGCCTCCAGGCCGCGTTCCAGAAATACACCGACAACGCCGTGTCCAAGACGGTCAACTTCCCCAAGCAGGCCGCAGCCGAAGACGTGCGGGAGGTCTATCTCAAGGCCTTTGAGCTGGGCTTGAAGGGCGTGACCATCTACCGGGACGGCAGCCGTGAGGAACAGGTCTTAAGCTTCGGCAAGGCCAAAGCCAAGATGCAGTACATCACCCCCCGGCCCCGGCCCGAACGCACCACCGGGGTGACCGAACTCATCACCACCGGCTGCGGTAAGCTCTACGTCACCGTCAACCAGGATGACCAGGGCTTCTGCGAGGTCTTCGCCCAGATGGGCAAGACCGGCGGCTGCGCCTCCTCCCAGATCGAGTCCACCGGCCGCCTGATCTCGCTGGCCCTGCGCTCCGGGGTCAAGATCGACGCCATCATCAGACAGATCACCGGCATCCGCTGCCCCAGTTCCTCCTGGACGAACGGCAGCCAGGTGCTCTCCTGCCCCGACGCCATCGCCAAAGTCCTGGCCCACGTCGCCCAAGTAGACCCCCCGGCCCCAACACTCGCCACCATGGGCTCCTGCCCCGACTGCGGCGGCGCCGTAGAACACGAAGGCGGCTGCCTGGTCTGCCACGGCTGCGGCTTTTCGAGATGTAGCTAGGGAATAACTCTTGAAGGAGATTTCAAATGGCTAAAAATGAGAAAACTTCCCCCAAGGTTGCCAGTAAAGCCTCGAAGTTATTGGCAAGTAAAAAAAGTTCTAAGGACGTCAAGTCTGTAGCTGCCAGTGCATTAACCCAAGCATCAGATAAGAAAAAGAAAAAGTAGCAAAAATAGCGTTCCGGCCTCCTGCCGGTGCAGATTTTGGGGGGAGGCCAGTCAAACTTAGGTTGATCTGCGCGCTTTGGAGGGGAAAATGAAAACAAAGACCCTGGTATGCAACCAATGTGGCTATGAGCAGAAAATCAAAACCTATAGCCGCGAAGAGGCAGAACGTGAACGGATTCAACTCGGATCGCCACGATGTGAGCGGTGCGGCAGCACAGATGTAAGACTTTACGATTGAATTAGAGGCACTTATGCTTGCGCGGGTTTTTGTCAGCTCCGTCATGGAAGGGTTTAGAGAATTCCGGCAAGCAGCCAAAAAAGGGATCATTGCCGCTGGAGCCCAGCCGATTCTAATCGAAGACTTTCCCGCTCTTGCCGTTTCGCCCAGAAATGCTTGTCTTGATGGAGTTGAAAGTTCCGATATTTTCATTGCTATCATAGGTAAACGAGGAGGTTGGACTGCGCCATCTGGTAAGCTAGTGGTGGAAGAAGAATACGAAGAAGCACTTCGCCGTAGGCTTCGGATATTGGCTTTCATTCATGACGTTGAGAGGGATGACGAAGCTCAACGCTTCGTTACCATCTTATCTGATTATGTCGGTGGGGTTCTTCGTCCAACTTTTAGAACCCCAGCTGAATTGGAAAACGCAGTAGAGCATGCACTGAAAACATATATCCCTCATTATAAGCATTCAAAGGTTGAGCTATCTATGATTCAAGAGAACCTAAAAAAGTGTCAAGAATTTAATTTGCATGATGAAACATTCTTGCGTTTTATTTTGGTGCCAGAGCGTATGGGAGAAGTCATCGATCCGGTCTTTATTGGATCACAAGAATTTATAGAGCAGCTTTACACTATAGGCCATTCAGCTCAAGTAAGGTTATTTTCATACGAGCATCCTAAAGCCCCTGAGATGAGAGTAAACGAGGTAATAATACTCCAACCATATCAGAACCGAAGCCGGGATAGTTTAGATGAAGTCCGCTTGGAAATCGCAGTAAGTGGTACGATAATAATTGATGCAAATGTAACAGGACGCATCCCAAGACGCCCAGACAATATGGATACTTCTTTTTATATATATAATGAAGACATTGAGGCTATTTTAAAGAAATGTTTTTCATTTTCCAATGGTTTTTATGCCACAAAGGACCCATATCAACGCTATGACCGGCTGCTTTACAATATTAGCCTGTGCGGTATTGGATATAGGAGTCTTGTTACTCAGGCTCCACCAGGGCATACTTATTCTCTTGCCAACCGGATTGATGATGTCGTTGCTGCTTTCGATAAGCCTCGATTAATAACTATGGCAGAACTTAGAAGTCCTGAAAAAGAAATAGAACGAGTTATCACCCTATTTAGTCGCCGCCTTAAGAGAGAATAGGGATATAGTTAATGGACTATTAGCATCAACCCTTGATGTGCGCCTCCATGTAGGCCCGGAGCAGGGCATTGATCCGGGTCTGGTAGCCTTTGCCCTGGGCCTTGAACCAGTCCAGCACATCTTGGTCCAGGCGGATGCACACGCTAGCCTTGGGTTGGGGCAGCACGATCACGGCCTTCTCAAAAAAGGCCTCATCCAGTTCGGGAATGTCGGAGTAATCGATCTCCTCATCCTTCATCTTCCTGAGGCGCTCCAGGTCCGAATGATATTCATTCTTCATAAGCCCGCCTTAACTGTCTCGCCGCAGCAGCTTTATTTCCAACTTGCATCCCACCGCGTTGGCGTAGCGGCGCAGGGTGTTAAGGGTGGGGGATGGTTTATGCTTGCCTCCGGCAGATTCCATACGGGCGATGGCCGGGGTCTTGGTTCCCATCCTTTTCGCCACCTCGGACTGGGACAGGCCGGCTGCTTTGCGCGCGGCAATTAATGCATCGAATACGGCAAACTCTTCCTCCAAAGCGTCATATTCCGCCTTGAATTCCGGGTTTTCCATCCACTCGGTAACCATATCTTCATGTGTTTTCATCCTGGACCTCTCTCAACCGGCGTCGGGCCGTAGCCAGTTCCCGCTTGGGCGTCTTGTCCGTCTTCTTCACAAATCCATGCAGGATAATGATCTTGCCTTGCAAAACCGTGCAATAGAATATGCGGGCGATGCCCTCTTTGCCTTTGGCTCGGATTTCAAACAATTCATCGCCCATGGCGCGGGTGTAAGGCATGCCTAAATTAGGGCCATGTTGGCGCATCTCGCCGGTTATCCTGGCATAGTAGGCCCGAATGCCCACCGGGAGGCTATCAACCCAAAGCCTGACGGCCTCGTTGTAATAGATAATCTCCCAGTTCATGGGCATATATTAACATATATGTTAACCTCAAACAAGAGAAATTCCCTCACCCTCGTTCCCAAGCTCCAGATTTTCTTCTCGTTCCCAAGCTCCAGCTTGGGAACGTAACTTTCCGGCGAAGCTCTGCTTCGCCACCTTATCGCCCTTTCACCTGGTGACAGAGGTCCGTTTCCCCTAACCTCCCATTCCCGGAATCTCCTATCTTGAAACTGAGTCAGGGCTCCTTCCCTTTCTGGCAATTTCCACACAAGCTGACCTATAGTTAGCCAAAACCATCGTCTAAGTTACCAGAACGAATGAAGCGAGATTGCTTATGGCTCCCTTAATCAGATCAACCTGCCGGCTATTTGCGACCCGTGCCGCTAAGGCAGCCTCCCTGCGAAACATCCTGCAACCACGAGCATCTCTGGCGGAACCAGCCCCCCTGCCAGCGGCACACCGGCGGCTGCGTACCGCAAGTAAGCGGTCCCAGAGCGGTACCAGGCGCCCCCCAGGCGAAGGTTAACGGCAGATAACGTAGCATCAACGATATGTTACGCATTATTGTCTCGCATTTTTCACATAAACCCAGCCAACCGGAACATTACAAGGGTGCAAGTTGCGTAAAATTATCGAGAAAATATAGAACATATTGATATTATTATATAAAACACGATCATAAAAAATTTTAAGTAAGTATCAGATACCAATAGGTTTTTTATGTTAGGCGATATTTTAAGAGTGAAAAATACTTGGAGGCGATGAAGGCCTGAAGCGGGGAGGATAATATCTCCTGCCCCTTTCGCCTTTCCAAACGGCCATTTTTGCCGTATAGTGTCCGGTATACTCACTTACAAGGAAATCCAGCGCTGAACGTTCTGTTAGCAAGTCCCAAGTATCCCCAAACCTTCTGGTCCTTCAACCGCGTCCTGAAGATGCTGGGGAAAAAAGCCCTCATGCCCCCTTTGGGCCTGCTCACCGTGGCAGCCCTGCTCCCCCCGGAATGGCGCCTGGCTTTCCGGGACCTGACCTTTCAGGAGATATCCCCGGCTGACTGGGAAGCGTGTGATCTGCTGTGCGTCTCCGGGATGATCGTCCAACATCAGGGCATCATTCAAACTATTCAAGAAGGCAAACGGCGGGGCAAGACCGTGGTGGTAGGAGGCCCCTGGGCCTTCCATTTCCCTGAAGACGCCCTGGCTGCGGGGGCCGACCTGGTGGTGAAGGGAGAAGCGGAACTGATCATGCCGCAACTCCTGGAGAGCCTCGAGCGGCGCGAGTCCGGCAAGGTCATCACCGCGGTGGGCCATGCGGACATTGAGCAGTCCCCCGTGCCCCGTTTTGACTTAGTTGACGTGAACAGCTACCAGAATATGGCCCTGCAGTTTTCCCGGGGCTGCCCTTTCAACTGCGATTTCTGCGACATCACCCTGATGCTGGGACGCCGGATGCGCACCAAGACTCCCCGGCAGGTGCTTAAAGAGTTACAGGTGATAGATGATCTGGGCTGGCGGGGGAACGTCTTCTTCGTGGATGACAACTTCATCGGCAGCCCTGTCAAGGCTAAAGGGCTCCTCAAAGAGTTGATCCCCTGGATGGGGGAGCGCGGCCATCGTCTCGATTTTTTCACCCAGGCTTCGGTTAATATGGCCGCTGACTCGGAATTGTTGGACCTGATGGTGAGGGCCGGCTTTACCAGCGTCTTTCTGGGAATCGAGACCACGGACGTGGACAGCCTGGTGGGGGCCGGCAAAATGCAAAACGCCGCGGTGGATTTGGGTGAGGCCTGCCTTAAGATCAGCCGGGCGGGACTCCAGATCACCGCGGGCTGCATCATAGGCTTCGATCAGGAAAAACCCGGCGCTGACCAGCGTTTATTGGACTTCGCCATCCGCACCCACATCCCCAAGTTGTTCGTTACCCTGCTCCAGGCGGGGCCGGGAACCGAGCTTTGGGACCGTCTGGACCGGGAAGGTCGCCTGCTGTCTCATTCTTACGAGAATCTCACCAACCAGACGGGGCTCCTCAACTTCGTGCCCACCCGCCCGCAAGAGGAGATTGTCGAGGAATTCATCCATCTCTATGAACGCCTCTACGAGCCTGGCTTTTATCTCGAGCAGAGCCTCAAGCATTTCATGGACATGGAACCCTTGAAGGTGAAAAAGCCCTTCTCTCTGCCTCGCCTCTTTGAAGTGCGGGCCTTGCTCACTATGTTCTTTCGCCAGGGGGTGCTCTACCCTTCCCGCAAACAATTCTGGAAGACCTTGTTTGCCGCGGCCAGGAAGATTCCCGAGCGTATCCCCTTTTTTCTCAGCCTCTGCGTAGAGTTGGAACACTATACCGAGTACCGTCATACCATTGCCCGGGAATTGCGGCGACAAATGGCTGAGCTTGCCTCACACCCGGATGGGAAAGAAGCGGTCGAGTTGTGGTCAACCAAGAAACTCTTGTCACAGAATTCACGCAACCGTAGCGCTTCCAAATAACGGCCCTGGTTTCTGCGCCTTTTAACCTTTCCAAACGGTGAGGTTTGACGTATAGTGGCCGCAAAATTCGCCAGTGATCGGTCAGCCATGGAAGAACCCAGCGCCAATCCAAACCAGCAAGCACCCGCTGGCACGGCTCCTCAGACACCGCCGGTTCAGGCCGTGCCCTGCCTCCCCTGCCCTCCCCTGGAGAACCGGGAAGGCTTCCCCACGCGGTTCGCCCGTCTCTTTTTCGGCGTCATCACCCTGCTGGTCCTCTATTTTTCGTATCTCATCATCAAGCCTTTTCTCCTGAACATCTTCATGGCCCTGGTAATGTTTTTTACCTTTAAACCGCTTTATCACGCCCTGACCCGGTGTTTGAGGGGCTGGAAGGGTATAGCCTCGGCGCTCACTTGCTTCATCCTGCTCCTGATCGTCCTGGTCCCACTGTTTAGCCTGATGAGCATCATCGCAACGCAGGCCCTGGAGTTTTCCGCCCAGGTAACTAAAGACATGCAAACCGGGCAACTGTGGGCCTGGATCTCCGCCAAAATCGACGCCTTCAAACTTTACCTGGTTCGCCTGAACCTGCCCCTGCCGCCGGGCGAGATCAAGCTGGACCAGATCGTCCGCACGGTGGTGACCAATGCCAGCGCCTTCGTCTACACCAACTCCATTGGCTTGATCAAGGGGTTTTCGGTTTTCTTTTTCGACCTGTTGCTGGTGCTCTTCATCACCTTCTTCATGTTCTTGCAGGGCGACGACTTTATCGAGGCCATCAAGCAACTTTCACCGTTGGAATCGACCCACAACGACGAAATCCTGCGGGAGACCGAAGCCACCATCAAGGCCACCCTGTGGGGTACGGTGATCGTGGCCTTCGTCCAAGGGACCCTGGGAGGCGTGGGCTTCCTGATCGTCGGCCTGCCCCAGCCGGCCTTTTGGGGCACGGTGATGATCCCGGCTTCAGTGATCCCGGTGGTGGGAAGCACCATCATCTGGGGGCCTGCCGCGGTCTATCTCCTGGCTACCGGGCATATTGCCAAGGGCGTGGTCTTGCTCCTTTGGGGGGGCATAGTGGTGAGTGTTATCGACAATGTCTTGAAGCCCATCCTGGTAAAAGGCAGCAGCGAAACTCCCAGTATCTTCATTCTGTTCAGCATCCTGGGGGGCCTGACCTATTTCGGCATGATCGGCTTTATCCTGGGGCCCCTGATCCTCTCATTTCTCCTGTCGCTGCTGCGCATCTACCAGAAAACCATCCTGAACCCGCCAGCCCTGGCGCCCATGGCGGTTATCGGAGAAAGCAAAAAACCCACCCCCCCGTCGGGGGATGGGTCTTGAAGTGATCAGTCCGATAAACCTGGAAATAGGTTCTGGGGTTAACCCGGCAGCGCCAATTCCCGCTTGACTTCCGAGAGATCCATTTCCCCCAGGGAAGCGGGGGCCCGAGACTCTAATTGTTCGATTTCCTGCTGTACTAGTTCCTTTTCCAGGTGCCGATCCTCATGGATGAACTGGCAGTATTCCTCGAACAGCTCCTGTTTCAGATCAGGGGAGAAGAGATTCTCTTGCTTAAACTTCTCCTCAAGGCTGAGGATGTTGTCCAGGAGATAGAAATATATGGACCGGGCCTCGGCCAGGCGGCCGCTCTGGGCCAGACGGTCGGCCCTGGCTTGAGCACGCCCCAACTTGTTTTCGGCCTCGGCCAGGGAGGCGGCTTCACCAGTCACCTCTTCCATTACCCGGTCAATGGACTCCAGGATATCATCCAGCCCTTGATCTTCTTCTTTCAGGATCGCCCGGGCAGCATCTACTCGATCCGCCAGATCAAGAATAATATCCAATAGTTCACGCTTGGAGTACTTCTTTAACCGTTCTTTCAACTCCGTCTGGTTAAGAAATTTCTCCGGTTCCTGGGTCCAGACCCGCAGCAGGGCCAACACATGGGGGCAAAGCGCCCCCCCTTCTTCCTGGGGGCAGGCGCATACATAGGTGAGCTGGTCATCGGCAATCCTGACCTCAACCCGGAAGGGTTGCTCATCCATCACCAATCCCCGCAGACGATCAGGTAAGCGATACCCGTACTCGACCTGATGGTTCTCGACCAGCACCCGGGCTTTGTCGTTGTCTTCCGGCGTTCCGATCTGGTCCAGCGTCTGAGCGTCTAAATCTTCAAACCGCATATCAGTAGTCAATCCCTTAATTATTTTATTAAAATTTAACACATTAACAGCGCAAAACAACCCTTATTGACCAAAATGTCGGGCAATTACAAAATTTTTTTCCCGGGGAGATAATAGGATTGGCTCCGTAAGAAAAGATGGTTGAGGCGAGATTCGAGTTCCAGGCGCCGGGCCTCCAGGACGGGCCCCCGGTCATCCGGCCGCACCCGGAGAGGTTCCCCTATCAGCAGGGCCAAGCGGCTAAAAGGCAGCGGCAATTCAAACCGATCCCAAGTGTCAAAGGTCGCCTTGTGGCTGGCGGCGACGGCTACGGGGAGGATAGGACACTGGGTTTCCCGGGCCAAATAAAGAGGGCCTTTTTGAGCCACCCGGGCCGGCCCCCGGGAACCGTCGGCAATCATGCCACAACTATGTCCCCTTTTAAACCAGACCGCCAGCTGGCGCAGGGCCTGGACCCCGCCTTTACGCCTGGATCCCAGACAGACCTCGAATCCCAGTCCCCGGGCCACCTCCGCAATAAACTCCCCATCCCGGCTGGGGCTGGCCATCAGGACCATGGCGGATTGAGTCCCTCGATACCGGTGGGCAAAGAACAGAGGGCTGAGCAAGTGGCAGTGCCAGGTGGTATAAATGACTGGTGGCCCTGAGACGATGAGCTTTTTGACCTCCGGCGCCGCCACCAACTCGCACGGGCAAGTCAGGAGGTAAGCCTGCACCAGGCGGCGGGCCAGGACGGGGGCGCAGCGTTGCCAGAGGGGATGGTCGAAGCGAAGTTTCATTGAGAAAAGAAATGAGGCGCGAGGCGCACCCGCTGAAAGATAGACTTTATCGCTTTGACTCCAGGCGTTCCAGGACCTTAGGGGTGTAAAGGTCATTTTCCAACAGTTGCGCCGATACCGGCCGCATCATGTTCAACTTCATGATCAGGAAGTTGAGACGGCGCATCTGCTTGAGCTTCTCGGCCTCATCCGGCATGGAGGCCACCAGGTCCTGAAGATTGACCACTTCCTGACGCAATACCAACTCCGGAGGCAAACAATCGGCGTTTTTCAAGATCTTATAGGCCATACGCAACTCAGGAGGAATATGGCTGTCATCATCCAAGTTGAGGGGCTGCCCCTTGCCCTGAAGGTCGTCGAATTCTCCGGCCTCAATGGCCTGGAGGATGCGGTTTTCGGCGAGTCTGGTGAAACAATCCATGCAGTGTTTCCTGGTTAAATCGTTTCTGAATCCTGCAAGGGCGGACACACGGGTCCATCCCTACAATTTACCGCTGTTTGCGGGCCCGGTCCAGTTCCCGCTTCTGCTCCCGTTTTTTGATAGTTTCCCGTTTGTCATACTGTTTTTTGCCCCGGGCCAGGGCAATCTCCACTTTGGCATGTTCGTTCTTAAAGTACATGCGCACCGGAATCAGGGTGAAGCCCCGCTCCTGGGTCTTGCCCAATAGGCGCCGCAACTCCCAACGGTGCAGCAGAAGTTTCCGGGGACGCTCCGGATTGTGGCTGTCATCCGCGGCATGGGAATAGGGGCTGATATGGACATTGTAGAGATAGAGCTCCCCATCCTTGAAGCGGGCGTAGGCGTCGCCGATGTTGGCCTTTCCCTGCCGCAGGGATTTGACTTCGGTCCCCTTCAATACTATGCCGGCCTCGTACAGGGCGTCGATGGCGTATTCGAAAAAGGCCTTCCGGTTGCGGCAGATGATCTTAAGGTTATCTTCTTTCATAAGGTCCGGTTGGTGGCCAGAGGACGGCCAAAGCGAAAAATATCCGGAAAGCGGTGATCCATCTCCCGGTTGACGTACTCGTTGACTTCCTCCACGGTGGCCCGTTTCATGACTCGGCGAGCGATTTTCCGGGCCTCATCCAGAGGGGTCATACGAATGACCCGCTTGACCACCGGGATGGAGGTGGGGTTCATAGAGAATTCTTCTACTCCCAGCCCCAGGAGCACCGGGATATAGAGCGGGTCACCGGCCATCTCCCCGCACATGGCCACCCGGATGCCGGCCTTGGCGGCTGCCCGGACCACATCCCGGACCATACGCAGCACCGCAGGATGCAGAGGTTCATACATGTCCGCCACCGACTTGTTGCCCCGGTCGATGGCCAGGGCATACTGGATCAGGTCATTGGTGCCGATGCTGAAAAAATCAACTTCCCGGGCCAGCAAGTCGGCCAGGGTGACGGCCGCCGGCACTTCGATCATAGCCCCCACCGGGAGATTAGCGTCAAAGGGGATATTTTCCCGGGCGAGTTCTCCTTTGACGGACACTAGGAGCAGGCGGGCGTCATGCAGCTCCCGGGGGCTGGAGATCAGGGGGAACATGACCCGCGCCTTGCCGAAGGCTGAGGCGCGGAGAATGGCCTTGAGCTGGGTTCGGAAGATTTTCTGCTCTTTGAGGCAAAAGCGGATGGCCCGGAGCCCCAGGGCCGGGTTCATCTCAGGGGCATACTCCAGTGGAGAGAGAAATTTGTCCCCCCCGATGTCCAGGGTGCGGATGGTGACTTCCCGGGGGGCCATGGCTTCCACTACCTGCCGGTAATGCAGGAACAACTCCTCTTCCGTGGGCATCTGCCGCTGGCGCAGATAGAGGAATTCGGTCCGGTAGAGCCCGACGCCGTCAGCGCCATATTTCTGAGCCAGGGAGACTTCCTCCGGCTGTTCGATGTTGGCCAGCACCCGGTTAGGGTGGCCGTCGCTGGTCACCGCGGGCAGGGAACTGCCCTGGGTCACTTCCCGTTTAAAGTTCTCGAATTCCTCCCGGCGGACTTCGTAACTGCGGAGCATGGCAGCATCCGGATCGATGATCACCCGGCCGGTAAGGCCATTGATGACGACCAGGTCCCCGGTCTCAATCTCCAGGGTAGCGCTGTCCAGGCCAACCACTGCCGGGATTTCCAGGGAATTGGCGATGATGGCCGTATGGGAGGTCTTGCCGCCCCGCTCGGTGATGAAACCCAGCACCTGGGTTCCGGACATCTTGGTGGTGTCCGCGGGAGACAGGTCCCGGGCCACGATGATTACCGGCTCGGGAAATTCAAAGGTTTTGCTGCTGCCACGACCGGTCAAGTGCCCTAGCAGGCGGTGGTAGACCGCTTCCACGTCCTGGATGCGCCCCCGGATGTGCTTATCCCCAATGCGTTGAAAAACTTCCTTAATCTTCAGAAAAGCCTGGTACAGGGCCCGTTCGGCGTTGAAATTCTGCTCTTTGATGAGTTTTTGGGTCTCCAGAAGCAGCATCCGGTCCCGCAGGATGAGCAGGTGAAGTTCCAGGATGTGGGCGTGCTCCATCAAATCGTCGGCGATTTCCCGCCGGAGCCGGGTAATTTCCTCTTCTGTCTTGTCCACCGCCCGGTTGAAGCGCTCCAGTTCGTCGGCGACCTCCTGGTCGGTGTAGAGCAGGCGCGTGGAAACCTGGCCCTCCTGGGTAAGGACGTGGGCCGGCCCCATGACAATGCCGGGAGAGGCGGCAATTCCCTGGAGGATGAGATTCTTAGAGGTCATTTCTCCTCAAACTTCCGGGCGAACAGAGCGGCTATGAAGGTGGCGGCTTCCCGGGCCTGGGGGCCTCGAGCGCGCAGTACCAGCCTGGTGCCTTGGGGGCTATCCAGGGCCAGAACGTCTAACAAATCCCGGGCGTTGACTTCCAGGCCTTCTTTTTCCAGAGTGATATCGGCGTCGAACTGCTGGGCCGCGGTAGCGATCTTGGCCGCGGGCCGGGCGTGCAGTCCCAAACGATTTTCCACCCAGAGTTCCTTCTCGATGGTCCAGAGCTTGGTTTCTTGAGTACTCATTGTATCATGAAATTTCAACTTGTTCCCAAGTTGCACTTGGGAACATCAATGGGCGCCAAGTTCAGCTTGGCTCATTAATGTACGTTCCCAAGCACAGCTTGGGAACGAGCCATAACAAACAATATGAGCCGCTCGACCTTATTCAACCCGGCCTTGCTCTTTTAAGGCCAGGTAGGCCTGGTAGGCCCGGCGCCGGGGAATCTTGAGAGCTTCCGCCACCTGGTCCGCTAGCCGCCGCCCCGTCAAGCCTTGCCTTTGGGCGATTTCCAGCAGATGTTCGTCCAAATCCATTTCTGAGGCCACCACTTCAGACGTCGGGCAGGAGAGCACCAGGGCGCATTCGCCTTTGATCTCAATGGCCTGGACCTTGGCCGCTATCTCAGCCAACGGCCCCCGCCAGGTTTCCTCGAATTTCTTGGTGAGTTCTCTTACCACCAGGACCTGCCGATAGGGCATGGCCTCGGCGATTTCTGTCAGCGTCCGGGCCAGGCGCCGCGGTGATTCATACATAATAATCACTCGGTTTTCCTGGGCCAGTCCCTGGAGCATTTTGAGCCGACGCCCCTCACCCCGGGGCAGGAAGCCAACAAATAGTATATCCCCTTTGAATCCGGAAAGCGAGAGCGCGGCGAGACCTGCGGCAGGGCCGGGCACCGCTTCCACCTTTACTCCCGCGTCCCAGGCCCGGGCCACCAGATCGGCGCCCGGGTCGGAAAACCCCGGGGTGCCCGCGTCGCTCACCAGGGCAACATTTTTTCCCTCAGCAAGGCGCCGGATCAACTCCGGGCCGCGGGACGCCTGGTTGTGGGCATGGTAGCTGATGAGCGGCGTGCTGATGCCATAGTGGCTCAGGAGTTTCCGGGTGTGTCGGGTGTCTTCCGCGGCAATAAGATCCACCTCTTTGAGCACCCTGAGCGCCCGCAGGGTGATGTCCTCCAGGTTGCCGATGGGCGTGGCGACGATGAAAAGTATGCCTATGGTGCTCATCTTAAAACGCGTTAGAAATAATCTCTATCTGAGGGCCTGCATCTGACATAGTAATGGCCACCACATCAAACCGCACCGGCGTGTCGGTAAAGCGCTTGTCCTTCATATAATAATCGGCCAGACGACGTAATTTGGTTTGTTTGGTGGCCGACACCGCCTCCTGAGGGCTGCCGAACCGCGTGCTCTTGCGGGTCTTGACCTCGATGATCACCAGGGTCTTGCCCTGCCGCGCGATGAGGTCGATCTCCCCTAAGGGTGTTGTGTAGTTGCGCTCCAGGATTTTATAGCCCTGTTTCTTCAAGACCACCGCGGCCAGGTCTTCGCCGGTGTCGCCCAATTGCCGCCGGGCATCAGAGGGCGGACACGCAGGTCCGCCCCTACAGTTTTCGGAGGATGGTCTGCGGGTTAATGTGTTCAGCCAGTGATCAAAAAGATCTTTTCCTTTCGCACGGGGATTTTCCCGGTCTAAATCCCAGCGTTGCGGGTTGTACTTGATGTATTCTCGAATGCGATTTAAAGCCTCATCATTTCGAATCACATGCTCATAAAAGCTCCGTTGCCAGAGGAGACCTTTAAATGGCTTCCAGCCATGCTCTTTCACACCGTGAATATATTCATTCGTCGACATGGTCTTGAACCACTGCACAATCCTTTGTAGGGGCGGACCTGCGTGTCCGCCCTCAACGTCGGGTCCGGATGGCTCCGAAATAAAAACAATCCCGTGGAAATGGTTGGGCATGACTACATAATATTCATCTATTTTGACCGAGAGAAACTTCTTTTCTAACTCTTTCCACCATCTTGCCACCGCGATGCCAGCCTGATTTAAGCGCATCTCTCTGTTGAGAATTCTTCCCAGTAAACCCTCCCGGTTTTGAACGCAGACTGTGACAAAATAAGTTCCCTGCTGGGAATAATCGTATTCGGCCAGACGAGCAGATTTCCGATGCCAGATCATTCCCCATTCTCCATCCACTCCTTGACGCCCCGGAAGGTGCGGCGGTGGAGGACGCAGGGGCCCCAGCAGCGCAGGGCTTCGAGGTGTTCGGCGGTGGCGTAGCCCTTGTGCCGTGCGAAATTATATTGGGGGAAGCGGCGGTGCAGGTCCTCCATGAGCCGGTCTCGGTAGACCTTGGCCACCACGGAGGCCGCGGCAATGGAGGGGCAGCGGTCGTCGCCCTTGATCACCGGTTGTTGGGGATAAGTCAGGGGCAGAGGCTGGTTGCCGTCCACCAGGACCATCTCCGGGACCAGGGACAGGTCCCGAATGGCCCGGGCCATGGCATGAAGAGAGGCGGCCAGGATGCCCTGACGCTCGATCTGGCGGGGTCCCACCTCCCGAAGGGCCAGGGCCAAGGCCTGAGCCCTGATTTGGCCATCCAGTTCCACCCGGACTTCAGGCGAGAGGCGCTTGGAATCCCTAAGGCCGGGAAAAGCAATGCCGGCAGGGAGGATCACGGCCGCGGCCACCACCGGACCCGCCAAGGGGCCCCGGCCCACCTCATCCACGCCGGCAATTAAGGTCAATCCCTGAAAACGCCAAAAACCTTCCGGGTCAGCCAGCACATCGACGCTGCCCGGAGCGCGGCTCATTGCATCGGGGTCCGCTTTTCCTTGATGCGGGCCGCCTTGCCCTTCCGCTCTCTCAGATAGTAGAGGCGGCTCTGCCGGACTTTACCCCGGAACAGGACGACCACCTGGTCGATGTTGGGAGAATGGATGGGGAAAATCCGCTCCACCCCTACGCCATAGGAAACCTTGCGCACCGTAAAGCTGGCCCCCGTGAGGCCGCCCCGCTTCCGGATGACCACACCCTTGAAGACCTGGATGCGCTCCTTGTCACCTTCCACAATGCGTACATGCACTTCCACGGTGTCCCCGGGACGAAATGCCGGCAGGTCCGCCCGCATCTGCTCCCGGGCCAATTGGTCTACTCTTTCCATATCCTCACCTATCTTCCGCCTGGCCTTGGGCCAGGGATTTGATGAATTCCCGGTCTGCTTTGCTGAGCACGGCTTGGGCCAGCAAATCCGGCCGCCGTGTTACGGTCCGGGCCAGGGCCTGCTGCCGCCGCCACCGGGCAATGCGTTGATGGTCGCCCTCCAGCAAGACTTGGGGGACCTCGTGACCCTCGAAAACCCGGGGGCGGGTGAAATGGGGGTATTCCAGGAGGCCCTCCTGGAATGATTCCTCTTCGGTGGCCCCCTCCCCTCCCAGCACTCCGGGAAGCAACCGGGTCACCGCATCCGCCACGATCAAAGCCGGGATTTCTCCCCCGGTCAGAATATAATCGCCTATTGACAACTCTTCATCAATATAAAAATGCACCCGGTCGTCCACGCCCTCGTAATGCCCGCAGATGAGCAGGAGGTGGGAGAGACCGGCCAGCTCTTGCGCTTTGGCCTGATTAAAATCCGGCCCCGAGGGACCCAGCAGGATCACCCGGGTTTTAGTGTCTTCCTCCCGCACTGCCCGGATGGCCGCCACCAAGGGCTCAATCTTCATGACCATTCCCGGACCGCCGCCGAAGGGCCGGTCGTCCGTCACCTGGTGCTTATCGGTGGTATACTCCCGCAGATTAATCACCCGGTAGGTGATCGCCCCCTGGACCTGGGCCCGATGGAGCATGCTCTGGCTCAAGGGGGAGGCGAAAAACTCGGGAAACAGGGTCAACAGGTCAATCCGCATCAGCTTCCAAGAGTTTCTCAAAAGGCAAAGCCCGCGGCTTCCCCCTTACAAAAGTTACAAAAGACCCTCGGGAGGCGAAGCCTTGAGCACCCCTTCCTCCAGGTTGATCTCGATGATCACGTCCTCCACTGCGGGCAGCAGCACTTCCCGCTCGCCCTGGCGCACCACGTAAACGTCATGGGCCGGGGTCGGGATAATCTCGTCCAGATACCCCAACAAGGCCCCGTCGGCGACGTTAACCACCGGCAGCCCCAGAACCTGGAACCAATAAAATTCCCCTTCAGGGAGCGCCGGGAACCGCACACGATCCCCTTCGACTGCCAACCCCACCAAAGCTTCCGCCTGATTCCTGCTATCTACGCCAGCCAGCCTGAGGATCACCTGGGTTTTGAGACGTCCGGCTTCGAGAATCTGATGCCTTCGGCCGCCGATCCACACTTCCCCCAACGCCGCGAATACCTCCGCGTCAGTCGTGGTAGCCTCGGCATCCGCCCGAACCTTGACGGCTCCCCGGATGCCGTGGGCTCCGGAAATCCGCCCCAGGCCCACTAAGGGACTGGGAGCCTGCGGTCCGCTACTCAATGATCTCCAGGACCGCCCGTTTGCGAATCTTGGTGGACGCAGCGCTGAGAATGGTGCGCATGGCCCGGGCGGTGCGCCCTTGCTTGCCGATCACCTTGCCGAGATCTTCTTTGGCCACCTTCAACTCGATGACCGAGGTTTGCTCCCCTTCGATTTCCTTGACCTGCACCTGATCGGGATTATCCACCAGCGACCGCGCGATGAACTTCACCAATTCCTTCATAGTAGCCACCTCTGTCAAGGGATGGGGCGATTAACCTCCCTGGTGCTCCTGGGCCGCGTTCAGGCCTCGGCCGCGGCGGCGGCTTTGGGCCGCTTCAGCAGGCTGGCTACCGTATCGGTACAAGTGGCCCCCTTGCTCATCCAATCTTTGAGCAGGTCCTCTTTCACCGATACCGCCGCCGGCTCCTGGCGCGGGTCGTACGTACCTATGATATCCAGGAATCTGCCATCCCGGGGAGACTCACTGTTGCTCACCACAATGCGATAAAATGGGCGCTTTTTGGCGCCGTAACGGGCCAATCGGATTCGTAATGCCATGATGCTGCTTTTATCCTCCTAAGGTTTGATAGGTCGTATCCGAATATCGTTAAAAAAAATTCATGGGGAGGCGCATCTTGCCCTTCTTGCCCCCCTTAGCCACCTGCTTGATCATCTTCTGGGTCACGACAAAGTTTTTGAGCAGCCGGTTGACGTCCTGGACCGTGGTGCCGCTTCCCAGGGCGATGCGCCGGCGGCGGCTGCCGTTGATGATGTTGTGGTCAGCCCGCTCGCCGGGAGTCATGGAGCTGATGATGGCCTCAACCCGTTTCAACTCGCCCTCGTCCGGCTGCATGCCTTTGAGGTCCTTAATTTTGTTGCCCAGCCCCGGAATCATGCCCAGAAGCTGCTCCATGCTGCCCATCTTCTTGATCTGCTTAAGCTGTTCCCGGAAGTCGTCCAGGGTAAAGGTTTCCTGCCGCAGCTTCTTTTCCAGATCCTTAACCTGATCGGCGTCGAAGGCCTCCTGGGCTTTTTCGATCAGGGTGAGCACATCGCCCATCCCTAAAATCCGGGATGCCAACCGGTCAGGGTGAAAGACTTCCAAGGCGTCCAGCTTTTCCCCGACCCCCAGAAACTTGATGGGCTGGCCGATCACTTCCCGCATGGAAAGCGCCGCACCGCCCCGGGCATCGCCTTCCACCTTAGTGAGGATGACGCCGGTGAGCTTCAAAAGGTCGTGAAAGCTTTGGCCCACCGCCACCGCGTCCTGGCCGGTCATGGCGTCGGCCACCAGGAGAATTTCTTGGGGCTCGGCTGCGGCCCGGATGGCCTTGAGCTCATCCATCAAAGGAGCGTCGATGTGGAGGCGCCCGGCGGTGTCCAGGATCACCGTATCAAAGCCCGCAGCATAGGCCGCTTCCATGGCGGCCCCGGCAATGGCCACCGGATTCTGACTCGCCTCGGTGGGATGCACCGCCACCCCGATGTCGGCCCCCAACCGCTTCAGCTGCTCGATGGCCGCGGGCCGCTGGACGTCCGCGGGCACCAGATAGGGCTGGCGGCCCTGGCTCTTCAGGCGCTTGGCCAGCTTGGCCGCGGTAGTGGTTTTCCCCGAGCCTTGCAAGCCCACCAGCATCAAGGCCACCGGCGGTTTGCCGCTCAGATCCAGCCGGGGCGATTCGCCGCCCAGAAGCGTGGTCAGTTCCTCGTGGACGATCTTGACGACCTGTTGGGCCGGAGTCAGGGACCGCATCACCTCTTCGCCCACGGCCCGGTCTTTGATGCGTTCGATGAAGGACTTGGTAACTTTATAATTGACGTCGGCTTCCAGAAGCGCCAGGCGCACCTCGCGCAGGGCTTCCTGAACCTGGGCCTCGTTAAGCTTGCCCCGGCCTTTGAGCTTTTTGAAGACCGCGTTTAATTTGTCGGAGAGTCGGTCAAACATAATGAGCTATCTGCTTTCAGTTACCAAGGTCAGCTTCCCCTTTGTACCCTTGTTATACCAGAAAACCTAAAACTGAAAACGGAAAACTATCCTTTATTCACACCATAGGGCGGGCCGTGCCCGCCATACCTGGCTGCGGCGGCCACGGGCCGCCTTATAGCTATTATCCTTTAATAACCCCTAACGGTTTCAACTTGGCCACTTTCTTGGCGATCCCGGCCCCGTGGACCACATCCACCACGCCGGCCACGTCTTTGTAGGCCTCAGAAATCTCTTCGTCAATGGTGGCCCGGCCCGCGCCCCGGACGATGATGCCTTGAGCGGCCAATTCCTGAATGATGGACCTCCCTTTGGCCACCTTTTTCGCCTGGTGCCGGGACATTTTCCGGCCGGCGCCGTGGCAGGTGCTGCCAAAGGTTTCGGTAAGGGCTTTTTCGGTCCCCACCAAAACGAAAGAGTAACGGCCCATGTCCCCGGGGATGAGCACCGGCTGGCCGGTTTCCCGGTAAGCTTCAGGCACCTCCGGGTGATGCGGCGGAAAGGCCCGGGTCGCGCCCTTGCGGTGGATGCAGAGCTTCCGGGGCGTGCCGTCCACCGTATGGGTCTCGAGCTTGGCGATGTTGTGAGCCACATCGTAGACCAACTCCAGCCCCAAATCCCGGGGGCCCATTTTAAAAACCTGCTCAAAGGACTCCCGCACCCAATGGGTGATCATCTGCCGGTTGGCAAAGGCGAAGTTGGCCGCGCCGGCCATGGCCGCCAGGTAATTCTTGCCTTCAGGCGAGGCGATGGGGGCGCAGCACAGTTGCCGGTCCGGCAGTTCGATGCCGTACTTGGCGCTGGCTTTGAGCATCACCTTGATAAAATCCTCGCACACCTGGTGTCCTAACCCCCGGGAGCCGGTGTGGACGATGGCGGTCACCTGGTCTTTGAAGAGGCCCAACTTAGCGGCCAGGGGCGCATCGAAAATTTCACAGACATAACCCACTTCCACGAAGTGGTTGCCCGAACCCAGGGTGCCTAACTGGTCCTTGCCCCGGTTCATGGCAAACTCGGAGACCAAGTCGGGATCGGCACCCTCGATCCTGCCCCCGGCCTCGATGTGGTCCAGATCGGAGGCCTCGCCGAAGCCTTCCTTCACCGCCCAGCGAGCGCCGTCCTTGAGCACCTTTTTAAATGCGGAGCCGGTGAGCTTGAAATCCTTCCGCCGGGAACCCACCCCCGAGGGGATGTTGTTGAACAGGGTGTTAACCAGGTCTTCCATGCAACAGGCCACCTGGTCCCGATGCAACTTGGTGCGGAGCAGGCGCACGCCGCAATTGATGTCGTAGCCCACGCCGCCCGGAGAAACGATGCCGTCTACCGGGTCGAAGGCCGCCACGCCGCCGATGGCGAAGCCGTAGCCCCAATGGATGTCGGGCATGGCCATGGAGGGTCCCACGATTCCCGGCAGGGTGGCGACGTTGGCCACCTGCTGGAGGCTCTGGTCATCCTGGATGGAGGGCAGCATCTCGCGCGAACAGAAAACCAGCCCCCGGGTGCGCATCTTGCCTTCCCGGGGAATCTCCCAGCGATAGTCGTCGATTTGCCGCAACTTAACCATAAGCAGTTGTCAGTTGTCAGTGGTCAGTTTTCAGTGGTTATCTTCTTGACCCTGGTTCACAAATCCAACACCACCGTAGCTCGCCAGCCATCCAGTTCCGGCACGATTGCCAATTTATGGAACGTCGCGGCCTTGACCGCGGTTTTGCTCGGATGCCGGGAGGGATCAAAAATCTCCCCCTCCACTTTGGCTTCCAGGCGCTCGGCGGTCAACGACGCCACCTGAAAGTCCCGGCCCAAAAAGCCATCAATGTCAGAAAGATAGAGCAGGTGGTTGAGCCAATCCACCAGGAGGGCCTCACGGTCGCTGGATTCCAGGCTTACTTGCCGGGTCTCCCGGCGTCGCACGGACCGTATATCCGTCAACGTCGCGCTCAAAGCGCGACCTGCATTTTCAAAGAGCTCCGGGAGGTTTTTCCCCCATATACGCCAGGCCAGATCAGCAGTATGAGGTATCTGCCGGTATGGGCGACGTCGCGGCCGGGAAGCAGCCTCCACGTTTTTGAGCCTCATAATTTGATAAGCTAATAACTTTACAATTTATATCAAGTCTTTCAGAGCAATTGCCAAAAGTTTTGTCCTTGACCCCTCACCTTAATCCTCGCCCATAAATAAGGAAGAGGTTAAGGGGTGCGCACACTACAGCAGGACTCCGCCGGAATTCATTGCAGGGACCGTCGCTGCCAGTTGCTGGAGTCCCGGGCGGCCGCGGCTCCCAACTCAAAGGCCTTAAGGTTCGAGGCCAGAAATTTTTCCTTGGTCTGGGTGCGGACGACCTTGAGGATCGTCTCCGTCGGGATGGGCAGAGAGTCGGTGGCTGCCAAGGCACCCAAAAGGACCATGTTGACGGCCAGGGGGCTGCCAGCCTGCCGGGCCAGGTCGCCGGCGTCAAAGGCCAAAAGCGCGCCCACATGCTCGGCCAGGCGACGGAACATCTGGTCCACGGCAGGATAGTGCGCCTGCCCGATGGCCACCGGGTAGGGCACTAGGGTGGCGGTATTGGCGATCACCAGGGTGTCCGCATGGCAGCGGTCCAGGGCCCGGAAGGCCTCCAGGGCCTCGAAGCCCAAGACGATGTCGGCTTCGCCCGGGGAAATCAAGGGGCTTTGCAGATCTCCCAGCACCACCGTGGAGACCACGATGCCACCCCGTTGGGCCATGCCATGGGTTTCGCTTACCATGGGATTGAACCCCGCGGCCAGGGCGGCCTCGCCCAGGAGGCGGCTGGCCAGGAGCGTCCCCTGGCCGCCCACGCCGGTGAGGAAGATGCGCAGGTTTTTATTAGGGTTTTCGTTTTTCGTTTTTCGTTTTTCGGTAGAGGTCATTTGCTCAACCATGTTCAACCATATGGCGGCCCGTGGCCGCCAAAGTCGGTGTGCGCGACACGCCCTATATTTCTGAATGCACAGGCTGGAAAGCCTGTGCCACCAGTTCAGGGGGGTGCAGGGGGCTAAGGACTACAAGCGAGACGCCTGTGGTTTTTCGTAAGGGCGTCCCCCGGTCCTCCCCGCAAATCTCCCCTATCCTCTATGCTCCTGCCTTTATGCTCCTGACTTCACCGGGCGGATGTGGTCGCACCACTGGACGCAGAAGGCGCAGCCGGAGCACAGGTCCGAGTCGATCATCAGGTGGCCTGCTTGACCACCTTCCAAGAACATAGCCGGGCAGCCGAAATTATCCAGGCAGTCCCGGCACTCGCCGCAGCCCCCGACCACCTGGAAGCGGGCTTGACGTTTTTTGCCCGAAAGCCGCTGGGCATAGAGGTGACACGGGGCCTGGGAGATGAGCACCCGCACGCCTTTGGCCCCCAGGGCCTCTTTGGTAGCCGCCAGGCTCTCTTTATATTTAAAGGGATTGGACACCCAGAGTTGGTCCACTCCCAGGGCCTTGACCACCCGGGGGATGGGGACGTGCACGCCGGGATAACCCGGAGGCGCCATACTCACGCCGGGATGGGGCTGGGAACCGGTCATGGCCGTGGTGCCGTTGTCCAAAATGACCAGGAGAAAATCGTGACCGTTGTGCACGGCGTTGGCCAGAGCGGGCAGCCCGGCGTGAAAAAAGGTGGAGTCGCCGATAAAGGCCACCACTTTTTGGCCGGTAGCCTGGGAAATCCCAGCGGCAGTACTGATGGAAGATCCCATGCAGATGAGGAAATCCGCCATGGACAAAGGCGGTAGGAGCCCCAGGGTGTAGCAACCGATATCCGTGGGAAAGATCCCTTCCACGCCCAGGTCTTTGAGGGCAATCTTCACCGCATAGTAGGTGGCCCGGTGAGGACAGCCCGGGCAAAGATTAGGGGGGCGATCCGGCAAGGCCTGCCCCAATACTGCCTCAGGGACCATCAGTTCCGGCGCCTCATAGGCCACCCCGAAAAAGCGGGCGATGACCTGCCGCACCAAGGCCGGGTGGTACTCATAAAGGCGAGAAAACAACTCAGGTCCTTTGCCCCGGATGGTCACGGTAATCTCCCGGTCCTGGGCCACGGCCTTGAGACCCTCTTCCAGATAAGGCTCCAACTCCTCCACCACCAGGACTTTCTCCAGAGGCGCCAGGAAATCCGCCAGCAACTCCTCGGGCAGAGGGTGGGTGAATCCCAACTTGAGCAGCCTGACTTTATCAGTCAAGTTCAGCTCCACCAGGGCATCAGTGACATAGGTGCTGCTCACCCCGCTGGTGACAATGCCCCAGGTTCCGGCCCCGCTGATCTCATTGAAGGGCGAACTCGCGGCCAAAGTCCGGGCCTGGTCTTCGGCAATCAGGAGGCGCACGTGGGCCTGGCGGGCCACGGCCGGCACCATGACTTGGCGGAAGGGGTCCTTATGGAACCGCCCGAGCCCCGGCCGGGGCGCCAGCTCTCCCAGGGTCACCCCGCCCCGGGTGTGGTTAACCCGGGTGGTGGTGCGCAAGAGCACCGGGACCTTAAGCTCCTCGGAGAGGGCGAAAGCCGCCAGGGTCATGTCCTTGGCTTCCTGGGGGGTGGCAGGCTCCAGCATGGGCAAGCCCGCCATCTTGGCGTAGTAGCGGTTGTCCTGCTCATTCTGACTGGAGAACAGCGACGGGTCGTCAGCGCTGACAATCACCATGCCGCCTTTGACCCCCACATAGGCCAGGGTCATGAGGGCATCGGCAGCTACATTGAGGCCCACGTGTTTCATGGCGGTAAGCACGCGCCAGCCGCAAGCCGCGGCGCCCGCCGCCACTTCCAGGGCCACCTTTTCGTTGGTGGAGAATTCGAACCGGAGGTCGGTCTGCCGGGCAATCTCATAACACCGGTCGCCGATCTCGGAGGCGGGAGTCCCGGGGTAAGTTGTGACCAAGGCCACCCCAGCTTCCAGGGCACCCCGCACAATGGCTTCATTACCCAGGAAAAGCCGCCGCTCCCCTGCGCGTCCGGATAAAAGCTCTGACATAAGGTCTCTGCCTGAAACGTTTCCGGGGCCATGGCCGACCGCTCTTCGTGATGGTGGCCTGCCGACCATTCCCCCAGGTTGGGAAAATTTGCATAAATTATAATTATTAACATATTTGCCGCGAATTACGAATAAAAAAACCACTCGGCGCGGATAGACGCTTGTTAAGACCACAGGGAAGTTGAAGGACCGGGGAAAATGAAGGGGAGTTGATTAAAACGAGTCCAGCAAAAAAACCTTCAAGTAATTATATAAATAATTATATTATCCGGGATACAATAAATATTAATAATAAGTAAATAACGTTATAAGTAATTTAGTATATTATCAATTATTCCTCAAGTAGCGGCGATATGAAGATCTTGCCCTGGCGGACTATCTCGATGGCGGCAAAGAGCGCCACATCCGCATCTTCTTTGAGAAGATAGCCATGGACACCGGCCGCCAAGGCCTGGCGCAGGTATTCTTTGCTCCGGTGCATGCTCAGGATCAACACTTTGATGTTAGGGTAGAGATGCCTAATTCTCTCTGCCGCCGCCAACCCTTTAAGGCGAGGCATAGAAATATCTAAAATGACCAATTCAGGAGCTATTTTCCCTAATAATTCAAGAAGTTCTACCCCATCTGCCGCTTCGCCCACCACGCGCATCTCACGGTCTTCCTGGAGGATCTTTTTGATTCCCTGGCGCACCAAAATATGATCGTCGGCCAATACAATATTATAGGGGGCCATAGTTCAGGTCCTTATCGGCAGGCAACTTCCTAAACAAAAATTAATTTTCCTCGGTTTGAGGAGATGGTGTTGTAGCTTCCGAGTTCCGTATTATTTAATCATTCTCGCCCCCTCTGTCAATCCAAAATGCCCGGAAATATTGGGCTCTCTTACTGAAACCTAACCCATTGATTTCATGTGGCGGGGACGAGAGACTCGAACTCGCGACTTCTCAATATCCGCTGACGGTCCCTTCCCGCCTCGGGTCGGCAGCACCAGAAAGGACACCGGTCTTTGCATCGATCATCACTCCTTGGGCCCCGCCTAAATAGATATCGAAATCTTTCTTGAGAACAATGGGATATCCTTGGCGCGCCAGAGCATTTCTAACCTTGTTGGGAATGCGGGATTCTAATAATAGCTCCCCGGTTACGGTGTGACGGTGAATCCTCGGCGCATTAATCGCCTCCTGCAGCGTTAATTGATGATCGATGAGATTCATCAGAACCTGGGTCAACGCCGAGGTGATCCTGGTCCCCCCGGGCATGCCGATGGCCAGATATGGCCTGCCGTCTTTGAGTACCAAGGTGGGAGCCATGTTGCTCAGGGGCCTTTTCCCGGGTGCAATGGAGTTCGGTTCGCCCGGCTGAGGAGCAAAATCCCCCATCCCGTCGTTCAAGAGGATTCCGGTTCCCGGCACCACCACCCCGGAGCCAAAGAAAGCATCAACGGATTGGCTTAGGGCGACCAGATTTCCATCCTTATCGGCAACGGATAGATGGGTGGTTTGATCGGACTCTTGAAGAGCAGAATTACTCGTAATTAATTTTCCCTGCAACTGGCCCTTTGGTTTAGTTTTCATCCCCTTTCTTAATCTTTCCGCGTGTTCCTTGGAAAGCAACTCCTCCAGGGGAATCTCCACAAAGTCTGGATCTCCTATATACTGCGCCCGGTCGGAGAATGCCTTTTTCATGGCCTCGGTCATGATCTCAATGCTTTCGGGACCGTTCAGGCCGAGCCGGGCTATATCGTGTCCTTCAAGAATATTCAATAGCTCGATCAACTGGGTCCCTCCCGAACTGGGCGGCCCCATGGAAATGATTTCATAACCACGATAATTCCCTTCGACCGGCGACCTCACGACGGCCCGGTAGTTTGCCAGATCCTCCCGGGTGATCAATCCGCCCGATCGTTGCATCTCATTGGCAATGGCCTCGGCAATAGCCCCCTGGTAGAAAACCTCTGGACCTTGCGCTGCAATCAGACGGTAAGTCTCGGCCAGGTCCTTCTGGTATAAGCGAGTCCCCACTTTAAAGGGGCCTCCGTTCTTAAGATAGATTTTGGCGGCCGCCGGGAATCTCGAAAGCTTGGGGGCATTATTCGCCATCATGCTATTGAGAAGGTTGGAAACTGGAAAGCCTTGTTCGGCGAGGTGAATGGCAGGCTCCATGACGTCTTTCAGGGCCATAGTGCCGTATTTTTGGAGCGCCAGCGTCAGTCCGGCTACGGTTCCCGGCACAGCCACGGATCGAGGACCAATCTTCATTTGGTCGACTCCCCACTTCAGGAACATCCCCGCGGTCGCTTTGGCAGGCGCCATTTCGCGATAATCGATGGTCACCACCTTCGCACCTAAGAACTTGGGCAAATAAATCTGCATGAACCCCCCGCCCCCGATCCCGGAGGCATTGGGCTCCACCACGCCCAGAGCAAAGGCAGTGGCTACCGCGGCATCAACCGCGTTTCCCCCTTTTTTCAGAATATCTACGCCGACCTCTGCAGCCAGGGGGTGGGCTGCAGCTATAACTCCGGACTTGAACTCCGGAGGTGGCGGGGGCGCACTTTGCTCTTCCAGGGCCTGACTTCCTGAGATGGTGGGAAGGACAACCAGGAGGATGAGGGCCGACAAAAACAGGCGAGAGACCATCTTAGCTATTGTATCCGCATGCATATGGATCACCGAAGGTGCTCGGGGTTTCAGCCGCACACGGGGGAGCAACCCTTATGAATCCAATCTGCGGCTCATATATTGTCATTTGACAAGTAGGTATTATATTAAGTTTAAAAAATCGGAAATAAATGTTCGGGATAGAAATAATCCTTTTTTTCTTTGTCGTTCTGGTCTTCCTGGGCGTCCAGGAGGCTTTTTTTCATAAACGGAACATTGCGAAGATACCGGTCCGCATCCACGTCAACGGCACCAGGGGAAAATCCAGCGTCGTCCGGCTTATTGCGGGAGGCTTGCGGGAGCAGGGCATTCCGACCTGCGCCAAAACCACCGGAACTCTGGCCAGGTTTATCCTGCCCGACGGCGTGGAGTATCCGGTCTTTAGACCTGCGGGGGCCAATGTCATCGAGCAGGTGCGCGTCGTTGCCGTTGCGGCCGCCAACGGGGCCCAAGTCCTGGTGGTGGAGTGCATGGCGCTCCAGCCGCTGCTCCAGTGGCTCTGCGAGTCAAGTTTCGTCAGTGCGACCCACGGAGTTATCACCAATGCGCGGGAAGACCATCTTGACGTCATGGGTCCGGAAGAGGATAACGTGGCGCTAGCCCTGGCTGGGACGACGCCAATCGGGGGCAAGCTTTTTACGGCCGACATCAGGCATGTCCCTATCTTCGAGCAGGCGGCCCGGGACCGGAGGACCAGGCTATTCGCGGTGGGACCGGAAGATATGGCGGCTATTACCGATGAGGAAATGGCCAGGTTTTCCTACGTGGAACATAAGGAAAATGTGGCGCTGGCCCTCAAGGTTTGTCTCGATCTGGGAGTGCCCCGCGAAATGGCGCTTCGGGGCATGTGGAAGGCCGCACCTGACCCGGGAGCCCTCACCTTCTCCACAATCCGGTTCTTCGGCCGGCACATTTACTTCGTTAATGCCTTTGCGGCCAACGACCCGGAATCGACCGAGCGTATCTGGAACCTTGCTCTTAAGCAGCATCCTGACGTGGAAAAACGGATCGTGATCTTCAATTGCCGGGCAGACCGGCCAGTCCGTTCGCGACAGCTTGGCGAAGCCTGTGCCGCGTGGTCCCCCGCTAATCACTACCTCCTCATGGGTACGGGCACCTATTTTTTTACCAGAGCAGCCATATCCCGGGGCATTGCCGCAGATAAGCTGATCTTCGCGGAGAATAAAAGCGACAGCGACCTATTCGAACACATAGTGGAGCTCGCCGGAAGCTCCGCGGTGGTAGTGGGTATGGGGAATACCAAGGGTCAGGGACTCAGCCTTAGCCGCTTTTTCCGTCACCGGAGCATCCTGAAAGAGGTCCTGAAGAAGGAACTACCATGATCGAGCTACTGCCCGTTTCCATCGGCATAGGCCTGGTAGTGAGCATTTTCCTGGCGGAAATATTCGGTCTCGCCGGGGCAGGTCTGGTTGTGCCGGGATATCTTGCCCTCTATCTCACCCAGCCAGTCATAGTGGTGACGACCCTGGCGACGGGTTTTGCCGCCTTTGTTCTGGTAAGAGCCATCGGTTCTTTCGTTATTGTCTATGGGAGGCGGCGCACTGTCCTGATGATCCTGGCCGGGTACCTCATGGGCATGCTGGCACGATACTTCGTCCATCCCGGGGTGACCGATCTGGAATTTGCCGTCATAGGCTTTATCATTCCCGGACTCATTGCGGTTTGGCTAGACCGGCAGGGAGTAATTGAAGCGATCTGTTCCCTGCTCACCGCGGCCATCATTGTCCGGCTTATCCTCGTCCTTATATTCGGAGAGGCCCTGAATCAATGAAAAAAATTTATTGGCGGCCCCACGGCACTCCTCTTCTGGCCATTATCCTGGTGGCGGTCTTTGCAGTCGGGGGGGACCTGGCGGTTGAGCGGTTCCAGATCACCGAGAGAAGTCCTTACTATGCAGCGCAGTTGGAGGCGTCTCACCTGGCCTTGCAGGCCATGACGGTGATTAAGGAGGAGCGGCTGAAAAAGGGAGATCCTCTTGAACCGCAGGTCGATCCTGCCCAATCAGGGCTTATCGGCAGCTTCATAAGCCCGGTCACGAGTAGCTCCGGCAACCTCGAAGCTAAACAAACTTCGATAAACCCAAACTTCGCCGCAGTCATCGTCGACCTTCTCGAACAGGCCGGTGTCCGTCAGGGCGACCAGGTTGCAGTCAGCGTAACCGGTTCCTTCCCCGCCATGAATATTGCGCTCTACGCGGCCCTCAAGGCTTTGCATCTAAAACCTACCATAATCTCTTCGGTCGCTTCGTCGCAGTGGGGCGCCAATGATCCAGATTTCCTGTGGATTGATATGGAACATCATCTCTATAACCAGGACCTCTTCCCCTTCCGTTCCGTGGCTGCATCCATCGGTGGCAGATACGACAAGGGGAAAGAGATGTCGGAAGCGGCACGCCAGTCCATCATCCAAGCGATAGAAAAAAATGGCCTGGCCCGGATCACGGACACGACGTTGCATGAGAATGTGGATCAGCGCATGAGTCTCTATTTCAAGGAAGGGCGTCCCAAGGCTTATATCAATGTTGGCGGGGGAATTGCCGCAGTAGGCGCCGAGCGCCGGAGGCGCGGCTTAATTAAATCTGGCCTGACGCCCTCGCAGGATCACCTGATAAAAAATGGGAAATTCGTGGTATCCCGGTTTCTCCAAGAAGACACCCCGGTGATCCACCTGGAAAACATCAAACAGCTAGCTGCCCAATACGGGCTGCCCACAGCCCCTGACAGATTACCCGAGGTTGGCAAAGGAGGCGTCTACTCCAGGACGCGGTATAATAAATGGCTGGCCGGCGCTGTCCTTACCGGGATTTTTGGCGGCCTCTATTTCTTTTCCCGGACAGATCTGGGCTTTCGGATGCTCACGGTATCTTACCGCCGGAAGGGCTCGGCTCCGCCCGAACCTATGGTGTAAACCGGCGACTGGATTGTACGAAGGACCTCAAGGATGTTGACTATGGCATTGGTACTTTAGATGCAACCTTGGCTGACTTTGCGGTGATGGGAAACACTGTCTGGCCTTGGGGGTATTAAAACGGAGACTTGAGTAAGGCTTCCGTCCTGCTGCGCTCAATCTGACGGTTAATTGCCAGAATCAGTTTTTCAAGTCTTCCGACTAAATCGAGCACCGCGGGGCCATCCGCCTTGAAGCTGGAGGTTTTGGACTCCACGATCCGGCATTTCGCGTTGATCTCCACCTGGGCAGATTCTACGCCCAGGGTCTTCCTGGCGTAACAGGTGACCGTGCCGGAGCCCCGGGCACTGAACCTCTGGTTGAAAATCTGGGGCTCATATCCCTGAAACGCCTCGGCAATAGTCCCTTTGAAGGTGGGGCAGGAACTCTTTTGGGTGTCGTTGCTCAAGGTCCCCACATCGACTTTAAAGGGCTGGCTCTTACCGGCCCCGTGCAGGTCCAGGACAAACTTGATATGGTTCTGCTCCACCACCTGCTTCAAGCGATCTTTATAGCGAGTCTGGACGTCGTTGTTAGGGTCCTCGCCCGCCCGGTTCTTCACATACATGACGTGGGCCCCGGTCAGCTCACCGAGCTTTATGGCCATAGAGGCGGTGTAGGCGTCCTCTTCTTTCCAGCGGGCCTCTTTGGTTCTGAAATGCTTCGCACCATGGGGAGCGGAAATGAGGATGGGAATGTGACCTTTGATATAGCCGAAGTAGTCACGGCTCGGCTCATCATAGTTGATTTGATTGAATTCAATCTGCCTGATCTCCCGCAGGATGCTGCTCATCTGTTCTTCACCTGAAACTCGGCCCGAAAGCGGCAGAAACACGAGGAGGGCTGCAGCAAGACCAATGCCCCTTATCCATTTAGCCATATTTGTTTCTCCCCTGCCCGAGGCTTAATTCCGCTCCAGGCATCGGGGGAATTGAAAAATTATATGCAAACTTTTAAAGTATACCAAAAATGCGCCCGCAATCATATCCCACGTCGAACGCTTAATTATCCTCCCGGTCTTGAATTCTCTTTTCCCCTTGAATCGGTAAGCTCACGAAAACCTATCGCCATTTCTGGCCCTTTGGCTTCTTCCTCGTGTTTAAAGAAAACGAAAGCCTTCTCCCATTTCTGTGCAAGGATTTTTTCCAGCCATTGTGACAGATCGGCATCCGTATAATCGGAACGGCGCAGGCGCAGGTACCCCCATGGCGCCGTATTGATAATCCCATCGGCCGGATTCTCATCGGCATCCGCGATGCACAGGCTGCATCCTCTGCCACGCAGGAGGTCAAGAATTTCAACATCGAGCCAGGATGGGCTGCGGAACTCGAAGGCGCAAGACATATTGCCGGGAATCAGGTCGAGAAAATCTTTAAGCCGCGGGCGGTCCGCATGAAAACTCGCGGGAAACTGAAACAGGACCGGCCCCAGTTTCCTGTCTAAAACTGAAAGCGTCCTAAATAAGTACTCGGTCTCCCCGCTCACGTTTCTCATTCGCTTCCGATGCGTTATGACCTGAGGCGCTTTAAGGGCGAAAATAAAATCGTCGGGAACCTGTTCGGCCCAGGATGCGAGGACGCCCTCTGTGGGCATGCGATAAAAAGTATTATTGATCTCTACTGCGGAGAGGCGTTCCGAATAGAAGCGGAGCATTTCCTTGGGGGAGATCTTTTCCGGATAGAATTTACCTTTCCATTCCTTGTACCCATACCCGCTTGTACCGACATAGATTTTCATATTTTATGAAAGCTCAAGGGTCAAGGTTGCAAAGTTGCAAAATGCACAGGCTGGAAAGCCTGTGCCACCGATACTTGTCAAATTTCTTCGGGCTTTTCGCGCACCACTTCACGAGGAGCCTTATCTTCGCGCAGCCTTGAAAAAACGGGGTGTCTCATCAGGCCATCCTCAGTCCAGCCGGCGAAAGCAACTTCGCAGACCAGATCAGGCTTTACCCAGGTGACCGGAGTGTCGGTAGTCGGCTCTATTTTAAAGGGGCATTCTTCCTGGATCAGGGGCTGCAATCTTTCATATATGTTCCTTAATTTCTCCGCTCCGAATCCGCCTCCCGAATGACCGATGTAAATCAACTCGTCCCCTTCAAACACACCTAAGACCAGGCTGCCGAAATATTTTCTCCCCCCTCTCGGTTCCGTGAATCCCGCAATCACGCTTTCCTGGGCGAGTTGCGTCTTTATCTTCAGCCACTGCCGGCTCCTCCTGCCCATCCGGTAGGTACTTTGAGAATGTTTGGCGATGATCCCCTCAAGTCCCTTTTCTTTGACGACATTGAAGAACAAGACGCCCTCTTTCCAGACGTGATCACTGAATTTTATGTCCTTGGCAACAGGGAGAATTTCTTTCAGCAGTTCTTTTCTCCTTAGCAGGGGCAGGCTCAAAAGATCATGTCCACGGAGAAACAGGAGATCAAAGACATAGTAGATCAAATAACCACTTCCAGATTTTTGGTAATTTTGCAGCATCTGGAAATCGGGAAGTCCCTGATCATCCACGACGACGATTTCGCCGTCCAGAACTGCGTCAAATTCGAATTTTTGCAGCGACTCGGCAATTGGGAAAAACTTTTTATTGAGGGAGATTTGGTTACGGGTATAAAGCGAAACCTTGCCTGCCTGGATTTCGGCAATGGCCCGGTATCCATCCCATTTCACCTCAAAGAGCCATTCCGGATGATCAAACGGTTCTTTAACCAGGGTCGCAAGCATCGGTTTCAGGCCGTGCGGCATCGGTTTGACCGGTGCATTCAACAGGTCTGCGCTCTCCATTGCTTCGGTAAGGCGGATCTGGTTTAGATCCTTTTGCCTGGAAGTGATCGAAGGGTTGGCTGCGGAAATTTCCTCCAGGGTCTTATTGGACGCCACGGAACGGTTCTCCCGAAGAACGTCCTCTTTAGTTGCATAGCCATCTTTTTTCTTCAAAAGTAGCCATGACTTCTCGTCCATTCTGGTTCTGACCAGTGCGAATTCACCCTTTAGCTTTTCCCCAGCGAGCACAAACTTCATATTCCCTTTGCTTAATCCGTCCAGCAGGAGTTTCTCACTTTCCTTTCTATCTCTTGCGGAGGGGTGTTGATAAAAGCCCCGGTCCCAGACGATAACGCTGCCGGCGCCGTAATTGCCCTCCGGGATAACGCCCTCAAAATCTTGGTAATCAAACGGATGGTCTTCAACCATGACGGCCAGTCTTTTTAAGGCAGGATTGAGCGAAGGCCCCTTCGGCACCGCCCAGCTCTTCAGCACCCCTTCCAGCTCCAGCCTGAGATCATAATGAAGCCTCCGGGCCGCGTGCTTATGAACGACAAAAATGAGATGGTCTCCCTCCTGCCTCAGGACCGGCTTCGGTTCGGGAGTCTTCTCAAACTTTCGTTTGGATTTGTATTCCTTTAATCCCATATTGGGTTAACCTGCGACAGCTCCGGGGAATATGGACCGGATACGGAAAGTCCATTTTCCATAAATAGTAGTGGTCAAGACGTGAGCAGGCAACTTCTCCGTTAGCCTCTTTTTTCGTTCCCAAGTGCCACTTGGGAACGAAAATGTTTGCCGGGCTGAGATGGGCGGCGAAAAAACCAATTATAAGTACAACTTAGGCAAAGCAACCATTGAACATAAGCCAAGATAGGCATATTCCTCGGTTTTTAGGAATTAGCCGACCATTTTCGCAGGGCTTGCGGCGCGAAATGAGGGGGCCATGAGGCCATCCTGTACCGGCACCTGAAAAAAATCCGCAGTTTGGTTCGCATAAGTACCTCATTTGGCTCACTTTAGACCGCTGAGGTGACGCAGACTTAGCGGTCTGACACCGCTTAAGCGCCGCTGGTGTACCGCATTTGTGCCGCTTGGCGGCCGGGCGGTCCGGGGATAGAGCGGTTAAGTTACACATGTAAAATAAGGTAAGGCCGGGGAAGAGAAATTTCCAGAACAGCAGAGACAGTTGACCCGTTGGAAAAGTTCAAGGTTCAAGGTTGGGGGGCGCCCGGGAGGAACTTGTCAGGATTTACGGAAGGGCCAAAGGCCCAGGAGCAACTGCTCAAAATATAATGCTAAAGGCGGGATGCGCTTCGTTTCCCGCCTAAGGGCTGACATGCTTTATCTTCGAATTTTTAATGCAGGCCCCCTACCAGACCACATTTCCTTATCCAAATCTTATCTGTAATTAATTTATATAACTTAGAAAAATCTGGTTTGGCAAGATAGTAGCTATCCCCTTGTCTCCCAAACAGGAAAAAATTCCGATTCGGCGGAGCCTATGCTAACATGGCTCTATTAAGACCAAATCTCAAGATTTATGGTCAGCGGCTGACACGATGCCATGGTATTTAATAAGGACAGGAAATCTAATCTCATATCTTGTGCATATGAATCTAAATATTGTTAGCGCCGTCAGATGACGATGATGTCTAGTTGTAGGGGGACGTAGCGGTGAGCGCGATAGAAGGAGCTCTTCTGTCAACTCTAGTGGGTGTCCCATTTGGGATTGCTGCTTCGTTTGCGGCGTGGTTCATCGTTTTCCGCGTGGTCGTCCCGAAGTTCAGATTCTCGGAGCAGATCAACAAGCTCCCCGGGCTCTATCCTGGGGAGGCGCCCCGGTATCGTGTCAAGTTCAAGAACGTCGGGCGCAGGAACGCAATCGATGTCGATGTGTTTTCTCGTCTGAGAGTGCGCAACCTGTCGCATAAGCCTGAGTTCTTGGATACCTGGACCATAGTAACTCTGAGTAGCGATACAACTCACGAGCCGCGGATACCAAGAGGGGCCAATCGCATGGTAGTCCTCGGCTTGGACGACACCCCGGAACTGTCCAGCGCCAAGTTCCAGGTTGCCCTGAACGGCCGCACTCCGACCCTAGAGGTCCTCTTGTCGCTCGGAAAGGAAGCGGAACTCGTTGTCTATGTGCTTGGTTTCGACGAGTTCAGTGGTGCTCGCAAGGCGTTCATCTCGAAGAACTACCGAATCAGTGACATATGCGAAGGGAAGTTTGGCGGGAAGGATGGGCTCGAAGTTCTGCCTCTCGCCAGCGAGAAGACAGGCGAACTGAGGGGCATAGCCTGTAGCCCGTAAGGCGGGAAAGCGAAGCGCATCCCGCTTTTAGAATTATTCTATCTCTAGACTTCGAGCGTTATCATCTGCCGCCCATTCAAGGTTATAAATGCCGCGTTCCACGTATCGATGAAAGCTTGAATACGGCCAAGGCGCGACCCTCGTAAAGTGACAAAAGCGTTGCGGCCAAATGCCTCGTTCTCCCTTCTGCAAACGCCGGGCTGAGGCTACCGAAGGCGGGATGCGCTGCGCTTTCCCGCCCTCCAATACTTCTGCCAAAAGTCAGGTTTTCTGGCTCGAAAGCATTCTCTCTATACGCCGATCCGGGATCAACCAAATCAGTGCGACTAAGATATATATACCTTGCGCAACCCAGCACAACCAGAACGACGCCGGGATTGCCAGGACATAGAGGACCGTCGACAGCTTTCCCTTCCAATCACGGCCAATCGCCTTCTTCAAAAGCGAATCGTGGCCCTGCGAGGCGATTATCACATGTTGCAATATAAAGTAGGCGATGGCTGCCATGAGCAGAACCACCCCATACAGGGCCGACGGGGTTGCGGCGAAATGGTTTTCGCCCATCCAGCCCGTGGTAAAGGGAATGAGCGACAGCCAAAACAAGAGGTGCAGGTTAGCCCAAAGGATCGATCCCGTCACCTTTTCACAGGTATGTAGCATGTGGTGATGGTTATTCCAATAGATGCCCAGGTAACCGAAGCTCAAAACATAAGTCAAGAACACCGGGGTTAAGGGCGCCAGAGCCTGAAAGGTCTCGCCATGAGGAACCTTTATCTCCAGCACCAAGATGGTGATAATAATGGCAATCACGCCATCACTGAAGGCTTCTAACCTGTTTTTGCGCATTTCCCCTCTATGGCGTGCAAAGAAACCATCATAAATGAGGCAATTTCTGCCTCTTCACCAGCACTTCTCGAAAGAGGTCACCCTGCTTTTCGGCCCGGCTCACGGCTTCCGAATACATGACCTGAAGCTTTTCCGGGTCGCCCTGCCTGGCCAAGTTCTCCAATTCGCTCCAGGCCAGGGGGCACGAGACCATCGGCTTTTCCCTGGCGCGCAGAGAATAAACACAGATCATGGTCTTTTTGGAGTCGTTTTGTTCCCAGTTGATAAAAACCTTGGCTTTCCGGTATTCCTTGGCCATTTTGGCAGTTACCAGATCCGGATAATTTTTTTGCATAATTTCGGCCACGGCTTTGGAAAATTTCTTGGTATCCTCAAAGGTCGTCTCGGCGCGGTTCAAGGGGACATAGACATGGAGCCCTTTTTGGCCCGAGGTTTTGACCAAGCTGGTAAGCCGCAAAGGGCTAAGCAGGTCCCGAAGTATCAGCGCCACCCGGGCACAATCCAGAAGGTTGGCCGGTTCGCCGGGGTCCAGATCGAAGACCATGGAATCGGGGGTATCGGGGGAGGCGGCCCTGGCCAGAGGCACATGGAGTTCAAGAGACGCAAGGTTCTCCACCCACATCAGCGTGGAGAGATCGTTGACCAGGCAGACGGTCATCTGCTCTTTATCCTCCAAGCGGACCTCAGCGGTTTTCACCCAGGCCGGATGATGAAAAGGACAACGCTTCTCGAAAAAGAAATCCTGGTCCACTCCTTCGGGATAGCGCTTTAGGGTCAAGGCCCGGTCTTGCAAATGGGGCAGGATGAACGAGGCCATCCGCCGGTAGTATTCCAGGATTTGGGCCTTCGTGAAACCAAAGGAGGGATAGAGGTCTTTTTCGAGGTTCGATAACGAGAGTCTTCTCCCGGCGATCTCGACAACCTTTTGGCTCACCGGTTCTGTTTCACTTGACGCATGCTCTCCTCCAGAGCGGCGATCAGATCGGGCGGACCTGCTCCCGCTTCTTCCTCTACAACAGGCGCTTCCACCTGGGCTTTTTCTTTCGCCTTCCGCTGCAGGAGATCCATGATCTTTTTCCGGCGCTCGTCCGCATAATGCACCGGGTTGAAGTCCGCCAGCATTGTTTTTATGCTCTGTTTTATGCGGCTTTTCTCTTCGGCTTCGATCTTTCCTTCTTGTGGTGAGATGTCTTCGTCGGGAAGAATTTCTTCGCTGTAATGCAGGGTGATCAGGGTCAGTGCACCCTCCGTGCTTTTGACCGCAACGAGATACTCACGCTCATGCAGCACAAATCTTGCGAGCCCGGCTTTGTTGGTTCGGCGCATCACCTCGACCAGTAGCCGATAAGCTTTTTCGCCCCCTTTCGAAGGAACAAGATAATACGGGTGATCATAATAGATAGGATCCACTTCCTTCATATCGATGAACTCGACGATCTCGATGGTGCGGCTCCGTTCGGGAGACACGGATTCCAGCTCCTTGTCCGTTATCGGTAGGTATTGGCCGGGTCCAATCTCAAATCCCCTGATAATCTCATCCGGCGGGACTAACACCTCCTCTTTGGGACAGTACATTCTTCTCGCGAGAGGGGAATAATCTTTGCTGTGAAGCATATGCAAGGAGACCCGCCCGGGCTCGATAGCCTTAACCAACTGTACCGGAATCGCTACCAGGCTAAAACTGATCGTCCCGCTCCAGATTGCCTGCACAGCCATTTCATTGCCTCTGCGAATCGAGGGTCTTCATTTAGGCGACTTTCTTCAGACTCGCTTCCAGAGCCTGAAGCAGCTTATCCGGTGCCGTGCGTTTCATGGGCCTGGGGCGCAGGATGGCAATTTTTTCTCCGCGCGCTTTTTTATCGATTAAATTTTGCAGCTTTTTCTGATGTTCGTTTTCGAATTTCTCCGGCTGAAAAGGAACGGTCAACTGTTTGATCAGATCGCTGCCAATTTTCAGTTCTTTTTCAGACAAAGAAAATTTCTGGAGGTCAAGAGATTTTACCGGAATCACTTCGTCGGCATACCGCAGAGTATTCAGGCGCAGGATCTGCCCGCTTGCCTGCAAGGCCCCGAGATAGGACCGCTTCCTCATGGTCCAGGTGCAGATACCTTCTACACCCATCTCCTGCAACGCTTCGACAAGCGCGTTATATCCTTTCAAGAGGGTATCAGGTTCCAGATAGTACACCCGCTCGAGAAAGATGGGATCGATTTGTGCAGTTTTGACGAATTCGTGGATTTCGATCATCCGGCTGCTTTCGGGTTCGGTCTGTTCGAGCTCCAAAGGGTCGACAAGAATATATTTTCTATCCTCCAATTCAAACCCTTTGGCCTGTTCTTCCAACGGTACGGGCACTTTTTCATACGCACAGATCATCTGCTGGTGCAATTTCACACGATCACGTTTGTGGAGAAGGTGAAACTGAATCCGGTCTTCCTTCACCGCGGTATGCAGCTTCACGGGCACATCCGTATCCCCAAAATGAATATACCCTTGCCAGATCGTTCTTCCCGCCACTCAATCCTCCGCATAGCTTTTATGACCGGAACAGTTGTTCGCCCTTTTATCGGCTATATTACATGATAAGTACCACGCAAACCCGCTGTCAAGGTCGGGTGCATGAGTACGCGCCTTATTAGAACCCAAAGGGCTCTCCTTTGGCCCCCTTTACAATCTGTAAAAATTACTGACATATGGCCAGACAAAAGCGTCCGCTTTTCAAATACTATCAAAATTTATTTAATTAAACCAATAAGTTAATCGAAAGGAGACGGCAGACTCTTTTTGGAACGAACATTGCTTATTTTATCGGTGATGGGTTATGCTTGAATTGAAAGTGCAAGACACCTGCCCTCGGGTGTCCCTCCTGCAGATAAGCAAAGGAATGGTGATGCAATCGCAACACCATAAGAAGTTATGGTCCTAAAATTTGCGGCAGTGGAGCTTACCTGGTCAACGCCCCCCTGCCGGGGGAAGCCCTTTGAGGGCTTATTCCGGCAAAATATCTTCACCGGCCACTCCAGCATAAAATTGACATTGGGTCATCTCCTTTGGCATAATGCATTTCGCCGCACGTCTTCAGCGAAAAAGTAAGTCATGGAATATATGCTCTGTTTCATGAAAAAAAAGATGCCAACGATTCCATACTTTGATAAAATAATGTCTACAAGTAAAGGAGTCATACTTAAATTTTCATATTTTTTTGAAGTGGAGGATGGGACATGATCAATTTCACCATAAATGACCTGGAAGTCAGCGGTGAAGATGGCTGGACCATTTTGGAGGTGGCTCGGGAGCACGCCATCGACATCCCCACCCTCTGCCACCACGGCGCCGTGGAGCCCTCTGGAGCCTGTCGGCTCTGTATGGTGGAAGTCAGCGACGGGCGCAGAAGTCGGGAGGTAGCTTCCTGTGTCTATCCCATCCGGGAGGGCATCAAGGTGGCCACCGACACCGATCGCATCAAGAACTTACGCCGCTGGGTCCTCCAAAAGTTGGTGGACGAACATCCCGGCTCGGAGCGCCTGCTTGCTTTGGCCAAGACTTATGGCGTCACACCCTCAAGGTTCAAAAGCAGCGACTATGAAAACTTTTGTATTCTCTGCGGCCTCTGCGTCCGGGCTTGCGATGAAGTGGCCGGGGTCGGAAGCTTATCCTTCGGCAACCGGGGCGTGAACAAAGAAGTAACCACTTCTTATCATGAACCCAGTCCGGAGTGCATCGGCTGCGGGATCTGTCTGTACGTCTGCCCCACCGAAGCCATGGCACGATTCTATGCGCAGGTCAGAGTAGGTGGAATTTTCGCAAGCGGCGCCGGGGAATCGGCAGCATTGAGGAGTCGCCCATGAAAGACGACGCGAAATTAGGGATTTTCCTCTGTGCCTGCGGGGAAAAGATCGGCGGCAGGCTAAACCTGGCTGAACTGAAAGAACAGTTAGGCCGCTACCCGGACGTGAGCCATTGCAGCATCCACTCCTACCTCTGCCAGGGGCCGGGGCTGGCGGCCTTGACCCGGGAAGCGCAGGATCGGGGCCTCAACAGGGTGCTTCTGGGGGCCTGTTCGGACCGCATCATGAAGAAGAAATTCGCGGCGGCCCTGAAGCCCTTGGACATCACGGCTCCCCAAATTGATCTGATTAATTTGAAAGATCACATCGCCGCGGTTCATGAGGATGGTGCGCCGGCGCTGACCCGGAAAGCCGCCGCCCTGTTGATGGGGGGAGTGGGCAGCCTGGGGATGTTGGAACCTTATGCGCCACGGTTGGCGGATTTCCAGGGACCGGTCCTGATTCTGGGGGGCGGCATCTCCGGATTCGCCGCGGCCCGAGAACTGGCCCATAATGGCATGGAAAGCCTGATATTCTCCAGCGCTCGCAACCCCGGGGACGTCCTGAAAGAACTGCACCGCACCTATCCCGGCAGCCGCACCTACTTTAAGGATTTGGAAGCCATGCTCGCCGAAGTTTTCGCCAGCTCGCTGGTGAAAATGGCCCCGGATCGGCCCGTGGAATTCGTGGTGGGCCAGGTGGGCAATTACCGCGTCGGATTGCAAAATTCCCACGGAGCTAGCGAAATGACGGGTTCGGCCATCATCCTGGCCCTGGATCGGGAATACGCCGCAGGAGAGAGTTGGACTATGGGCGGCGGCGGTCGGGTCATAGACCAGCTGGACCTGGATGAGCGCTTAGCCGGGAAACGGATGAACCCCGGAAGTGTAGTGTTTTGGGTTAACCACCAAGGGCAAGACCGGCTGGCCCAGGAACTCTCCGCTGCCGCGGCCTGGCGCAGCAGTCAGGTCCTGGTCCAGGAATTTCCCGGGGTCAGGCCCACGGTGCTCTATCCGGCTGATGTCAAGCTGCCGGTGACCGGAGCTGATCTGGTGGCGGCCAAGCAGCGTGGCATCGGGCTTTATCCCTATAACCCCGACATCCATCCGGTGGTGAAATCCGGTTACCTGCATTATGTAAACCCGTATGATCACCTGGAGTATGAGATTGGTTGGGATACCCTGGTGGTTTCGGCTATTCCCGGGCAACCGGGTGCTAAAACCCAGGAACTCATGAGCGTTCTTCCCATCTTCTCCCGTAACGACGGCAGTTTCAAGAAAGGTCCCATTGCCCTGAAACCCGATCGAAAGCCGGTGAAATCGCTTATTTTGACCGGTTCGGCCCTGAAGCTCTGCGATCTGGGCGAGGCCCTGCAGCAGGGGAAAAATGCGGCCCGGGAAGTCCTGCACTTGCGGGATAAGGCCCGCAAAGGCGACCTGGCCAGCCCGCTGGTGTTAGTCACGGTGGACCAGGATCTGTGCGATGGCTGTGGACTCTGCAACGAGATCTGTATCTGTGGCGGGGTGGAAAATGTCCTTCCCGGTAGGGGGGCCACTCCTCGGAATGAGAGTCCCTATACCTGTGACGGCGGCGGCAGCTGCGCCGCGGCCTGCCCCTATGAAGCCATGAAGTTGCTCAACAACAGCGCGCATCAGTTGGAAGCTCGGATCCGGGCCATCCTCTCCCGGATGCAAGACAACGAGATACTGGCCTTTGTGTGCAGGTGGGGCGGCCAGAGTGCCGCTGAGCTGGCTGCCATTCAGGGGCTGTCCTATTCCAGCCGGGTTTACCTGGTCACGGTGAACTGCCTGGGCTCCATCGACCCCACCATCTTGTCCATGGCGTTTCTGAACGGAGCCAGCGGCATCCTTCTGGCCGGCTGTCCGCCCACCGCCCCCTGCCACTGCGGCTACGGCGTGGATCACACCTGGCACCGGGTTGATCTGATGAAGAAGCTGCTGGCCATGTGTGGCCTGGAAAGGAAACGAATTGCCTTGGGGTATGTGGACGTGAACCAGCCTGAGGCCTTTGTGCGCATGACTGATGCCTTCCTGGACCACCTGAACGATATGGGGCCCCTGGTCCGCTCCGAAGACCAAAAGAAGAAGCTGCTGGCGGCCCATGCCACCATGCATCGGCCCCGGGTGCGCTCGGTTTTAGGGGTGAGCTTGAGAAGGCCCTCGGAGAAGGAATTCCCCGGCGACCAATACAATGCCGTAGATTTCGACGAAAGCATGCAGGATGTGTTACGGGAGGAATATCTGGCCGCCAGGATTATCGGCGCCTTGAGCGGCGGCCCCCTCAATCCCCCGGAAATTGCCCAGGCCTTAGGGGAACGTTCGGCTAAAGTTTCCCCGGTCCTGAACGAATTGCTGCGGGATAACCGGCTCATCCGCCAACGTTGGGAAGACGGCTACCCCCTGTATGCCTTGGCCAAATCAGGATAGGCCTGGGCCCGGGTTTCTTTCGGACCAATTCCGGGTTCTTAAGGGCCGCCAGGCAGATGTAAAGGGGTTGCCGGATAAAGTAACTCCAAAGGTTCCTTCTTTTTATACCTTCTCCCCTTAACGGGAAGAGGATAGGCTTAAGGGTGAATTAAGAAGAACTTGTGGCAACAAGTAAGAAAGGCACGGCAGGAGGGGTTATCCCGCCAAGATCATGTACAACATGAAGGCCCGGGCTGAGAACCGGTGCAACTCCATCGACCTGTTTCTCAATGAAAGCATTGCCCAGCTTTTCAGTCTGGCCCATACCCAAATCCTGGAACAATTACAAAATGGAAATTATTTAAATAAGGTCTTCAACATTATTCAGTCCCGGTATTGATAACATGCTTTTGGGGACAGTCTGAAGAGCGATTTCATATTCGCTCACGTGTGGACTTTCAAGGGGAAGATTGTGAAGAAAAATAATGTCAGCCCGGACTTGTACCGCGAGGTGGAGAGGCTTGGGGCCAGGGACATGGAAGCCTGTATGCAATGTGGCAACTGTGCCTCCGCATGTCCTTTGTCAGCCGGGGAAAACACGTTTCCTCGAAAAATTTATCGCTATCTTCAGCTCGGCCTGAGGGATAAGCTGTTGGAATCTCCGGAACCTTGGCTCTGTTACTATTGCGGTGATTGTAATACCGACTGCCCACGAGGCGCGGAACCCGCTGAGACCATGATGGCGACTCGCCGCTGGTTGATGACCCAGTATGACTGGACAGGAATTGCCAGCAGATTTTATACGTCGCCCAAAACAGAGGTCGGGGCTTTTCTCGGCGTTGGGCTATTCGTCATTTTGCTTTTCCTCCTCTTCCACGGGCCGGTCGTTACCGATCGCGTGGAACTCAACACCTTCGCTCCGGTTCATTGGATCCACCTCGGCGACCAGATCATGATGGGATTCGTCTTCGTGATGCTGTTCTCGAATGCGGCCTACATGTTTTATGGAATCATGCAGGGCACGAAGATACCGCTGCATCTCTATTTGACCCAGGCGCCGGTGTTCTTCATCAATTACTTCACCCAGAAACGCTGGCGGAAATGCGGAACCGGCCCAGGTAGCGCCTGGTGGCGGCATGTCTTCCTGTTCTCGGGTTGGGTGGCGATGGAGATCCTGGTGATGGCGGCTCTCACGGCCTTCCAGACCGATATTGTCCACCCATTTTGGCATTGGACCCGGCTGTTGGGCTATTACGCCACCATAGCTTTGATGGTTGGCTCCACAACCATGTTGTACAGCCGATGGTTTAAGAAAGAAGAGAAGCTCCACCGGTATTCGGATTTTACGGATATGTTCTTCCTGGTGTTGATTGTCGCCATCGCAGTCACTGGTATTCTGGTCCATTTTTTCCGGCTGGCCGGGCTGCCGATCATGACTTACACGGCTTATGTGATACACCTTGCGATCACTGTAGGCATGCTTACCCTGATGCTGCCCTTTGGCAAACTCTCCCATCTGATGTACCGGCCTTTAGCCATCTTCCTGACCACATTGAAAGAAAAGGCCCTGCGTGACTCTCAGGTTGACCTGTCTACGATCCGGAAAGATATCGGTGCGACCTTCGAGAGCTGTATGCAGTGCGGCGCCTGCACCGGGGTTTGCCCCTGGGGCGAGGTTACGAGCTACAGTCCCCGGAAGATCCTTCGCGATATCTCTCTGGACAGGTCCTCAAACGTATCCGTCGATGAGGCCGCATGGACCTGCGCATCCTGTAACAGCTGTGTCGAGCAGTGCCCCCGCGGTATCGGCATACTTGACCTGATCAAATCCGTCCGCCGCCATGTTGTCGAGGCCGGAGCCCTGCCGAAATCTTATAATGCCGCGGTGCAGAGTCTGAAGCAAAACGGCAATCCGTGGGCAGGAAAAACGGCAAATCGCCTGGATTGGGCCCAGGGCGTCAACCTGCCCACGTATACCCAAGAACATGAGTATTGCCTGTTCACCTGCTGTACCACCGCCTATGATACCAGCAATGATAAAGGCAGCCAAAAGGCAGGCCTCGCGCTCTTGAGCCTGCTCGAACATGCCGGGGTCTCCTATGGAACTCTTGGAACCAAGGAGAGTTGTTGCGGTGATGTGGTCGATAAGATCGGCGCGGCAGATGTGGTTGCCGATCTGACCAAAAAGAATACCGAGATGTTTCTTACGGCTGGTGTGGACAAGATCCTGACCACCTCTCCTCACTGTCTGAATTCATTCAAGAAAAATTATGCAGGGCTACAGCAGATAGCCCAGACTCACTCTACCGAGCTTCTGGATGAACTCATCGTCAAGGGTGCCATCAAACCCGTCAACAGCCTTGATCTCAAAGTGACCTACCATGATCCCTGCTATCTTGGCAGGCATTCTGGCATTTATGAGGCGCCCCGGAGAATCCTTGAAGCCATACCCGGCGTTACCCTGATTGAAATGCAGAATAACCGGGAGCGGAGCTTCTGTTGTGGCGGCGGCAGCGGCGGGCCCTGGAAGGACCGCGTTGCCAAAGAAAGTCTGGGAGAGATTCGGGTCAGAGAGGCCATCGCGACCGGTGCGGACGTGATCACCACCGCATGTCCTTACTGCATTCGAACCCTCAATGAGGCCATCACAAAACTAGGGGTCGGAAACCAGATAAAAGTCCTGGATATAACGGAACTGCTTCTGCAGTCAGTTGATTTGTCGGATACATTTGCCAAAACCGGAAAAAACCATATGAGGCTTTCTCAGGAGGACCTTCATGTCTGAGCGAATCGGGTTTTTCATCTGCCACTGCGGCATCAACATTGCCTATCGTGTCAGAGTAGAGGAGGTGGCGCAATATGCGGCCGCCTTCCCGGGTGTCGTAGTTTCCAAAGATTATCTGTTTATGTGCTCGGATCCGGGACAGGATCTCATCGAAAAGGAAATCAAGAATCAAAACCTTACTCATGTGGTTGTGGCCTCCTGTTCGCCTCGCATGCATGAAAAAACCTTTCGGGCCGCCTGCCAGAGGGCGGGGTTGAATCCTTATCGGGCCTTCCATATGGTCTGTGTCCGTGAACATGGATCCTGGGTGACGGAAAACGAGGATGAGGCTACGGCAAAGGCGATCGTCCTCGTCAGGGCCGGTCTGATGCGGGTCACGAATCAGAGTGCGCTCTTCCCGAGCACATTCTCGGTCAATCCGAACACCTTGGTGGTCGGTGGCGGTATCGCCGGCATGCAGGCGGCTCTGATGATCGCCAGTTCCGGCAATAAGGCCTATCTTGTGGAACGGCAGCCAACAGTTGGGGGTCACATGCTCCAGTATGACAAGACCTTCCCGACTTTGGACTGTGCGGCCTGTATCGGTACGCCGAAAATGGTGGCCGTCGGCCAGAACAAGAACATCCAGTTAATGACCAATACCGAGGTAGAGAGTGTCAGCGGTTTTGTCGGCAACTTTAAAATCAATGTCAATCAGCGCTCTCGCTATGTGGGGACGAACTGTACCGGTTGCGGAGACTGTGCCAAGGTCTGCCCGGTCGAGGCCCCGAACGAATGGGATGTCGGGTCGAAGATGCGCAAGGCCGTCTATATCTCCTTCCCCCAGGCTGTGCCAGTTCGCTATGCGATTGATAAAAAAGATCGGGCTCCCTGCGTGCAGACCTGTCCGGCCGGTATCAATATTCAGGGGTTTGTCGCCCTGATTAAGGCCGGCAAGTATCAGGAATCACTCAACCTGATCATGGAAACGATGCCGCTTCCCGGCTCGCTCGGCCGTATCTGTCCCGCTCCCTGTGAGGTCCAGTGTCGCAGGCAGGAGGTTGATTCCCCGCTGGCGATCTGCCAGTTGAAACGGTTCGCTGCAGACCAGGTTGATTGGGACACATTGCCGGTTCCGGCAATCGAGAAGAAGCCTGAAACTGAGAAGGTGGCCATCATCGGTGCGGGTCCGGCAGGGCTTTCCGCCGCCTATTTCCTGGCTAAAAAAGGGTATCATCCGACCATCTTCGAAAGGGCGCCTTTTGCCGGAGGCATGCTCCGTGCCGGTATTCCGGACTACCGGTTGCCCCCTGCAATCCTCGAACAGGAGATCAACTATATCAAGAAGCTGGGCGTGGATATTCAACTGAATGTATCCATCGGCCAGGACCGCCCGGTTGCCGGTCTCTTTGAGGAGGGATTTAAGGCCGTCTATCTGTCAGTCGGTGCGCAGAATAGCATGAAGATGAACATCGTGAACGAGGATGCCGAAGGCGTCTTGCACGGCGTCGATTATCTCGGCCTGCTCAATTGCAAGCAACCCGTCAAGACCGGCAAGAAGGTCGTGGTGGTCGGCGGTGGCGACACGGCCATCGATGCGGCCCGTGAGGCCCTCAGGCAGGGCGCCTCCGAGGTGAAGATGCTTTACCGGCGGAGCAGGTCGGAGATGCCGGCAACAAAGCATGAGATCCAGGCCGCGGAGGAAGAAGGCATCAAAATCGAACTGCTGGTGAGTCCCGTTGAGGTCCTGACCGAAGACGGAAAGGTTTCCGGGCTGCGTTGCATCAAGATGGAGCTTGGTGAGCCGGATGTATCCGGCAGAAGGAGACCGGTCCCGGTTGCCGGTTCGGAATTTGATGTCGAATGTGACATGATTATTCCGGCCATCGGTCAGCGGGTCAACACCAGTTTCCTGGAAGGCACGACCGGGGTCGAATTAACCCGGTGGGGGACGGTTGCAGCCGATCCGGTGACATATCAGACAACCTTCCCGGGTATCTTTGCAGGGGGCGACCTGTTTACCGGTCCGTCCATCGCCGTTGAGGCAGTGGCAGCGGGACAGCAGGCGGCTATTTCGATAGAAAAATACCTGCTGGACGAGGAGCTGGCGGAAAACAGACCTGGCAAACCGACCGGGAGTAACTGGAAGGGGATTCCGAAAAATGCCGTGTGCCTGCCCCGGGCGAAGATGCCTGTCCTGCCGGTCGCCCAGCGCGTCAACAATTACAATGAAATCGAACTGGGATTCACTGAGGAGCAGGCCAGGGCAGAGGCGGCCCGCTGCGTGGATTGCGGCGGCTGCTGCGAGTGCAAGCTCTGTGTCACTGAGTGCAAGGCCGGCGCCATTGACCATGAGATGATCGATAAGAAGGAAACCATCGACGTCGGCTCCATCATCATTGCTACCGGTTTCGATCCGATGAATCCGGTCAAGATGACCCAGTACGGCTACGGCAAGTACCGGAACGTCTTTACCAATATCGAATTCGAGCGTCTTTCCAATGCTACCGGGCCGACAGCCGGCAAACTCAGGAAACGTGATCTGAAAGATCCGCTAAAGTTCACCGATGCGCCGAAGAGCGTGGCGATTCTCCATTGCATAGGCAGCCGCGACAACAACTACCATGAATACTGCTCCCGCACCTGCTGCATGTATGCCCTTAAGTATGCGCATCTGCTCAAAGATAAATGCGGGCATGATACTGAGATCTATAACTTCTATATCGACATGCGCTGCTTCGGCAAGGGATATGAGGAATTCTACAAGAAGGTCCAGGCCGAAGGAGTCAAGATGATCCGCGGTAAGGCCGCTTCCATCACCGAGGATGAGAACGGTATCCTGACCGTTAAGGGAGAAGATACGCTTTCCAACCGCCTGATCGAGATCAAGGTGGATATGGTTATCCTCTGTACCGCTATGGAAGCCAGGCCGGATGCCCCCGATGTCATGCGGAAGTTCGGGATAGGTATCGGTGCGGACGGATTCTTCCAGGAGCAGCATCCAAAACTGGCACCTGTATCCACCCCCACGAGCGGAGTCTTCCTGGCCGGGGCTTGTCAGGGACCGAAGGATATCCCGGATACAGTTGCCCAGGCGCAGGGAGCTGCAGCGGAATGCCTGGCGTTGAGCGCCGCGGGTCAGGTTGAGATCCCGCCCATGATATCCAGTATCGATCCTGACATATGCGTCGGTTGCCAACTTTGTATCGGGCTCTGTGCCTATTCGGCCATTGAATTCAATACGTATGCCGGAATCAGTGAGGTCAACAGTGCTATTTGTAAAGGATGTGGAAGCTGCTCCGGCGCTTGTCCAAGCGGCGCCGCCAAGGTGAGGCACTTTACCGATAAGCAGATCTTTGCCGAAATAGACGGGCTTTTATTTCACTAAGGAGTTTTGTGCGATGAGCGAGTTTGAACCCCAAATAGTGGCGTTTTTTTGTAACTGGTGCACATTCACCGCCGCCGATCTTGCCGGTACTTCACGTCTTTCATACCCGCCCAACCTCAAGATCATCAGGGTTATGTGCAGTGGCATGGTTGATCCAAAATTCGTCCTTAAGGCATTCCTGAATGGCGCGGATGGTGTCTTGATCGGTGGGTGTTGGCCTGGGGATTGTCATTACATCAATGGCAACCTGAAGGCACGGCGCCGAGTGGCGCTCCACACCGAGGTTCTGAAACAGTATGGGATTGGTGAAGAGCGTTTCTGGCTTCGGTGGATCGCCGCTAGTGAGGGAACCATGCTGAAGGAAGTCGCAGATGAAATGACTGCGAAATTGAAACAGCTTGGACCAAGCCCCCTTCGGAATATCAGTATGGCAGTTTGAAGACACGGAGATGACTGAAAATGGCTAAATTCGCAAAATTGTCATTTAAGAAAGACGAATTGAATAAGGAACTGGCCGCATTCTCCAAACGCATGCTTGAAAATAGTGCGGTTGATGCTGTCCTCGTTCCGATGGCTCAGACTAAGAAAGGGGTCCGACTTACCCTCGTTACCTCTGCTGACCATACCGCTCAGGTGGATCCTTTTGCCCCGATCGCTGCCGTAAGTGGTGCAAAAATTGCTTCATCGCTTACCTCGCGCCCATCCGGCCGCAAGGTTGCGATGGTCCTGCGCCCCTGTGAGATTCGGGCTGTGGTTGAGCTCGCTAAATTAAAGCAAGTGAACCTCGATGATGTCCTGTTGATCGGTATGGACTGTCTCGGCCGCTATGAAAATACCGATTTTGCCAAATTCCAGGAGCAGGGAGGGACATCCGAGTCTTTCCTGGAGAACGCCCAGGCCGGAAAGACCTCCATGTCGGATTTCGATATCATCGGCTCCTGTAAGATCTGTGAATTTCCGACGGCTGACAATGTCGATATGAGATTGTGTGCCATAGGCGCGGGAAACGGCGCTGTCTTCATCGAAGCCATAACCGAAAAAGGTGAGCAAGCACTGGAAAAATCAGGCTTGAAGGCGGGTGCAGCTCCTGCCGGCCGGGACGAGGCGGTGAAGAAGCTAGTTGCGGTGCGTACCGAGGCCAGGGATAAAAAATTTGCTGAATTTCGGGCTGACACCAGCAGCTTTGAGGCGCTGGCAGACAAACTGGCTGCCTGTGTCAACTGCTACAATTGTCGGGTTGCATGCCCGGTCTGCTATTGTAAGGAATGTGTATTCATCACGGATACCTTCCGGCACACCGGCGAGCAGTTCATGATGTGGGCGGATCAAAACGGTAGGCTGAAGATGCCTAACGACACCTTGTTTTTTCATCTGACCCGCTTGACCCATATGAGCCTTTTCTGTGTCGGTTGCGGTCAGTGTACGAGTGCCTGCCCGAATGGTATTGATCTGATGCCGTTGTTCAGGACATGTGCCGATAAGACTCAGGCCCGATTCAACTATCAGGCAGGACGATCGGTCGATGAAGAACAGCCGATGGCTGGATTCAAATCAGATGAGCTGGTTGAAGTGACCGGTCAAGTCAAATAGGAGCGGTATTATGGCTGAAAAGAAGCCTACAGGCACAGTCCTGGTGGCTGGTGCCGGCATTTCTGGGATCAAGGCGGCCATAGAGTTAGCTGAGTCAGGCTATAAGGTCATTCTGACCGATGATTCCCCCCAGATGGGTGGTATCCTGGCCAAACTTGATTACCAATTCCCGACGGATCATTGCGGCATGTGCAGAATGTTGCCCCTGGTGGGCCGCGAGTATGCTTCGCAGTACTGTATGCGAAAAAGCCTGTTTCATGAAAACATCGAGATCCTGCCGTTTACGAAGATCACCTCGGTCTCAGGCGATGCGGGGAATTACAAGGTTGACCTGCTGAAGATGGCCCGCTCCATCGACCCGGCCATCTGCAACGAGATGGGAGAATGCCTCGACGTCTGTCCGGTCGAGGTCCCAGATGAGTTCAACCAGGGGCTGACCAAGCGGAAGGCAATCTACCAGGCGGTCCCGCATAATACGCCGAAGCTGCTGCTCATCGACAAACAGGCCTGTACCCGTTGCGGTGAGTGCCTCAAGGTATGTACGACCAACGCGATTAATCTGGATGCCGAAGACGAGGTGGAGACCAGGGAGGTCCACTCCATTATCCTGGCTTCCGGTGTGAAGCTCTATAATACCCAGGAATTCGAGGATGCCAAGTCATACGCGGTATCGCCGGATGTCGTCACATCACTTGCCTTTGAGCGGATGTTGAGCGGTTCCGGTACGTATCAGGGTGACGTGATCAGACGGCCCTCCGACGGCAGGCCTGCGAAAAACATTGCCTGGATCCAGTGTATGGGATCTCGAAACAGACGTCAGAAAAGAGACTACTGTTCCTCTATATGTTGCATGTTCGCGCTGAAAGAGGCCGTCCTGGCTAAGGAAAAAGGCGGGCCGGAGGTTGACACCACCATTTTTTATATGGACATGCGGACCTTTGGCAAAGGCTTCCAACAGTACAGAGATAAGGCCGTCGACGAGCACGGGGTGAAGCTTATCCGCTGCCGGGTGCAGGGGGTTATGCTCAAGCCTGACGGCAGTCTGCAGATGCGTTATCTCGATCCCGAGACCAACGAGTTCTTTGTGAAGGATTACGATCTGGTTGTGCTGTCAACGGGCCAGATACCCTTTGAGACCCATAAGAAATGGGCCGATCTGATGAATGCACCTCTGGATTCGCGCGGTCTTCTTGATACTGAGCAGTCCAGTAAGGTCAGGGTTGCCGGCAAACCCGGCCTCTTTCTCTGCGGCTCCCTGATGGGGCTCACGGATGTCAGTGAGGCAATGACCAGCGGTATTGCCGCGGCGGGCGAGGCAACTAAATTTTTGACCGCCTTGGGCGTGGACACGATGCAGGAGGAGGAAATTGCCGAGCCGGCCGCCCATAGGCGGGAACTGCCTTTAGTCTCGGTTGCCCTCTGTAAATGCGGTGAAAAGACAGGGACAGAAGGACTCGATTATGAGCTTCTCAGTGCTGAATTGAAACGCTACCCTGGAGTGGGTGCTATCCATGTCATTGATTCCATCTGCAAGCCGGATGGAGAAACAGCTCTCGTTGACATCCTCGGCGAGACAAAATGCAATCGGTTGCTGATTGGGGCCTGTCAGCCTTTCATGTATAGGCGGAAGCTGAAAAATAGTGCCAGGCAGGCAGGATTCAACTCCTCCATGGTGGAGATCTTTGATCTGTTCGGAATTGCCAGGAGAGGCATGGTCGAGCCGTCAACCGGGGACTGGACCTTACGGGCAGCGAGGGAAGTCAAATCGGATATCGAAAAGCTCAAATTTAAACCTGAGCTGCAGGTGAGCACCTTGCCTATTAACCAGACCGCCCTGGTGATCGGTGGTGGTATCGGTGGGATGCAGGCTGCCCTGTCGCTTGCCGATCGGGGTGTGCCGGTTCATCTGGTTGAAAAGGAAGCGCACCTGGGCGGGTATCTCGGTACTCAGGTGGAGCATACGGTTGATGGACTGGCTCCTATTGCGATGGCTACGGATATGAAGCTGAGGGTGTTCGAAAGCAAGAACATAACGGTCCATCTGAATTGTGAGGTTGAGAAAACCGTCGGCACCCTGGGCTGCTTCGAGTCAAAACTGCATTGTAAGGATAGTGACGAAAACACGTATCTGCATCACGGTGTGGTGATCATGGCCACGGGCGCGCATGAGGGAGCCACCACCGAATACGGTTACGGGGCCTCAGAGACGGTGCTGACCCAGGCTGAATTGAAGAAAGGTCTGGCCAGCGGTGATATCGATGCCAGTGAAGTCGAGAATGTCGTGATGATCCAGTGTGTGGGTTCACGGCAGAAGGAAGGGCGCCGGTACTGCAGCCGCATCTGCTGCATGGGCGCGATTGGCAATGCCTTGACGATCAAGGAGAAAAATCCCGATGCCCGGGTCTTCATTCTCTACCGCGATATGATGACGTATGGCTTTTATGAGCAGTACTATACCAAGGCGAGGTCAGCCGGGATTATTTTTATGAATTACAGCCTGGATGATAAGCCTCAGGTGGAGATGGTCGAGGGCAAACCGGTCGTCAAATTCATGGATCCTGTCCTGAAAGAAGAGATGGAGCTGCCTGCGGATCTCTTGGTTCTTTCCACCGGCGTGGATCCGGAAGAGTCCAACCAGAGACTTGCCGAGGCCTTCGGTGTTTCATTGACCGAGGACGGGTTCTTAGCCGAAGCGGATTCCAAATGGCGTCCGATTGAATTCCAGAAAGTTGGACTTTATCTTGCCGGTACGGCCCATTCGCCGATGCCGTTAAAGAGTGTGCTCCTGCAGGCCGAAGCCGCGGCCCAGAAGGCCTATACCTATCTGTCCGGACGTGAGGTGCATACGGCCGCGGTCACTTCCATGGTGAAAGACGCCCTCTGCATCCGTTGCCAGAGATGTGTAAACATCTGTCCGTATGGGGCGAGATCGTATGATGAGGTGGATAGGTGCATCAAGGTCGATGCTGCCGCCTGTCAGGCCTGCGGCATGTGTGCGGTTGAGTGCCAGAACAATGCGGCTGAGGTCAGAGGCTGGAGTGACAAACAGTTGATGGCTGTCATTGATGCAAAGCTCATGGATGTTCTTCTCTCGTCAACTGTGGGATAAGAGGTGGTGATTATGGACTTACAAGAAGGATCGACCAAGGATCTCTGGAAAGATATCTACAATACAGGTAATCTCCATTACTGTTTCAACTGCAGCACCTGCGTATCCGGATGTCCTGCCTCCCATGGGGATCCGCCGCTCCTGGTCAGAAATCTGGCCCGGAAGGTGATCCTGGGACTTGAGGAGGAGCTCCTCGCAGATGACACTCCATGGGCCTGTGTCTCCTGTTCAAGATGTGAGGAGATGTGCCCGATGGATGTCATGCCGTTCGAGATGATTCTCGCCATCCGGCAATGGCAGTGCAGAAACGATGAGACCCTGATCCCGCCGGCAATCGTCGAGATCTACAAGCGGGGCTATACTCAGGCTGTCGGGGTGAACACCGAGTTACGCGAGTCCTTGGGGTTGCCCCCCCTACCCACCATAACCAACAATCCTGAGCAACTGGAATTGTTTCGTGAAATGCTCATGAAGATAGAGCTACTCAGCGACAACGACTATATGTTCAAGGGATGAAAAAAGTGACTCTCAGTTGAACCTGGTTGTTTTCCTTCACAATCATAGGTGAACTGTGAAAATGATCGGTCGCCGCCTGGCTTTGAGCGATCATTTCATACACATGAGGACAAAGAGATGCAATTATGTTTCTTCCCGGGCTGTAATACACCTGCCATCCGACCGGATGTGGAGCGGGCCATAAGGGCGTCAATGCCCGTTCTGGGCATTGATCTGGTGGATGCCGACAACTATGTCTGCTGTCCGGCATTCGGTGCTTTCCCGTCTGCCGATGAGGAGGCCTGGATGGCGACTAGCGGCTGGAATCTTTCCATTGCCGAGCAGAAGGGGTGTGATTTCGTTGTGCAGTGTGGTTCATGTTACAGTTCCCTGCGCATGGGACGGGAGCATTTGATGCATGATGCTGAAAAGCTGGCGCACACCAATGAACTGCTCGAGCCGACCGGGCGGCAGGTCACGGGAAAATCGAAGGTACGCCATGTGTCGGAAGTCCTCTTTAGGGAAATAGGCCCGGAGAAGATTGCCTCGCTGCTCAAAAAGAGTCTGAAGGGACTCCATGGTATCGTCCAGTATCCCTGCCATACCTTGTTCCCGAGTGAGGTCGTGGGGTTTGAAAAATCCGCCAGGGCGCCGGAGGGCATGCGGCGGTTGGTGGAGGCGCTTGGTGCCACGGTGGACGGCTATAGTCGTGAACTGCAATGCTGTGGCGGCGCCGGCGGATTCATGAAAAGCACTCCGGAGCAGGCTATCGAGTTTGCCAAAACCAAGTTCGATGCAATACTCGATGAAACCAAGGCCGATTTTATCGCAGTCTCCTGTATCACCTGTCTGATGCATATGGAAAGGGTTCAGAATACCCTCAATGAACAGGTTGGCGAAGAGCGCTACAAGATACCGGTTTTCGATTACAACCAGCTGCTCGCCCTCTGTCTGGGATTTGATCCGAAACAGGTCGCATCGATATGCAACGTACCGAGGGACTCCGTCATAAGCCGCCTGGTGGACGTCAACCCGAATGCATAACGGGGCCTCAGCGACGAGATCGTAGTATCACCGCACCAGAACTTGCCGCAGACATCGCAGAGGCCTCCGGGAGTCGTCGTGGTTGAACTCGCCGGAAGCAGTGCGAGCCTATCGAAGCGGAGTCGGGGCGCGTTACACCATGTTGTAAGTGGTGCCGTCAGCAGGTTATTGACTTCACGCTCTCGTCCGTTCTCGTGATGGTCTCCGTCCTCGTCCCTTCGGGGGATGCCGTAGCCCGGTCCTGCACTCCCGTTGAGAGGATCTGGACTTCTATTCACAAACAGGCGCGGGATTAAAAAATCCGGGGAAGCTGCTTCTTTATTATAGTTATTCTTAATAGAATGATTTTTACCTCTATCAAGGAAACGCTAAAGTTTTGCCCTTACCTGGGATCATCGAGGCGGAACTGCGTGGCCGCTAAATCATCAACCTGGTAAATCTGACTTATTTCTCACCCTGGAAAATTCTGGGGGCCAACTACGCCGCAGGGGTCATTTTGGAGGCCGTGGCCAATACCTTCCTCAAAGACCAGGGCGGAGTCCTGAACCTTGTGAGCCGGACCCGGGAGAGCGATTACACAGGCGTAAGAGAGGTGTTCCGGTTTCCAACTAAAGCCAGATCAGGAAGGGATAATGCTGATGGCTAAAGCATCAGGCATCACAAAATAGGCATGGGGTTCTGACGACCTTCTTCTGGCCGGCCTTCCCCGCCAAGAGCGCACCCACCCTTTACCTCCCCTCCCCCCCCTTCCATTGACTTACCCCAGATCGTGGCTCAGACGATGCGTGGCGCATTTGAGAGGCAACCTGAGCAACTTACCACTCAAAATTGGAGTTCTCCTCGCTGGCCGGAAGCATGGCCTCTCCGGCTTACTCTCCGAACTAATAATCTATTTGGAATTTTATTATCGCCATGACAGACCCCCTCGTCCGGGTGTTCCTATCCCATAGAAGAACGGCCTCCGTTGGCCCGATTTTCGATGATTTTGTATTTGGGTGTTGGGGATAGTGTTGGGGGGAAATAAATAAGGGTTAGGCCGATTGGCCTAACCCATTGATTTCATTATGGCGGGGACGACGAGACTCGAACTCGCGACCTCCGGCGTGACAGGCCGGCGTTCTAACCAACTGAACTACGCCCCCGCAGGGCTGGTAGGCGGAACAGGGCTCGAACCTGTGACCCCCGGCTTGTAAGGCCGATGCTCTCCCAACTGAGCTATCCGCCCGCCTACTGTTTTCACTTGCAGTGTGTATACACCCGCTGGTGCCGAGGGTGCGAAAAATCTGATCTCTAATTTGCTGTAACACCATCTCGCTTGGTCACGGGACTATTTTACCACCATATCCTAGTTTGTAAATAGCCGTGAGAATTTTTCATTGCGGTTTAACAAGATCACCCGGTTATTGGTAAGTTCCCTAATTTGATTATTTCAAAAAATCCTTTTCTTCTCCCAGTCCCTTCTCTAAGGCGCGTTTATAAACCGCCAACCCCAGGGCGAGATCCTGAATAATTAGGCCGGTGGAGTCGAACACGGTGATCTCTTCCGGTGCTGTGCGCCCTGGCTTCTTACCTGCCACAATTTCTCCTAAAGAGCCATAGACCTGCTCCGGATTCAGTCCGCCTCGGGCCAGGGGAACGTTGATTTCTCCGGAGTGGGAAGCCTGGGCCCAATCGTCCACCACCACCTTGGAGCCGGTGAGGATGGCCGAGTCCAGTTCCTGTTTGCCGGCAGCATCCGCGCCGATGGCATTGATATGGGTGCCGGCCGAGACCCATTCCCGCTTAACCACTGGGGTCCGGCTGGGGGTGGTGGTGACCACGATGTCCCGATCCATCACAGCCTCAGCGGCGGCGCTGGCAGCCTGGGCTTTTATGCCGTAGGTCATGGCCAACTCATCCGCCAGGGCCTGAGAGTGTTCCAGATGGCGGTCGAACACCATGATGTCCCTGATAGGCCGCACCTTCAAAATAGCCGCCACCTGGGTACGAGCCTGGGCCCCGGCCCCAATCAGTCCCAACCGGGTGGCGTCGGCCCGGGCCAGGTATTGGGCTGCCACTCCACCCGCGGCTCCGGTGCGGTAGTCGGTGACATGGGTCCCGTCCAGGTCGGCGAACTCCAGACCGGTTTCCGGGTCATTTAGGAGGATCTTGGCCATCACGGTGAGCAACCCTTTGGCCGGGTTATCGGGATGGACATTGACCCACTTCAACCCGCAGATGTGGTCCTCGGGCAAGAAAATTTCACCGTACATGGCCCGAAAGTCTCCGTGAGCCAGAGTTAAATAGGCCTTGGGGGGCATGTTCGCCCGGCCTTCACCATAAGCCCGAAAGGCATCCCGGGCCGCGGCCAGCGCCAGATCCATATCCAATACCCGCATCACCTCGGAAGCAGTAAGGACTAAACTCATAGAGTAGCTCTCTTTCGACGCAAGATTCCACGATCGCGGAGAAAATCCACAGTATTAAGAGAATTAGTCCGCCCCGAAGAGCGGGACTATCTGGAAACGGTCCACGTCCACCAGCCCCAGATCGGTGAGTTTCAAGGCCGGGATAACCGGCAAAGCCAGAAAAGACAGGGCCATGAAAGGATCTCGTAAGGTTCCCCCCAGCCCTTGATAAGCTGCTTGGAGAGCACCATAGGCCTCCGCCACCTGTTCCAGGGGCCTCGGGCTGATCAAGCCGGCGATGGGCAGCGCCAAATCGGCCACTACCCTGCCGCCAGCCACTACCGCCATACCGCCCCCCAGATCCACTAAATGGCGCACTGCCTGCAGCATGTCCGCCTCGTTGACCCCAACCACGACGATATTATGGGAATCATGGGCCACCGAAGCGGCCAAGGCACCCTGGCGCAATCCGAATCCCTGGACCAATCCCAGACCCAGATGTCCGGTGCCATGGTGTCGTTCCACCACCGCCAATTTTAAAATGTCCTTGGCGGGGTCCGTCGCCAACCGGCCTTCCCGGACGGGCGCAGCCAGGAGGCGTTTCTCGGTGAGCAGCTGACCGGGAACCAGACCGATAACTTTGGCCATGCTCCCGGTAGCCGGAGGCGAAAGAGCCTCCAGACGCAGGCCTCTTACGTCCATTGATGAGGCCGGGGCCGGAATCGGAGGCACCTCCGGCTCGGCCACCAGTTTGCCTTTATCCACCACCAGTTTGCCGTTTTTCAGAACCTTGTCAATGTGAAATTCTTGGAGGTCTTCCACTACTACCAAATCTGCTGCCAGTCCCGGTGCCACCGCGCCACGATCCCGGAGATGGAAATATTCCGCCGGATTCAAAGTGGCCATAGTTATTGCAGCCAGGGGATCCAAACCCCAGGATACCGCCTGACGCAGGAGGTGGTTGAGATGACCGGTGCGGACCAGGTCTTCAGGATGGCTGTCATCAGTGACCAACATGGTGCGACGGAGGTTGGCGGGAGTTACTGCCGGAAGGAGATCGAATAGGTTCTTGGCCAGGCTGCCTTCCCGCAGCATCAGGTAAAACCCCAATCTCAGCTTCTCTTGGGCTTCCGCCAAAGCGGTGCATTCGTGATCGGAGGCGATACCGGCGAGCCGATAGGCGTTGAGGGCTTTACCTGAGAGCAGCGGGGCATGGCCGTCCACCGGACCCTCGGGAAACAGAGCGAGCTTGGCCAGGAGACCTCGGTCTCCGGCCACCAGGCCGGGAAAATTCATCACTTCCGCCAGACCTAGAACTCGAGGATGGTGAAGGTATGGCTCCAGATCCCGGGCCTCCAAACATGCTCCGGAAGTCTCCAGGGGGGTGGCCGGGACACAGGAAGGCAGCATGAAGAAAAAATCCACTGGCAGACCTGCGCTGCTGCCCAACAAATAATCCAGGCCCCGGGTGCCCCAGACATTGGCGATCTCGTGGGGGTCAGCCACCACGGTGGTGGTCCCCAGGGGCAATAAAGCTCGGGAGAGTTCCCGGGGAGTGAGCATGCTGCTCTCCAGATGGAGGTGGCCATCAATGAGACCCGGGAGGATGCAGCGACCGGTCACCGGTAACCTGGGCCCGGCATAATCCCCCAAACCCGCGATGACCCCATCGCACAGGGCCACGTCAGTTTCCTGCCACTCCCCGGTATAGACATTAGCAACCTTGCCGCCGGTAAGCACCAGTTCTGCCGGCTCTTCTCCCCGAGCAACCCGAAGACGTTTTGACAGTCTTTCCATCTGCATTAAGGGCCTCAAGCATTTATCAAAAATAATTGGTTTGGGGGGCAGTTTAATGGAAAATCAGGGTTGATGCAATAAGGAGCAGGGATAACCGTATGGTCAAACGATTTGAATGAAGTTAAGTAAGGCTGGTACTCAAATGCAAACAGGCGGGTTTGCGCTTTGCAGACTGTCTCTGAGCTAAGTTTTCTCCCAAGGACCACGCTCGAACCGCCGGACAGGGACAGGCCAACTCATCGGTTTATGAGCATCCTGGTTTTGGTAGTGCTGACTCCATTAAGGTCTGAATCGAGGGTGACCAGAATATTATCGGAGCTTCCCGCATGATCGCCATGGAGCGCGAGATTATTTTCCCGGCGCAGTTCAATTTCCAGTCGATCCTGATCTTCGTCTTGCTTGCGGGCCATGACCAGCATACTGAAAATAGCCAATAATACCAATCCGCCCAACGCCACACCGACGAAAAACATTCCATAAGATGAAAGGGACAAGATCTTCCTCCCTTCCGGCCAGTTTCCGGCCGATTTCAGACTTCTTGGGTGTATTCCCGGAGCTTATGTCTAAGGCGATACATGGCTTGGGTATGTAACTGAGAAATGCGGGATTCAGTATAGCCCATGATCTGACCGATTTCCTTCATGGTAAGTTCTTCATAATAATATAATGATATTAATAACTTTTCTTTGTCAGGCAGAGCTTCGATGGCCTGCACCATGGTTTCCTGGAGTTCGGAAAAATGTACCGCCAATAAGGAATCCCGGGCATTATCGTCTTGAATAGTCTCCAGGAGTTCATGCTCCAGGTAACCTGCATACCCGCCCACGCTTTTTCTGCTGTCTTCCAGAGCTACCAGGGATACGGCTTTGGTTTCATTCAGGAGTTGGTGAAATTCAACCAACTCCAAACCGAGAAGTTCAGCCACCTCTTCGGCTTCGGCCGGCCTCCCCAAATCCTTTTGTAATTGGGCAAAAGCGTTCTCGACGAGATGAGACTTTTTCCGTACGGACCGAGGGATCCAGTCTAGACTCCGCAATTCATCCAGCATCGCTCCCTTGATGCGGAATTCCGCATAGGTTTTAAAGTTGATATTCTTGGAGGGATCGAACTTCTGGACCGCATCAATCAACCCAATAATACCGGAACTGACCAGGTCTTCCAGGGAGATGTGAGACGGCAGGCGCAACGCCAGGCGAGAGGCGATATATTTGATCAACGGCGCATACTGCAGCACCATCCGCTCTTGGCAGTCGGAATCTAATTTCTCGGCACCATAGCCAGGGATAGCTTCCAGGTTCATCTGGACTAAGGACGGCTCTTCCATGATTTCCCCGCTTTCGCTCACCTGACGCGCTCAAAGGAAGCGACGCCAAAATAATTTGATATTGCCGTCAATCCCTGACGGTCGGGATGATTCCCACAGACTTTGCGCTAAAGCCACAAAAGATTTACTGGCTGGAGTCCGGGGGTAGAGAGCCAAGACCGGCTGTTGTCTCATAACCGCTTGGGGCACCGCTGCATCGAGAGGGATAAAACCGAGATAATCTAAGGAAATCTCCTGTCCCAAGAAGCGCTCCGTCACTTTGAGCAGGGTACGGTAGACCAACACTGCTTCCCGCTCATGGGCCAGACCGTTTACTAGAAGTCTGAAGCTTTTCTCGCCATATTGGGTCGCCAGAACCTTAATCAAGGCGTAAGCATCAGCAATGGAGGGGGGTTGGTTGTTGACCACGACGATACGTTCGTTGGCGGCAATATTGAAAAATAGAACATTGGAAGAGATGCCGGCCCCAGTATCAATGAGGACGACATCGACATCCTCGGTGTAATGGTCCATTTCATCGAGCAGGAAGAGCTTTTGGGATTCATCCAGCATCGCCAGTTCGGAGATGCCGGAAGAGGCCGCGAGAATTTTGAGGCCACCGGGACCTTCTACGATGACATCCGCGAGCCTGTGCCGCAGGGACAAAATATCCTGGATGGTAAATTGCGGGGTCAGGCCTAAAAGAATATCCAGATTACCCAGACCTAGGTCGGCATCGATAAGGAGCACTTTGAGTCCCTGCTGGGCTAAAGCCAATCCGAGATTAACCACGATATTGGACTTGCCCACCCCACCTTTGCCGGACGTCACCGAAATGACCCTGAAGGGGCCAGACCTCTTCCCTCTTTGAAAAAAGGGGGTTTCCCGGAGCATTTGATCCGGTTTGGTTATGAACGATGCCGGTCTGAGATCTGATTCCATGCTCCCGGTCCCTCTGGATCAGAGGTCCTCATCCTGACAACCCCTGATCAACTCTAAGCTTGCCTATTCGTTAATCAGGTTGAGCAATGATTATGCCAAGTCCAAAACTCCTCAGTTAACAGCCCCGGCTGGACGGGCTTTCGGAACTTTGTCTCATAGAGCTAATGTGATTAACATGCTGTAATAACATGCTAATAATGCTTTACAGTGGTCTTTTGAGTCGGCCACATCCGAGAGCTTGCATCGGCTAAGCCCTTGGGAAGCGAAGTAAAATCTTTCCTAACCTTGCAGGCTTATGTCAGATTTTTGACGGTGGGAGAATTTTCATTGCGAAAATTGGGGACGTATGCTAAAAGAAACTTAATTAATTTACTAAGATAGGCATTTTACCGTATGCCTCGCCCTGGGCAGCCCGACTTTTACCGGACCCGGGCCCGGGCCGAAGGATATGTAGCCCGGGCCATTTACAAGCTCAAGGAAGTGGATGAAAAATACCACCTCTTTAAGGCGGATCAACGGGTTCTGGACCTGGGGTGCAGCCCGGGGTCATGGCTCCAATATATTGCCGGGCGCACTGGGCCTCGCGGTCTGGTAGTGGGGGTGGATGCGAACCCGGTGGAAATCGAGGTAGCGCCGCCCCTATACTTCGTGCAGGGAGAAGTCACAAGTATAGACTTAAAGACCATCAAGGCCATAAGCCCGGTTTTTGATGTGGTGGTCAGCGACCTGGCCCCCAAGACTACAGGCATGCGCCAGGTGGATCAGCAGCGTTCTTTGGAATTGGCTTTCCTGGCCTGGGAATGGGCCACACAACTGCTCCGCGCCGGAGGCCATTTCCTGGTCAAGGTCTTTGAAGGGCCGGATACCGGTTCTTTGCTGGCGGTTTTGAAGGCAAGCTTCGGGAGCTGCCGACCGGTGAAGCCGGCCGGGTCCCGTCCGGCCAGCCGGGAAATCTATTTTTTGGGCCTCAAGAAGCGGAGCGTCCCGCCGGGCGGCGGCGCCATTCAATCCGATCCTCGGTTGCCTTAAGCACGTCCAGAAGCCAGAAGTTAAGTATAAGGAGGAGCATGCCCAGATGTCTGGTCATTCCAAGTGGAGTACCATCAAACGGAAAAAAGGGGCTTTGGATGCCAAGCGGGGAAAACTCTTCGGGAAATTGGCCAAAGAGGTCACCGTTTCGGCCCGCCTGGGGGGAGGCGACCCCATGGGCAATCCCCGTCTCAGGGCGGCTATTGCTGCGGCCCGGGCGGAAAACATGCCCAATGACAATATTAGCCGGGCCATTAAGCGCGGCTCCGGGGAAAGTGGCGGTGCTAATTTTGAAGAGCTGACTCTGGAAGGGTACGGTCCCGCCGGGGTAGCCCTGATGGTGGAGTCCCTCACGGATAATAAGAACCGCACGGTGTCCGACGTCCGTCATCTCATTACCAAGTACGGCGGCAGCCTGGGGGAGCCCGGTTGCGTGGCCTGGATGTTTGACAAGAAAGGGGTAATTGTTTTCGATCGGGAAGGCCTGGATGAAGAGCAGCTTATGGAGGCCGCACTGGAATGCGGCGCCGAAGACCTGCAAAGCGACGAGAGCCAGTTCGAGGTGCTCACCGACCCCATCAACTTTATCGAAGTCAATGAAGCCCTGGAGGCTCAGGGGTTTAAGCCCCTCCTGGCGGAGGTGCAGTTGCGCCCCAAGACCACCGTGAAAATCGATGAAGAGAAATCCGCCCAACAGGTGCTCAAGCTGGTGGAATTGCTGGAGGAGCACGATGACGTCAGCGACGTTTTCGCCAATTTCGATATCCCGGACCAGTTGCTCGAGGCCTTGATGTGAGCCCGGTCATCCTGGGTGTGGACCCCGGTTCCCGGTATACCGGTTTTGGGGTCGTTCGGGGGGAAGGGAATCAACTCATCCACCTGGCCTCCGGCAGCATCAAGGCCGGTTCCCGGCCGCCGTTGGAATCCCGTCTCTGTCGGATTTTTGACGGCCTGTCAGAATTAGTTCACCAACATCGCCCCCAGGCCATCGCGGTAGAGGAAATCTTCCTGGCTACCAATGTCCACAGCGCCTTCACCCTGGGCCAGGTAAGGGGTGTGGTGCTCCTCCTGGCGGCCCGCATGGAGGTGCCTATTTTTCATTATTCCCCTTTAGTGGTGAAGAAGGCGGTGGTGGGCTACGGCCAGGCCTCCAAAACTCAGGTGCAACTGATGGTAAAGCAACTTTTAGGGGTCGAAGCCGAAAACGAGCACGCCGCCGACGCCCTGGCGGTGGGCCTGTGCCATTTCTTTCATAGCCGCTGGCCAGCAGGGTCTTCATGATCGGATACCTGGAAGGCGAGCTCATGGACAAATCCCCGACCCTTATCCTGGTTAAGGTGGGGGGCGTGGGCTATCAAGTCGCCATTCCCCTCTCCACTTTTTATGCGTTGCCCGACCCGCCGGCGCAGGTTGCCCTCCAGATTCATACCCGCCTGCAAGAGGACGCCTTACAGCTCTATGGCTTCAGCACCCTGGAAGAAAAGGACGTCTTTCTGCAACTCCTGCGTATTCCCCGCGTCGGCGCCCGCACCGCATTGAATATTTTAAGCGGCATCAATCCTGAAGACTTTGCCCAGGCCCTGATGCAGGGCGATGACAAACGTCTGGCCGGTATTCCCGGTATCGGCAAGAAATCCGCGGCCCGGATCATGCTGGAACTGAAAGATAAGCTACCCCCGGCGCGGCGCCCGCGTCCTGCCTCGCCTAAGGAGACCCTGATCCAGGACGCCCTTTCGGCACTCATTAATCTGGGATATCACAAAAATATGGCAGAAAAGGCCCTGGACGCGGCCCAGGCCCACGGAGCGGGGACCCTGGAGGACTTGCTGCGCCAGAGCCTGAAAATGCTGGCGAAATGAGAGCTTGGCACCAACGTCCCTGCGAATGCTATTTTTTTGTAACCCAATAATAGAAGAAGCTGAGGGATTTAATTATGAAATTCCAATCCCTTCTTGAAAACTTTTTCAATTTATTCCTTGAACTATTTAGTCTTATATCATTGCTAATTGTTTTGATCTTACTTGTTATTAAAAATTTAGCGCCGATCAAGATATTAATATTTTATTTTAGTTTTCAAGGAACTGTCTTCCTGGCTGGTGCGTTTTCAGTAAGCATTTGGCAACTTGTTTGCAATTGTAATGAGATAAGTTTATGGGAAAACATAAAGAAATTTCGCAACAATTGTCAATTTGAAAGTACCGTAAAATTTGATCCTTTGTTATTCCTTCTTGGAATAATCTTCCTCTTACTATCATCAACTTTTAACGCATTATTTTGAAATGAGCACTACTGCCAAAATTTATCTCGGTGACAGCCGATTGATGACGGAAGTGGATGACGCAGGCATCGACCTGGTGGTGACCTCCCCGCCCTATTGGCAGATCAAGGATTATGACGTCCCCGGCCAGATCGGCTACGGCCAGAGCCTGCACGAGTATCTGAAGGACCTATACCACACCTGGCGGGAATGCTTCCGGGTACTCCGGGAGGGGGCCCGGCTCTGCATCAACATCGGCGATCAGTTCGCCCGGGCCTCGGTCTACGGCCGCTACAAAGTCATTCCCCTCCACGCCGAGTTCATCAATCAGTGCGAGCAGATCGGGTTCGACTTCATGGGGGCCATCATCTGGCAGAAGAAGACCACCATGAATACCAGCGGCGGCGCCACCATCATGGGCTCCTACCCTTTTCCGCCCAATGGCATCGTGGAGATTGATTATGAATATATCCATATTTTCAAGAAACCAGGGCAGAGCAAGAAGGTCTCGAAAGAGATCAAGGCAGCCTCTCGCCTGACCAAGGAGGAGTGGAAGGAATATTTCGCCGGGCACTGGTATTTCGGCGGGACCCGTCAGGTGGGGCACGAAGCCATGTTTCCCGAGGAGCTGCCGCGGCGGTTGATTAAGATGTTCACCTTTAAGGGTGATACGGTCTTGGACCCCTTTTTGGGGAGCGGCACCACCGTGAAGGCGGCCCTGGATTTGGCCCGGAATGTTGTGGGCTATGAAATCAATCCCGATTTTCTACAGGCAATCCCTCAAAAAATCGGTGGAGTTGATCGCTTACCGTTTTATAGCGAAATCCAAATAATTAAGACCCATAAAAAAATTGAGGAACTGCCGCAAATCGATTATACTCCGGCAATTCGCGATGCCGTGGGCCGGCCGGAAGGCCACCGCCCGCAGTTGAGCCCTGACCGACTGCACAGGGTGACCGAGATTATTGATGAGCAGACCATCGGATTGGATAACGGCCATAGGGTCAAGTTCTTAGGGGTACGGATCGACCGGAAAGACGAGTCCATAGAGTATCTGCGGACTCGGATTCTGGGCAAGCAGGTCCTCCTGAAAGAAGATGGTAGCAATGATCACGAGATAATTTCAGCCTATGTCTATTTAAAAAATAAGATATTTATCAATGCCCATTTAATTAAAAGCGGGATGGCTTCTCCGGATTTAGCGGTTAACCATAAATTAAACCAAAAGTTTATCAAGCTAAAAGAGCAAAGAGAAGAGATTAAGGCAGCAATAGCCATAAAGGGTGAATAACAGTTCGGCCATAACCCCATTCTCCGATATCCTCGCCCGGCGAGGCCCACAGGGGGTTGACACATGAAGAAAGACCTGAAGCATCAAGGCATCAGAAACGTCGCCGCGGTCCACTGGAACCTACCCACCTCGGCTCTCTACGAAAAAATCGTCAACCAGAAAGAAGGACTCATCGCCCACCTGGGGCCGGTGGTAGTGCGCACTGGCGCCTATACCGGCCGCTCTCCCAAGGATAAATTTATTGTCGAAGAGCCCTCCAGCTCCGCCCAGATTCATTGGGGGGAAGAGAACCAGCCTTTTACCTCGGAAAAATTCGATCTCATCCATTACCGGCTGCTGGCCTATCTACAGGGCAAGGAGATCTTCGTCCAGGACCGCCACGCCGGTGCGGACCGGAATTACCAGATGAATATCCGCCTGATTACCGCCACGGCCTGGCAAAGCCTCTTTGCCCGCAATATGTTCCCGGCCCCGGTGGGCCCCGGCGAACCCGTGCATGTCGGCCCTGATTTCACCATTATCAGCGCCCCGGGCTTCCATGCGGTGCCGGAGCTGGATGGGACCAATTCCGAAGCCTTCATCATGGTCAATTTCGGCAAAAAGCTGGTCGTCATCGGTGGCACCTCCTACGCCGGGGAGATCAAAAAATCGGTCTTCACCATCTTGAACTACTACCTGCCCCAAAAGGAAGTGCTGTCCATGCACTGCGCCGCCAACGAGGGGCGGGATGGGAAGACAGCCCTGTTTTTCGGCCTGTCGGGGACCGGCAAGACCAGCCTCTCCGCCGATCCGGCGCGCAAGCTCATCGGCGATGACGAACACGGTTGGGGCAAAGGCGGCATCTTTAACTTCGAAGGGGGCTGCTACGCCAAGGCGATTCGCCTGAGTCCCAAGGCGGAGCCGGAGATTTACGAATGCACCCGAAAGTTCGGCACCATCCTGGAAAACGTCGGTATCGACCTGGCCACCCGCCGCCTGGACCTGAATGACGCCAGCTTGACGGAAAACACCCGAGCCGCCTATCCCATCACCCACCTGCCCAATATCGTCCGCGCCGGGGTAGGGGACCATCCGAACCATATCTTCATGTTAGCCTGTGACGCCTTCGGGGTCTTGCCTCCCATCTCTCGCCTGACCCCGGAGCAAGCCACTTACCATTTTCTATCCGGTTACACCGCCAAGGTGGCCGGCACCGAGCGGGGCCTGGGAAAAGAACCCCAGGTAACCTTCAGCACCTGTTTCGGAGCCCCCTTCCTGCCGATTCCCCCCGCGGTTTACGCCCGTTTGTTCCGGGAGAAGGTGAACCAACATAAGCCCACCTGCTGGCTGGTGAACACCGGCTGGACCGGCGGGCCCTTCGGAGTGGGCCATCGCATTGAGATCGCCCACAGCCGGGCCCTGTTGCACGCGGCCATGTCCGGTCATTTGGATGAAGTCCCCACTTACCAGGAGCCCTTTTTTGGGCTGACCGTGCCCACCACCTGTCCGGGGGTGCCGGATGCCATCCTTTATCCCCAAAAAACCTGGTCCGACCCCCAGGCCTACGAGACCACCGCCCGGGATCTGGCGAAGCGCTTCCGGGAAAATTTCACCAAATACGCCGCCAACGTGGATCCGGAGGTGCTGGCCGCCGCACCGCGGTGATGCTGAAGATTGTGAGGCGGGATGCGCTGCGCTTCCCGCCCTACGGCACTACGGCGCTCCGCTAGAAGATGGCGAAGCAGAGCTTTCGTCGGAAAGTATCGTTCCCAGGGCTTGCGCTTGGGAACGAGGTTTTTTTATAAGAGGCCGTTTGGAAAGGCGAAAAGGGCAGGAAATAATATCCCCCCACTTCAGGCAATAATCCATTCTTTTTCCACTCTCCTTAAGACTGCATAACCTAAAAACCTTGCAATATCATATAGTTACTAACTATTAGAAATTATCTAGAATTACTTAATAATATCAAGTACTTTCATATTCTTTGGATATTTTAACTCACCTTGCACCCTTGTAATGTTCCGGTTAGCTGGGTTTTGGTGAAATATGCGGGACAATAATGCGTAACATATCGATAATGCTACGCTTAATGTCGCCATCTATCGCCTGGGGGCCGCCTGGTGTCGCTTTGGGGCCGCTTACTTCCGGCTCGCAGCCGGGGTTGTGCCGCTGGCCGAGGCCCGGGTTCCGCCAAAGATCCACGTGGTTGCAGGATATTTCGCATGGAGGTTGCCATAGCGGCACACGTCTCAAATAGCCGGCAGGTTAATCTGATTAAAGGAGCCATAAGAAATCTCGATTCATATTCAAGTACAGCTTAAGCATGGGGCGTAAAAATATTTCTAGCGCAGAATTTGCCTTGACATCAAAGGTGACGAAGCAGAGCTTCGCCGGAAATTTGCGTTCCCAGGGCTTGCGCTTGGGAACGAGAAGAAAACGCAGGCTAAAGCCTGCGGCCTGGCTCTCATACCGAGTTGCATTCAAAGGAACTTTGATAGACGTAGGCTCTGGCCTACGCCTGCACAGGCGAGACGCCTGTGCCACCATTTGAATGCGACCTGGTATCACTATAAAGGCTGGGCAGGAGATTGCCAGAACTGGGGCAACGGTTGACCGGGTTTATAGCGTTTTCCAAAAATTACGTCGATTGCTAGGGGGCTGTTTTTCGGAAAGTCGGAAAGCGCTGAACTAACCATGGAGACAAATGCCGGTCGATGATGGCCGCCACCTCAGCCGCCCCGGGTTCGGTATAGTGGAGGTAATCGTAATAATAGGCGGAGTTGCGGGGCAGTTCCCGGGCCAGGTCGATCAACAGCACCCCGTGTTTTTGGGCCACCTGCCGGGTTACTTGGTTATACAGTTCGATAAAGTCGTACATCGTCCGGCCGTTGAAGTGGTCCTGGACTTTAATGGCGGCAAGATTCACCCCGGTGACCGGATCGACACCCGGACCATAAAGGGTCGGCTGGGTGATCAGAACCGGTTCGATGCCATGGGCCCGGGAGATTTTGATGAGCTTTTCCAACCGCTGGGTAAAAAAAGGCAAAGAGCTGGTCCGATAATCTTGGAGAGTTTGCGGCGCGGTGGCTTCTGAGGGCTGCTCCAGGGTTTCAACTTCTCTGAGGTTAATTTCCACATGCCGCAGCCCCCGGCTCTGGGCAATGAGATAGTGGTAAAGATTTTGCTCTAAGGAATAGACCTCGCTGCGGTACAAGAAACCCCGCCACAGATTTCTCAAATAATGTCCCCGGTGCTCGGTCGCGTCCAGGTTGCCGGCCCCCACGTCATTGATGCCGATCAAGAATAGCACCACCTTGGGCCGCAACTTGATAAGGTAATCCTCCATCAGGATAAGGTGTCGATAGGTGGTGGCCCCGTCCAGACCCGCATTGTTGATCCAGACCCGGTTAAAAGCGCGGGCAAGATCTTGCCCGAGGAGATCCGGCCAGGTGCGGCCGTCGGAGAGGTAGAAGCACTCCGTGGTACTGCCGCCGATGGTGACGATAGTCAGGTCATCTTTGAGATCGGCGGGAGGCGGAGCCCCGCGGAACCCCAAGGAGTTCTTGGTGTGAATGGTGGTTGGGGGTAGCTTGGTGAATTTGCCGACGTTGTTGATAATATAGCGCTTGTTGACCGGGAGGACGATGCGGTCGGGCTTAAAGCGAATTTCCAGAGGATTGTAGACCCGCAGCAACAGCTCCAACACCACCAGGGCCACCAGACAGCCAAGCACTATTAAAGAAAAATTTTTTAGATAATTTTTGAAGCGCATGAGGTCCTAGACAGCGTGAGGCTCATTAACTACCAAGGGAGCCTCTTCAAAAGTCTCCGTCTGTCACTCTGAGGGAGTGAATCTACCGAAGAATCTCAATAACCATAGCTAAATACGAGATCCTTCGCTGCGCTCAGGATGACAATATGCACGGCGACGAAGTTTTGAAATGGCTTGTAGCACATTAAAGTGATTCTGTCCAAAAATTGTATATCGGTCCAAATGACAATCCGAACAATGCAAACCAAATAATCTCTTCGATGGGTATACCAAATAAAATGAGGCCTGAAATATTTTTCACCAGCCACCAATCGTTAATCAAATGAGGATATATTATTAATATAATCTCATAACCTATGATTGATATAACTAACATAGAGAAGCCACTCAACAGAGATTTTTTTATTAATTCAGGCTTTAAATCAAAAATCATCAACGTTGTAATACCATAACCAATCTGGCTTGAATATATTGAATTTAATCTTAAACCATTTGTAAAAATGAGCATCGAAAGGGCAATAATAGCGATTGGAAGAATAAAATTAAGTAATTTAAATTTACTATTATCTTTGATGGGAACTATATAAATAACTGATACAATCCCTCCCAATAAAAATGCAAAAATAGATTCCTGATAGAGGAATGAGGCCACAGAAATATATCTTAATGGATTCCAATAGTCTTTTAAAAACCAGATAAATTCTAAAGGTATTGCCAACAGAACAACATATAATCCTACTAAAACCATACTCTTTCTCTGAGCCTTTCTGATAAAGAATAAAATCAACCAGATGGGGAAGATTATGATAGTCCCGGTCAAATAAACATAGTGATACATTCAATAGCTCACAGATTCATTCGGTGAGGAGCTTTGGGGTTCCTTCGGCTGAGGTATTAGAGTTGTGCCCTTGAACCCTTTGAAAGCCCGCTTGCACCAGATTCGCAAAGGCCGGCAGGGAACATTCAAAAAAGGCGTGATGCCCTGCTTTGTTCCAGTGCATATCTCCCCGGGGAAGATACAGGGTTTTTTGGGTTTCGGAATACCATTTTGCCATAGCGGCAGTGGGATCGATGCAGATGATGCCATGCTCCCGGCAGCAGGCGGCGATTTTTTGATTGGGACCCATAAGATTGAACCGGGAGGCTTCTAAGCCATACTCTTCTATGGCTCTGACCCAGTCTTCGGGTTGCACCTGATACCGTTGGGGAAATATCTGCACTGCGAAGAGGATGTGGTGTTGGCGGCAGATGAGCGCAAACGCTTCCAAGATGCGAAATAACCGCTGATAGGCCGCCTCGATTTCAGGAGACAGGGGATCGGCGAACACCCCAAAGCCGTTGTTAGGGTCGAAGAGACTGAGGTTATCACGGTCGCCCCAACTGGTGATGGCCTCATGCTGTTGATAGAAGCGCCGCAATAATTGTCGCCTGGTTAACCACCGGCCGGCTCGGCGGATAAACTTCTCCGTTGGGGTCTCGGACTTTAGATACTCCGGCGGAATCTTAATGGCCGCCAATTGTTCAAACCCAATCATGGAGTTTTGGTTTTTCTCAATATGCACCACGCCGTTTTCCGTGGTGAGGATATACCTGCCATTGGGGTCCAGACCCTGGTAGGCCTGGACAATATCATTGCCCAGGGTAATGCCTAAGAGCACAATCTGCGGTTTCAACTGCAAGCCGAACTTGTCCAGATAATATAGGGCGCTGCTCGGATCTTCGGTCTCGGCCACCAAAATCTCGGCCGGGCCATAGTGCCGGTTAATCCATTCATTCCGCCAAGTTGACAAGGTCTCAGCCTGGCCTACCCGGAATCCGGCATTAAACGAATCGCCCAAGGCAAGGATGCGCAAGACCCCCGGGAGAGGCTCCCGGCTGAATTCCCGATCGCTGCGAAACCCCTGGGCGTTGGTGGTCCAGCGTACCTGGCCGCCCAGACCGTCGGTTACGTAAATGTTTAAATTCTCCTTGAGATATCCTCCCCACCCTAATGGTTGGAAGCGCTTGGTATCGGCATAATCGAGGACGGACTTTTTCGTACGGCTTTCCTTGACTCCTAAGCACACTTCCGCTAAGACCGCGGCGATGGCCAGGGAGAGGAGAACCGATACCAGGACGAATCTGATCTGCCTACCTGTAAAGCTCATAGGGTCCCCAAACCGAGAGTGGCGGTAACTGTCTGTAACGAGGGCAACAGCACCATGACAAAACTGGCCACCAGCATAACCAGTTTGGTGCGGGGATCGAGGCGATGAATCCAGGTGAGGCGGGCTTGCGCCCCGGAAAGATTATTTCCTTGCATCTGAGGTTAACTTTTCCGAAAATCAGACTCTAAAATATAAATACTTATTTTTGCAAGGAACGGTATGATGGTCAAACATGTAGTCCTGGTGTTAATTTTACTTGATGTTTTGCTCAATGTCACCGGCCAGTTATCCCTAAAATACGGCATGGCCAAGATCGGCAATTTTTCATTGTCTCTGTCCACCCTCCCGCCGATCTTTTTGAAGGCGGCCACCAATCTCCATGTGCTGTTTGGGCTTCTGTGCTATGGCATGGGATTTATGGTCTGGCTGATTGTGTTGTCCAAGTCGGAAGTCAGTTACGCCTACCCGCTGATCAGTTTGGGGTACGTGTTCACCGCTATTCTGGCCCGGGCCTTATTCGGTGAGGCGGTAGGCGCCACCCGCCTGGCGGGTATCTGCGTCACCTGTTTAGGGGTGCTTTTGATAGCTCGGAGTTAAGAACACACAGAGAAGTTGTCCGGATATGAGGAGGACCGGGGTTAAGGAGGTCCCCACAACTTCTGAGGTGTTCCCGGCTTAAGGGAAAAGCCTAAATTGAACGCAGGCGGTCCAGCAAAGAACCTCCGGCCGATTCTTTGGGCTTTTCATCTTCCTGAGACGGTGGCATATCTCTTTGGCGAGGCTCATCTTCCGGGGCTATCCAGATGATGTTTCTCTTATTTAAGATCAACACCCTCCCCGTTTTACCTTCCGCGGTGGCGTCGAATACGACAATGAAAGGATCTTTGACCTTGGTAAAAAGATCACTGACTCTGCCGATATCGACATCGCTGCGATGCAAGTTGATCTTGCCATTAACCAGGGAGCCATCCACCAACTTGATGGTAACCGTGCGGGCATCAACTTTTCTGCTGATTATGGAAACCGACATTTTCACTCCCGCCGCGGCAGAGGTTGTTCATGCGAGCCTCTCTGCCGCATACGCGCTGTTCTCCCCAGATTAGCCTCTGGGGGATACCAGGCAGTGAGAAACGAGATCTCACACCATCACCGCCGGCTATAGACTTATCGGCAAGATATCTTTATTCCTCAAGAATATTAATACCAAGTTGCATTCAAAGAGCAATGTTGGGTAGCCGCAGGCTTGAGCCTGCGCCTGCACAGGCGAGACGCCTGTGCCACCGTTTGAATGCGAATTGGTATAAGAACCAAATAAGCCTCTGGCAAAATTGAGCACAGGCTGGAAAGCCTGTGCCACCTTATCCGTGGCGGGACGCCAGGTTGCCGACCTTTTTGGCCAAGAGCCCGCCGGCCAATTCCCGGGCCCGGGCCAGGGTCTCCTCCAGGTCAAAGGAGAGCAGGCGCCGGTCCTGCACCAGGATGCGGCCGTGCACCAGGACCGTCTGGACATCCGCGCCGGTGGCGGCATAGACCAGGTGGGAATAAGGGTCATAGATGGGGGTCAAATGGGGCTGATCCAGATCGATCACGATGATATCCCCCTTCAGACCCGGGACGAGGGCACCCACCTGGTTTTCCAGACCCAGGACGCGGGCGCCGTTTAAGGTGGCCATCTTAAGCGCAGTGGGCGCCGGCAGGACAGTGGGGTCCAGGCAGTGCACTTTCTGAAGTTTAGCCGCCGTATCCATTTCCTGCAGCAAGTCCAGATTGTTGTTGGAGGCGCAGCCATCCGTCCCCAGAGCCACCGTTACCCCCCGCTTGAGCAGTTCCGCCACCGGGGCAATCCCTGAGGCCAGCTTCATGTTAGACTCGGGGCAATGGGCCACCCCGGCGCCGCTGGCCCCCAGCAGCATAAGGTCCGCCAGGCTCAATACCACGGCATGGTCCGCCAGAAGCCTCCGGTTGAGCAGGCCCAGGCGGTAGAGATGCCCCACCGGCGTTGCCCCGTAACGGCTCTGGCAGTCCCTCACCTCTTGAGAGGTTTCGGACAGATGGATGATGAGGCGGGTGTCGTACTTTTCCGCCAACTCCCCACATTCCAGCAATAAGTCCGGCGAGCAGGTATAGACCGCATGGGGCTGGATGGCGACCTTGATCAGGGGATGATCCCGGAAGGTACGGCACAGCTCTTCGCTGAACTTCAGCCCCGCGGCGGGTGGGCCGTAATTGGGCGACGGAAAATCATAGAGCACTTCCCCCACCACCGCCCGAATGCCGGTTTCGACCGCGGCCTTGGCCACGTCTCCGGCAAAGAGATACATATCGGTGAAGGTGGTGGTGCCGGAGAGGAGCATTTCGGCTATCGCCAACTTGGTGCCCCAATAGACAAAATCGCCATTGACCCGGCTCTCTGCAGGGAAAATGTGGTTATTGAGCCATTCGTTAAGGGGCAGGTCGTCGGCCAGGCCCCGGAACAGGGCCATGGCGGCATGGGTGTGGGCATTGATGAGGCCGGGGGCGATCAGACCCTGGGGATAATCCAGGACCTGGGCCGGGGCGTAGCGACTCGAAAGTTCAGCTTGAGAACCCACCGCGACGATTTCCTCTCCATTAAGGGCCACGGCCCCCGGGGAAAAAACCTCGTGCTGCGGGTTCATGGTCAACACCCAAGCACCCTGAATGAGCAAAGAAACCGGGGTTTTCTCCAGGTTGGACATCATGCCTCCGTGATTTTATTTCTTAACCCCGGCACCGCTGCCACCCTGGAGCGGCTGCGCCGGACGCATGGCCGCCTCAAAGCGGGGGGTCGATCCCTTGGGAATTTTCAGGCGATAGGTCCCGGCACCGAGGGCGTCTCCCTTGATCCAGGGGTTGAGGGTCTTGATGACCTTGTAATAGGTGCCGCTGGCCTCCGCCAATCTCCTGATGGGCACCTCCTGGGCCAGGGTCAAGCGCACTTCGTCATAATCCTGGGGGGAGTAAAGCTGATCACCGGGAATATCATAGCCGTACCGGGCCGGGTCCTCCAGGATGGTTTTGGCCGCCAGGACGCGAAAAACATAGCGTTCGGTCTCCTCCGGCAGGCTGAGGCGATAATAGTCATGAACTCCCTGGGCGACTATGGCCTTCTGGACGCGCCCTTCCCCGGCGTTGTAGGCCGCCAGGGCCAGGGGCCAGCTATGAAATAACTGGTATAGATTGGTCAGATAGGTCAGGGCCGCGTCCGTGGCGGCGCCGAACTCCAGGCGTTCGTCCACGGCTTTATCGCAACGCAACTGGAAACGCTGGGCCGTGGGACCCATGAATTGCCAGGGGCCGAGCGCGCCCGCGGAGGATTTGGCCTGGGTGCGCAAGTCGCTCTCCACCAGGACCACATATTTCAGGTCTAAGGGCAGACGCCGGGACCGCAGTTTGCGCTCGATTTCCGGGAAGTAACGGGCAGCTCGCTTCAGCCACATGGTGGTTTGGGCGCGGCTCCAAACTTCGACGGTGAATTCCCGGTCCAGGGCTTCCCTGACCCCGGGATCGTCCAGGGGCACCGGCTCCCCGCAGAGATACATTTGAGACGGCGGCGCATAGTAAGGAAGACGCAAGGCCTCGGAGGGCGCAACCTGGGGCGGCGTGCCCATGGGGAGGCCCGGACCCGCCCCCACCCCGGCGGGGAGGAGCCACAAGCCAGCCAGCATACATATGACGATCAGCACCATGATGGCATTCCTGATAATCCACAATATATATTATTCATATGCATTTATCCCACCGGAAGAGGTCTGTCAACCCGCCGAGTCCTGGAATGTGCTAAGGCAACTGTTGTATGGCCGGCCAGGGGCCTGCTGCCTATATTCGGCCAAAAATAGGAGTTGGGGAAAAATCTATTGATTCCTGGTGGATTCTCTTTTATGATCTACTATGAAAAATATGAAACTTACGTCAAGGAGGTGATCCTGGTGTATCGGTCGCTCTGGTTTACACCGCTGAGGTCCTGAAGTAGCGGCGTCCGGAGAGCCTTGGTAAGGCTCTGGATTCGGAGGCCGGATAAGGGTTGGGCTGATCACTGGGAATCCTCTTTTAGCTACCTTCCTGCGTCAATCCCCCCCTTGAATTAACCCCGCAGATTCATCCCGCAGGTTTTCGGCCTGCCGACCCAACGCCGCTATCTTCTCAAGTGGATGGTGCAGGTACGCCTTTGCCTTGCCCTGACGCGGGCAACGGCCACCCCAACCGTAAGGTTAGGTCCGGGCTGCACCCCAGAGCTTAGCGTCTTCGCCAATCGTCTAACCCATATGGACCCGGCTTGAGTGAAATTCGGGCGAGGAGACCCCACCCCTATAGGTTTAGGTGAACCGAATTGGGTGGGATTATGGCGGCTAATCCGTTTTAAGAGGCCGATCCAGTCAAAGTGAATTTATTGGAAAACCCCGGCAAGTCCAAGCCTGGTCAGCCCGAGACGCTGGTCGTGGAACGCGGCCAGGTGCTGCGATGCCCTGACCTGGATTGGAAGGTTTGCCTGACTTGGCTGTATCATTTTCTGAGACTGGCTCTGGCCGGAATCTTCATCTACGCGGGGGTGATAAAGCTCCTGGACCCCAAGGCCTTTGCCCACGCCATCGCCCAGTATGACCTGGTGCCAGAGGGCTTGCTGCCCCTGGTGGCAACTGGGCTCCCGGCCCTGGAAGTGCTGGCGGGCCTTGGATTGATTTTGGAAGTCCGGGGCAGCCTGACCATCACAGCGGTTCTGCTCCTCGTGTTCCTGTTGATTCTGGGATACGCCGTCTCGCAGAACCTTGACATTGACTGCGGCTGTTTCACCGCAGACGAACTGGACGCCCAACACAATGTTACGACCGCGTTCTGGCGTGACCTGATGATGATCGGCGCAACTCTTTTCCTTTACTGGCGGCGGCGGAGTCGAGCACCCCAAGGCCTCTGGATCAGAAGGTTAACATTACGGTTGAAAGGAGAAACAACCCAATGACCAAAAATCGCATGTATTTCGTGAGCGGGCTCATGCTTATCGCGGCGCTGGCCCTGGCGGGCTGCGGCAAATCCTGGTCCGGCAAAGAACTGGATACGGAGAAATCCGCCGTGACTTTGTCCCGGGAAGTGGCGCGGGGCGGCTACAAACTGGTGACTACCGAGGAACTGAAGGGCTGGATCGACCAAAAGAAACCCATGATGATCATCGACACCATGCCATTACAGGACAGTTATGTGAAGCAACATGTCCCCGGTGCGGTGCAGTATGAGTTTCCCATCCCGGAAGTGAAGGAGATGGATGACGCCGCCAAGGCGAAATTCGAGCAATTCCTGGGACCCGACAAGGATAAGACCCTGGTGTTCTACTGCGGTTTCGTCAAATGCACCCGCAGCCACAACGGCGCCATGTGGGCGGTGAAGCTGGGTTATAAAAACGTCTACCGGTATCCCGGGGGCATCAAGGCCTGGGCGGAGGCCGGCTACCCGGTAGCCAAAGGGGATAAATAGCCTCCTGCCGCAGCACTTAGCGAACTGGCTCTCCCCGGACCCGACCCTGCTCGACAGCCGGACCTGGTGGGGGCTCTGGGCGCGGCGTTGCACGGGGAACGAGGGCGGCGGAAGCCCCTTGCCGAAACTGCTGCCGCATCTTAAATTATTATCTGAGGAGAAAGTCAGACCATGTCGAAACAACAACTGGACTGCCGGGGCCTGGCCTGTCCCAACCCGGTGATTAAGACCAAAGAAATTATCGAGCAAAAAGACGTGCAGCAGCTTACGGTGCTGGTGGACAATGCGGCCGCCCAGGAAAACGTCAGCCGGTTTTTGGAGCGGGCCGGCTTTACCGTCAAGGTAGAAAGTAAAGGGGACGACTTCGCCATCTCCGGCTCCCGGGCGGACACCGGCACCTGTCAGGTTTTTGTGGAAAAACCGGAGGAGACCTCGGGCAAAACTCTTGTCCTCATGGGCTGCGACACCCTGGGGCGGGGCGATGATTTTTTGGGAGGCCGCCTCATCGCCAGTTTTATCGCCACCCTCAAAGAGATGGGGCCGGAGTTGTGGTGCGTGGTCCTGTTGAATAACGGGGTCAAGCTGGCCGTGGCCGGCTCCGAGGTCCTGCCCGGACTCAAAGCGTTAACGCGGTCCGGGGTCCGTCTGCTGGTGTGCGGCACCTGTCTCAACCATTTCCAACTTTTAGAAAAGAAACAGGTGGGAGAAACTACCAATATGCTGGATATCGTCACCGCCATGCAGTTAGCCGACAAGGTGATCACGCTGACCTGAGGGGTTAGTGAAATTTAATATTACAGCATCACAATATGTTCGCCGGGGGAGCTCTGTCTCCTCCGGCCGCTGGAAAGGTTGTCATCTTTCTCATCCGTGCTTTACGCCCTCGCAATCTTGAGTTTATGCTTACTCCATGCCTTGCCGGGATAAAAGCGGATCACTGCTGGCCAATTTCAGGAAAATTGGCAGGCTCCAGCCGTTCCGTCTGTGCCGCGTCCCGGCACCAGGATGCCAGCCCGTCATTAATTCATTGATATTATTAACTAAGTCATACGAAAGCCAGATTTTTACCCCGGGACAGGGGCGGCACAACCGTGGCTCCGCCTCGACCGGATCGCGCTTGCACGCGGGTTTAGACCGGGTATATGGCGGGTATATGGCGAGGACACCTCGCCAATGTCCCGGCACATGTGCCAGGTTTCCCCCCCCAACCGGCCCGCGCCCGGCCATTTTCGGCGATTTTTTGGGTCGTCTGGAGGGACTAAAAGCCATTTCAAAACCGTTTTTCTCTATCATCCTGAACAAGGATTATGAGATTCTTCGCTACTCTCAGAATGACAATTCTTCTCGAAGGCAGGTTTTGAAATGGCTTTTCCCCGGCCCGTTCTCTTCCCCTTTTCCCCGATTTCATTGGAAAATTGAGCCCTGATAAGATATATATTGAAAAATAAAACCCTTAGCCTGACTTTTTCTCTTATGAATATATGAATACTGCCGACCTGCGGCTTTATTTCCGCCTCCTGAAGTATCTCAAACCCCACAAGTGGCGCATGAGCGCGGCCATCGCGGCCATGCTGGGGGTCTCGGCCATCACTGCACTGTTGGCCTATATGGTCAAGCCGGTCCTGGACGACGTTTTTTTTGCCAAACGGGAAAACATGCTCTATTTGCTGCCGCCCCTGGTGGTGATCCTTTATCTCGTCAAGGGGTTTTTGTCCTACACCCACAACTATCAGATGAGCTATATCGGCAACGCCACCGTTACCCGCCTCCGGGATGAGCTCTTCGCGTCCATCCAGCGCCAGCCCCTGTCCTTCTTCGACGGCGAGGCCACCGGGGTGCTCATGAGCCGCCTGACCTACGACGTCAACCTGCTCCAGGACGCGGTGACCCGGGTCGTGACCAGCTTCTTCAAGGATTCCTTTACTGTCATCGGCCTCACCGCAGTGATTTTTTACCGGGAATGGCGCCTGGCCATCATGGCCATGGTGGTCTTTCCCGTGGCGGTGCTCATCATCGTCCAGTTGGGGAAACGCATGCGCCGTATGTCCCACAAGACCCAGGTGGCCAACGCCCATCTCTATACCGTGCTCCAGGAGTCCTTGATCGGCCAGCGCATCGTCAAGGCCTTCGCCCGGGAGGATTACGAGGAGCAGCGTTTCTCCAAGGCCAATTGGGACTACTTCCGCATTCGCATGAAGTTGAATGCCACCCGGGAACTGTCGCCGCCGGTCATGGAGCTTCTGGGCTCTTTAGGGATGGCCGGGATAATATTTTACGGCGGCTATGCCGTGATCCGGGGCACCTCCACCCCCGGGACCTTTTTCTCCTTTCTGGCCGCGCTCCTCATGCTCTACCAGCCCATCAAGAGCTTAAGCTCGGTCCAGAATATCGTCCAGGAAGGTCTGGCCGCTGGCGCGCGGGTCTTCGGCCTCATGGACCGGGAGCCGGAGATCAAAGACGCGCCCAAGGCTGCGGTCCTGACGCCCCTGGCCCAGGAGATCGACTACGTCCGGGTTAACTTTGCCTACGATGGGCGCCAGAATATTCTCCACAAGGTTGAGTTCAGCGTGCGCCGGGGGGAGGTGGTGGCCCTGGTGGGGCCTTCCGGTGCGGGCAAATCCACCCTCTTGAACCTTTTGCCCCGGTTCTATGAGGTCACCGATGGCGTCATCCGGATCGATGGCAACGATATCCGTGACGTAACGCTCGCGTCGCTCCGGCGTCAGATCGGGGTGGTCACCCAGCAGACTATCCTGTTCAACGATACCGTGCGCCACAATGTGGCCTACGGGCGGCTAGCCGCCGCGGAAGAGGACATCTTGGGCGCGCTCAAGGCCGCACATGCCTATGACTTTGTCATGGCCATGCCTGACGGTTTGGACACCCTCATCGGGGAGCAGGGGGTGCGCCTCTCCGGCGGCGAACGCCAGCGCCTGGCCATCGCCCGGGCGCTCTTGAAAGACCCGCCCATCCTCATCCTGGACGAAGCCACCTCGTCTCTGGACTCGGAATCCGAGCGGGAAGTGCAACAGGCCCTGGACCTGCTCATCAAAGGCCGCACCACCTTAGTCATCGCCCACCGCCTCTCCACCGTGCGCAATGCCGACCGCATCATCGCCTTAGAAGACGGGCGCATCATGGAAATCGGCACCCACGCCGAGCTTTTGGCCGCGGACGGCCTCTACCGCCGTCTCTATGAAATGCAGTTTTCCCGGGAGGAGGAACCGGATAGCCCTGCCGTCGACGCAACTCCGATCCGGGAAGCCGCACAGTAATGACCCTACAATGGTAAAAGCCTCCATATTTATGGCAATAACGTAGGGGCGGGTTTTAAACCCGCCCCTACACAGGCAGCCAGAGACGGCTGCCCCACCATTGTTATATTTCACCTTCGGACAATCGGACGATCCTTCGGCCAAATTCTTCCTGTGGAAGCAATTTGCCCGAAATTAACCCACCCTTGCTTTCCCCCTGATAAGCATTAGTTTAATTTCAATTAAAGATGCCCCTTTGATCCCGGCCTCGATTCCGGATGCAGGAGTGAGCGCCCATGGAAGACAGCCTGAAGGATAAATTTCCCCACCTGCCGGAGCGTCTGGCGGGTCTGGGCGAGTTGGCTTCCAACCTGTGGTGGAGCTGGCACCCCGAAGCCCGGATGCTTTTTAAGAGGTTGGACCGCCCGGCCTGGAAGGACACCCACCACAACCCGGTGAAACTCCTAAAGGTCTTGCCTCCCCAAATCCTGGAGGGCGCGGCAGGCGATCCGGAGTATCTCCGCCACTATGACCCGGTCTTGGCCCAGTTTCATCAAGATGTGGAGACTCAGATCTGTTGGTTCACGGCTAACATTACTGAAGAGGAGTGCGAGCCCATCGCCTACTTCTCCCTGGAGTACGGCCTGCACCACTCCCTGCCCTTCTATGCCGGGGGTCTGGGGTTTCTGGCCGGAGATCATCTTAAGGAGGCCAGCGACCTGGGGACCCCGTTGGTGGCCGTGGGCTTCATGTATCCCGACGGCTATTTGCGCCAGATGATCAATGCCGACGGCTGGCAGGAAGGCGCCGACGAAGTTTTGGACCGGGACGCCGCCCCCATTGCCCGGGTGTTAAACGACAAGGGCGAACAGCTCGTGGTGCAGGTGCCGGTGTGTGAACCGCCCATTTTCGTGTCGGTCTGGAAGGTCATGGTGGGGCGCATCCCCCTCTACCTGATGGACACGGACCTCCCGGCCAACGACCCGGCCTACCGGCGGATTTCCGACCACCTCTATATCAGCCAGATGGAGGAGCGGCTGCTCCAGGAAATCGTCCTGGGGCTGGGGGGCACAGCAATTTTGGCCGCCCTGGGCATCAAGCATTCAGTGCTTCATATGAATGAAGGGCATCCTGCCTTTGCCTTACTGGAGCGCATCCGGGAGCGCATGGAAGAGGGCAAGATGACTTATGAGGACGCAGTCAAAGAGGTGCGGGCTACCTCGGTGTTCACCACCCACACCCCGGTGCCCGCGGGCCACGACGTCTTCCCCTTTGACCTGATAGACCGTTATTTTTCCAGCTATTGTTCTCGCCTGGGGCTTAGCCGGGATGAATTCTTCAACCTGGGACGCAACCCCGCAGACCCCGACGCCGGCTTCAACATGACCGCTTTTGCCCTGAAGCTGTCGGATTACCACAACGCCGTCAGCGTCAAGCATGGCGAGGTCTCCCGGAAGATGTGGCAGCCCCTTTGGCCGGATAAGCCGGCAGACCAGGTCCCCATTATTTCCATCACCAATGGGGTCCATGTGCCCACCTGGATTTCGCCCGAAATGAAACTCTTGTTTGACCGCTATCTTGGGAATAATTGGCTGAAAGATCACGATAATCCAGCCGTATGGGAGAGGTTGGACGACATTCCTCCCCAAGAATTTTGGGAGGTGCACCGCCAGCAGAAGTCCAGGCTCATCGACCTGATTCGGGAGAGGACCCGGCTGCGTTGGGGCAACGAACACTCCAATTGCGCCAACGTGGTGGCGGGCGGGGTGATGCTCGATCCCACCGACCTTACCCTGGGGTTTGCCCGGCGGTTTGCCACCTACAAGCGGGCCGATCTGATTTTTCAGGACCTGGAGCGTCTAAAAGCCATCCTCCACAAGCCCTGGCAAAACGTGCAGATCATCTTTGCTGGCAAAGCCCATCCAGCCGACGACCCGGGCAAACGCATTTTGCAGCGGATCTTCAATTTTGCCCGGGACCCCGAGTTGAAGGGGAGGATCGCCTTTGTAGAAGATTACGGGGAACTGCTGGGTCAGTCCCTGGTCCATGGCGTGGATGTCTGGCTCAATAGCCCCCTGCCGCCTTTAGAGGCCTGCGGCACCAGCGGCATGAAGGCCTCCTTAAACGGTCTGCCTCAGTTGAGCATTCTGGACGGCTGGTGGATCGAGGGCTTCAACGATAATAATGGCTGGGCCTTCGGCGGTAACGGCGAGGATAACCGGGATGCCCTGGACGCCGCGGCCATTTATGATATTCTGGAACACCGGGTGGTGCCCCTCTATTATAAGAACGACGATAACGGCATCCCCCAGGGATGGGTGCAACTGATGAAAAACGCCATCAAGAGCACCGCGGCCCGCTTTAGCGCCCGGCGCATGGTGAAAGAATACGCCCAGAAATGTTATCAGCCAGCCTTGGGCATTTCCATGAAATGAAGCTTTCTGTCACCCGAGAGTGGCGGCATCCCGGAAAGGTTGCCAGGAAGCGCCGAAATCGTCTATAACGTAACCTATGCGGCCCTATTGGCATAATCTGTTCCGGCGGCTCCAGGGGGCGGATGACGCCGGACCACCCCCTAACGCCGGACTCACTGCGGCTGCCATGATCGCCTCCCGGTTCTACGGCCTGGGGGCCGGATTGCGGCGCACCCTCTACGCCCGGGGTTTGCTCCGGACGAAAAAGCTGCCGGCCCCGGTCATCAGCGTGGGGAACATCACGGTGGGGGGCACCGGTAAGACCCCTGTGGTGGCCTGCCTGGCCGCACTCTGGCGGGACCGGGGCCAACGGGTGGCCATCCTCAGCCGGGGTTACGGCGGCCGCATCCAGGCCCCCACCCGGCTTTCCGACGGCGAACGCCTCTACCGTAAGCCCCCCGAAGTGGGCGAGGAGCCCTACTGGCTGGCCCGGACCCTGCCCGGCGTGGCGGTCTATACCGGCGCCTGCCGTTATGCCGCGGGACTGGCCGCTTGGGAGGAGTTCAAGCCGGACCTCTTCCTCCTGGACGACGGCTTCCAGCATTTTCAACTGCACCGGGACCTGGACCTGGTGCTGCTGGACGCGGCTTCTCCCTTCGGGAACGGCTATCTGCTGCCCCGGGGGCCTCTGCGGGAACCGCTAACCGCGCTGAACGCGGCCCAAACCATTATCCTGACCCGGTTCGACCACCCGCGCCATCAAGCTAATCTGTTGGCCATCCAAAAGCGCTTCCCGGACAAAATGGTGTTGACTGCGAGCATCTCCCCGGTGCGGGTCACGTCGTATCCCGGCGGGCAGGCCGAGGCGCCGGAGGTGGTTCGCCACCGCGCCCTGATGGCCTTTGCGGGCCTGGCCCGGCCTGAGGTGTTCACCGCGACCTTGCAGGATCTGAGGGTGGACCAGAAAGGCTTCCAACCCTTCCCCGACCACCATAATTATACCCCCCGGGAAGTGCATGACCTGGCGGCAACGGCCCAAGCCCGGGGAGCCGAAGCCCTCATCACCACCGGGAAGGATTGGGCCCGTTTAGGGGAGCGTTGGCATGAGGGCGTGCCCCTATGGGTCCTGGATGTAGAAGCCCGGTTGAGTGAACCCGAATGCGTACTGACGTTTTTAGAGCGTTAACCGGCTCCAGCATCTCCTTACTCCCCGCCGCCTGGATACGCTGCTGGCCGCCTCCCTTTAAGCTCCCCCTACCGTATCAGCCGAAAATGTTTTACAATGCCTTATACCGTGCTCTAGAAGCTTCTTCGGGTAGTCGCAGGTTGTAGCCTGCCCTTGCACAGGCGAGACGCCTGTGCCACCATTTGAATGCCATTGGTATTAATAGCTTATTTGGAGAGGGTCGCCCCTTTAGTTAGTTTTCATCCAGAAACGCCTTTAAAATCCCCCCCTTTACCAAAGGGGGGTTAGGGGGGATTCATAAGTACCCGAAAATCCCCCTAAATCCCCCTTTTTCAAAGGGGGACTTTGAAGGCCGTTTGCATCTTTAAACGTTTTCGGATGAGAACTAGTTAGCCCCTGTATATGAATCCTGTATCCACAGAAAAAACTCGCCAGCCTCAAGAACAGCCCCTGCCCCTCGAGGTCCGGCAGCGGTTTGCCCAGCTGCAGGTATCCCGCCGGTTTGCCCGAGATCCGGAAGGGGTGCGACGCGTGCTGGTACGCGCCCCCAACTGGGTTGGGGATGCGATTATGAGCCTGCCGGTGCTGGCCGGGCTCAAACGGCTTTTTCCCCTGGCCGGGATCACCGTGCTGGCGGTGCCCCGCGTCGCTCCGGTCTTCGTCAGCCAGTCCGGGGTGGTGGAGATTATTCGATATCCCTCGGGCCGGGGCAAATGGCAAGTCCTGTGGGAGATGCGCGGGCGCTTCGACGTATCCCTGGCCTTGCCAAACTCCATGGAATCCGCCCTGGGACTCTGGCTGGTGGGGGTCCCGTCCCGGGTGGGATATAATACCGATGCCCGGGGCCTCTTCCTCAAGGAGGCCGTGTCCGGCCGCAGCCATCTCGACGGTTTGCACACCGTTTTCTATTTGCTTGGGTTGCTTAAAGCTCTGGGAGGAGTGGCCACCTTTACACCCCCTACGCTCTCCTTGGAACCGGAAGAAGTGGCCGGTGCGGCCCAATTCCTGCAAGAAATCGACCTCCCTGGTGAGGGTCCCTGGGTGGGATTGAGCCCGGGAGCGGCTTACGGTCCGGCTAAACGCTGGCCGCCGGAACGCTTCGCCGCCTTAGGGCGGGCTCTGCAGCAGGAGTTCGGGGCGCGTCTGGTGCTCCTGGGGGGTGCCGACGAGCGCCCGGTAGCGGACCTGGTCAAGGACTATCTTCAAAAGCCGGTGGTCGATCTGGTGGGACGCACCACCCTCCGCCAGGCCCTGGGGGTGCTGTCCCAACTCCGCCTCCTGGTTACTAATGATTCCGGATTGATGCATGCGGCGGCCGCGCTTTCGGTGCCGCAGGTGGCCCTGTTCGGCTCCACCGACCCTGTGGCCACCGGCCCTTTTTCTGCCCTCGCCACGGTGATTCGCCATCCCTGGCCGTGCAGCCCTTGCTTCAAACGTACCTGCGAGGTAGGCTACGCCTGCCTGAACGCCATAACGGTGGACGAAGCCCTGGCCGCGGCCCGGGACCGGCTTAAAGGAGGCGCATGAGTCACCCCGCGGTATTTCTGGACCGGGACGGCACCATCAACGAGGAGATGGGCTATATCAATCACGTGAGCCGTTTCCGGCTGCTGCCCCAGGTTGGCCCGGCCATCCGCCGGCTTAACGAGGCGGGGTTCAAGGTGGTGATTGTCACCAACCAGTCCGGGGCCGCCCGGGGCTACTTTCCCGCGTCTTTAGTGGCTGAAGTCCATGAACACCTGAAAACGCTCCTGGCCGCGGCAGGCGCACAGCTGGACGGCATCTACGCCTGTCTCCATAGTCCGGGGGAGAACTGCGCCTGCCGCAAGCCTCATCCTACGCTGATACAGCAGGCGGCCCGGGAGCTGGACCTGGACCTGACCCGGTCTTATGCCGTGGGCGACCGTTACAACGACATTCAGACCGCGGCCAACGCCGGGGTCCAGGGTATCCTGGTGCTTACGGGCTATGGCCAGGGCGAATATGGCTACCTCCGGGCGGCGCAAAAGGTGCAGCCGGTCCATGTAGCGCCGGATCTTGGGGAAGCAGTGGAGTGGATTTTGCAGGACTTTAAGAGTGGATGATTTTGGAATGAATTATTCTCTTGCTCCACGGTTAGGTGCTTAAATTCTTGAGAACTCTTCCGGGGTGGACTGGGCGTAGGCTCATTATTTTGCCGGGCATTTAGGCCCTCCTCCTTGTCCTGCCCTACCAGTTTGGCCCCTTTATTCCCTTGCCGTTTTCCGAAGTAGGGATTACTTCGGCCGGTCTTAACCATCTCAGATTCATTTTTTCTTTCAATCACACCTATTCTTAACTAATAAATAACTTTAGTCTCATTTAGATAGGGCTATCCTGAGCCTAACTCACAGCATCACTTCGACAACTCGGATTGTGACTGACTTTAATTAAATCCTCTATTTGTTTTAGTATATTACAATTAATTATACTTTATTTAATTACTTACTAATTAATACCTAGTTCTACTTTAATATTGTTGTTGTAAAAAGGTCACCAGAGTTCTGGAAGAGGAGGTGACCTGGCCAACAATCCCCAAAAACCTCGCAAAGCACTTGAGACTATCGATGTTATCAAACGTTAACCGAATGACTTGAAAGGAGGAATCCATGCGTTATCGTGGTATGAAAACCTGGTTGAGCGCCCTGGCGGGGCTCAGCCTGATCCTGTGGACCGGCCTGGCGTCGGCCGATATGCCCAAGAACGTCATCCTCATGATCAGTGACGGTCAAGGTTACAACACCGTCAAGGCCACGGATTACTTCACGGGCACCAAGGGGGTCTATGAATCGTTCCCGGTGCAATATGGCATGAGTACCTTTTCCGCCGGGAAACCGGGAGCCCCTTCCACCGGCTATGACCCCAGCCTGGCCTGGAGTGATTTCAATTATGTAAAATTCAGGCCCACCGATTCCTCTTCCGCGGCGACGGCCATGGCCACGGGCGTTAAAATCTACGACAGCGTCCTCAATACCGATACCAGCGGCAATAAATTAAAGACCATCACCGAGATTGCCCAGGGTTTGGGAAAGGCCTCCGGGGTAGTCACCACGGTGGAGTGGAGCCACGCCACCCCTGCGGGCATGTATGCGCATAATGCCAGCCGGAACAACTATGCCGCCATCGCCAATGAAATGGTCGCCAGCGGCAGCCCTTTGAACGTCATCATGGGCGCCGGGAACATCAACTACGACAATAGCGGTAACTATCAGCTAACCCCCAAAGACGCCAAGTACGTGGGGGGCACTGCCACCTGGAGTGCCCTGAATGCCGGGACTCTTAATGGTTACACCCATATTACTGATAAGGCGGCTTTTGAAGCCCTGGCCAATACCACCAATCCTCCCGTCACCAAGGTGGTCGGCACCTTCGAGGCTTATGAAACGACCCAACAATCCCGGAATGGAGATCCAAAGGCCGCTCCCGGGGTCGTCCCTTTTAACACCAACGTGCCTTCCCTGGCCACTATGAGCAAAGGAGCTCTGAACGTCCTCAATAAGGACACCGACGGCTTCTTCCTCATGATCGAAGGTGGCGCGATTGACTGGGCCAACCACGCCAACCAACTGGGTCGCATGATCGAAGAGCAGATGGATTTTAACGCTTCGGTCCAGGCTGTAGTAGATTGGGTCAACGCCAACAGCAGCTGGAGCGACACCCTGCTCCTCGTCACTGCAGATCATGAATGCGGGTATCTGGGGGGGCCGATCCCCGGAACCTTTAATGAGGTCGTGGACAATGGCGCAGGTGTGCTGCCTGGAGCCAGTTATAATTCCGGCGACCACACCAATGCCCTGGTTCCCTTGTACGCCATCGGCGCCGGCTCCGAATTGCTGGCCGGTTATGCCGATCTGTATGACCCGATCCGCGGGCTGTACGTGGACAATACCGAGCTCTTCCGGGTCATGAACGGCACCGCGGCGCCCGTCCCCGCCTCGGTATTGCTTTTTGGCTCCGGCCTGGTGGGCCTGGGCTTCCTGCGGTGGAAACCGCGCTCCGCCTGAACTAACTCCCCGCTCCCCCAACCCTCCCCTCCTGAGGCAGGCCAGCCTGGCCTGCCTTTTATTCTGCAATGCGCCAAGATTGTCACCAGGGTTGGTGGCCTTTAGGAAAGCGACCTGCATGGCCCTCTTGCGGAACCAATGGCTTCCAGGTTTTATCGCCTGTCTGGCTGAATAGTGCGGGCATAATTTCAGGGTGTATAATATATAAAGAAAACCCTAAGATATGATTCCAGGGGAGAGAAGCGCCAGGCGCTGGCGTCATGGAGGCGATGGTCACATAGGGCAACCGTCTTTGGGATCATGAACCGCGAAGCAGAATAATGGTCAGTCATAATTCCCCCCAACCGCGGATTTTAATCGTCAAACTGAGTTCCTTCGGGGATGTACTCCATACTTTGCCCACCCTGGAGGCCCTGCGGTCGGCCTATCCGTCCGCCCGGATCACCTGGCTGGTGGAGGCCGCGTATGCGCCGCTGCTGGCGGGGCACCCGGCCTTGGATGAGATTTGGGAGGCGCCCCGCTTGCACCCCGGCGAACTGCTGGGCGGCTCCAACCCGGCCAGGCTGCGTGGTCTCCTCAGCCGCCTCCGGGCCCAGCCCTTTGATCTGGTCCTGGACGTGCAGGGCTTACTCAAGAGTGCGGTCTGGGTGGCCCTGGCCCGGAGTCCCCGCAAGGTGGGCTATGACCGGACCCGGGAGGGCAGTTATCTGGCGCTCACCGAACGGGTGGACCCTTTCGACCCGGAGGCTCACGCGGTCCTGCGCTACCTCAACCTGGCCCACTACCTGGGGGCCCCCCCTGCCCTGCCCCGCTTCCGCCTGAACCTGGATGCTGGGGTTGATACTTCGGAGTTGATTCCGGAGGAAGCCGGGCGGCCCCTGGCAGTGCTCCATCCCGGCGCCCGCTGGGCGTCGAAACTCTGGCCTGCCGCGTCCTGGGCGCGTCTGGCGGGGTGCTTGACCGATGGAGGATTCCAGGTGGCCATGACCGGCAGCCGCGCTGATGAAAAACTGGTCGCGGAGGTCACCGGACAGACCCGGGCACCGATTTTCAACCTGGCGGGACGCACCTCCCTGGCGGAATTGGCCGGGGTCTTAAGGCGGGCACGGTTGGCCGTTACCACCGACACCGGGGCTATGCACTTGGCCGCGGCCCTGGGAACGCCGGTGGTGGCCCTTTTCGGCCCTACGGCCCCCTGGCGCACCGGCCCCTTCGGCAAAGGGCACCAGGTGGTGCGCCTTAAGTTGCCCTGCAGCCCGTGCTTTAAGCGTCAGTGCCCCGAACCCCGGTGCCTCAATGAACTCACACCGGAGGTTGTAAGGGCTGCGTGCGAGAATATCTTGTCTAGAGTGGAAATTAGTTGATAGTATGGATAAATATAGGGCGTGCCGTGCACGCCGACCAATGGCGGCCATGGGCCGCCCTATGGATAGTGGGCACGGTCCACCATAAAACTGATAGTGCGGACTAATCTCTGAATAAATTGGAGGCCTCATGCCCATCAGCAAAGATCTGCTGGAAATTTTAGCCTGCCCCAAGTGCAAGGGGGATATTCGCTTAAATGAGAAAGGGGACGGGCTCATCTGCGATAAGTGCCGTCTGGTTTACGAAATTAAGGATGATATCCCCATTATGCTCATTGACGAGGCCAAACCGTTGAAATAGTGGCCAGTGGTCAGTGATCAGTGGTTAGAAATGAAACTGGCAATTGATAGCTGACAACTAAACCATGCTTAAACTTTCAGTCTTCATAATCGCCCTGAACCAGGAAGCCAATATCGGCGAGTGCCTGGCGTCCGTCAGCTTTGCAGACGACATCGTGGTGGTGGACACGGGCAGCACCGACCGCACCGTGGAGGTGGCCCGGGCCTATACCGATCGGGTCCTTATCGCCCCCTGGCAGGGTTTTGGCCGTACCAAGAATTTTGCCCTGGATCAGGCTCAAAATGAGTGGGTCTTCAGTCTGGATACCGATGAGCGGGTGCCACCGGCCTTAAAGGATGAAATCCAGGCGGTGGTTAAAGCGAACGGACCCCTGACCGGCTACCGGGTGGCCCGGAAGAATTACTTTTGCGGCCGCTGGATCAGGCACTTGGGCTGGTATCCTGATTACACCCTGCGCCTCTTTCGCCGGGACCAGGGCCGCTTTCGGGATCAGGAGGTCCACGAAGAGGTGCTGGTTGCCGGGCCGGTGGGGAATCTTCAGACGCCTTTGGACCATTACAGTTACCGTTCGGTGAGCGAATACGTCACCCGCATGGACCGTTACGCCCGCCTGGCCGCGGTGGAGCTGGCCAAACGCGGCCGGCGGCCCTTTCCCGGGGAACTGGTCTTTCGACCTTTTTTCACCTTTCTCCATCTCTACATCGTTCGGCAAGGATTTTTGGAGGGCACGCCGGGCTATACTCTGGCGGTGCTGATGAGCATGTATAAGTTTTTGAAATACTACTATCTCCGGGAGCTCTCCCGGGGGAGGGACCTCGATGGCCATTGACCCCAGCGCCAGGATAGCCCCCGGGGTGGAACTGGCGCCGGATGTTTCCGTGGGACCGGGGGTGATCATTGACGGACCGAGCACCATCGGCGCCGGCACCCGCATCCTGGCTCACGCCTATATCGGGCCTTACACCACCATTGGCAAAGACAACCTCATCGCCTTCGGAGCCGTCGTGGGCTATGACCCCCAGGATTACGCCTTTACGGGGGAAGAGAGCTACACCATTATCGGCGACCACAACCGTATCCGGGAGTACGTCACCATCCATCGGGGCACAACCCCCGGCAGCGCCACCCGGGTGGGCAACCACAATTTTCTCATGGCCATGAGCCACATGGGCCACAACTCCTCCTTGGGAGACCATGTGGTGCTGGTCAACGGCGCTCTGCTGGCCGGTTATGTGGAGGTCGCGGACCGGGCCTTTATCGCGGGCAACTGTCTCCTGCATCAGTTCATCCGGGTGGGCACCCTGGCCATCCTGCGGGGCGGCTCCAAGGCCTCCCGGGACATCCCGCCTTACAGCATTATTGATGACACCCACACCGTCATGGGGGTTAACCTGGTGGGCTTGAAGCGGGCCGGCCTGGCTTCCCCCAATATTGCCGCCTTGCGCCAGGCTTTTCGTATTCTGTTCTTCCGCCGGGTCAACCTCAAAGCAGCCATGGCCCGGGTGGAACAGGAAGTCCCCATGACCCCGGAAGTGGTGAACCTCCTTTCGTTCATCCGCGCCTCCAAGCGGGGCGTGGCCATGGGCCCCAAAGCTACCCGCAATGCCGACTCCGAGTCCTAAGCGCATCCTGGTAATCAAGCTCAAGCAGCCGGGAGACGTCTTGGTGAGCACCCCGGTGATCGCAGCTTTGAAAGAGGCCTGGCCTGAATCGCACCTAACCTACCTGGTCCCCAAGGGCACCGAGGCCATGGTGGCCGATCACCCTGGCCTGGACGAGCTCATGGTGGTGGACCGGCGGGGTGCGACCTGGGTAGAAACGCTCAACTTCATCCGGAAACTCCGGCGGGGGCGCTTTGACCTGGTCTTAGAGCTGTCCATAGGTGACCGGGGGGCCACTTATGCGTTCCTCACCGGGGCGAAGGAGCGCCTGGGCTTTGCGCACCCGCGGCAGCCCTTCTGGCAGCGGTATGGCTGTTTCACCCGGTTGTTGCCTCGCCCCCCGATTAAAATGCACATGGTGGACCAAAACCTGGCGGCTGTGCGGGCTCTGGGTATTCACCCCAAGCACCCCCGCTTGCAATTCTTTTGGAAGCCCCAAGTGGAACAACGCGTGCATGACCTGCTCGTCTCTCTGGGATTGGCTGAACGGCCTTTTGTGGTGATGCATCCCGGGGCTGGCTGGCGTTTCAAGTGCTGGACTCCCACCGGCTATGCCCGGGTGATTGAAGCCTTTGAACAGGAATGGGGCCTGCCCGTGGTGCTCACCGGGACCAAAGCCGCACATGAGCAAGATTTGCTGAAAGCCGTGCTTAAAGAATGCCGGGCCAACCCCATCAATCTGGTAGGGCGCCTGAGCCTGAAGGAGTTGGGAGCCCTCATCAATCGGGCGCGGCTGTTCTTCGGGATGGACAGCGCTCCCATGCACCTGGCTGCAGCGGTTAACACCCCGGCGGTGGTGCTCTTCGGCCCCAGCGGCGTGTTCAACTGGGGGCCATGGGGAGAAGGGCACCTGGTGATCAAAAAGGACTGGGAGTGCCTGCCCTGCGGTAAAGACGGCTGCGAGGGTTCCAAGGTCAGCCGCTGCCTGATGGAAATCCAACCGGATGAGGTGCTGGAGGCCATGGGTCGGCATTTCGCAAATTTATTGACAGAGCAGTAAGATTTTTTTCTGTTTTTGGTTTTTTATTTTCTGTAGTTCACATAAGGCGGGATGCGCTTCGCTTTTCCGCCCTACGAGTTGGTCGAACTGACCCCGGGAGAAGTTTTAGCGGCCATGGCGAATCACTTTGGCGAATGATGGTTTCAGTTATCAATATGGCTTGCGCCCGCACAGGCGAGACGCCTGTGCCACCGATATTCTATGAAGATCGCGCTTCTGCGACAGCGAGTGACCGCGCTTGGCGGGGCCGAGACTACCCTGGGCTATCTGGTCCGGGGCCTGGCCGCGGCCGGGCACGATGTGACAGTGTACGGCACGGACGGGGAAGCCGCGGCCAGGGCTGCACTGGGGCCTGAGGCGGATTATGTGCGGGTGCCGGTCTGGGGCGGCAAGACGCTGCGAGTCCTTACCTTTGCCCTCAATAGCCGCCGTCTCTTGAACCAGGTCCGTGGCCAGGTAGTGTTCAGTCTGGAGCGGGTGCTTTCTCCCCAGGTCTACCGCGCCGGGGATGGCTGCCACCGGGAATGGCTGGCCCGGCGAGCCCCATATCTTTCCCCCCTGGCCCGAGCCACGCAACGCCTCAGCCCATTTCACCGGACAATGCTTCTGGTAGAGCGCCGACTCTTTACTTTTCCGGACCTGAAGCGGGTAATCGCCAATTCGCGGCAGGTACGGGATGAAATAATCCGGCACTTTAACGTGGAACCGGCCCGCGTCCGGGTGATTTACAACGGGTTGGACCGGCGGCGTTTCCAGCCGTTGGAGGCCGAGGCCCGGTCCGAGCTGCGCGGCCGCCTGGGGGTCCCGGATGATACCGGAATAGTATTATTCGTGGGCTCGGGTTTTAAACGCAAAGGTTTGGCTTTCCTGTTGCAGGCTTTTAGCAATCTCAGCGATAAGACCTGTCTTTTATGGGTGGTGGGCAAAGGCAACAGCGCTCCTTACCAACGGGCGGCGGGACGCCTGGGGGTGGCTGACCGGGTCAGGTTCTGGGGGCCGACGCACGAGACCGCGCCGTTTTATCAGGCCGCCACGGTGCTGGCCCTGCCCACGCTCTATGACCCGTGCAGCAACGTGGTGCTGGAGGCCCTGGCGTGTGGCCTGCCGGTAGTTACCACCGCGGCCAACGGCGCGGCGGAATTCCTTGCCCCCGGCGAAAATGGCGCCATTATCTCGCAACCCGACGATATCACCGGCCTGAGTGAGTCCCTGGAAATGTTCCTGGACCAAAGCCGGGACCCTCAAATTTGGCAATCGGCTACCAAAGCTGTGGCCGGACTCAGTTGGGAAGCCACCGTGGCCCAGACCCTGGAGGTGTTGGAGGAAGCGGTTTCGTAAGCTCTGCTTGGAAAAGCTGCCAGTGGTCAGTGGTCAGAAAAAAACCGTGGGCAATAAAGTAGGGTGGGCATGGCCCAACAGCACAGGTTAGAAACCTGTGCCACCAAGTGTGGCGGGCGGGGACGCCCGCCCTACCGAGAGCCCAAGGCTCATGAGCGACGCTGAGAGCTTTTATGCTATCACTCTATTTCGACGGACAACCGGCAATTAAAGACCTGGCCCGGCCCCAACCCGGTCCCGACGAGGTCCTGGTGCGGGTCTCTCTGGCCGGCATCTGCGGCACCGACTTGCAAATTCTTAAAGGCTATCACAATTTTCGCGGCATCATGGGCCACGAGTTCGTGGGAGAGGTGGCCGGCCCTGAGGATTCCCCCTGGCTGGGGCAGCGGGTGGTGGGGGAGATCACTAGCGGTTGCGGAGAATGTCACCTGTGCCGTCGGGGGCTTGCCAGACACTGTAGGAAGCGCCGGGTTCTTGGGATAATAAACCATGACGGGGCCTTCGCCCAGTACCTTGTCATTCCTGCAGCCAACCTCCATCCGGTGCCGCCCGAGGTCCCGGATGAGGCGGCGGTCTTCACCGAACCCCTGGCCGCGGCTCTGCGGGTCGTGGAATCAGCTCTCATTTCTCCGGAGGACTGTATCCTGGTGATAGGAGATGGCCCGCTGGGCCTGCAGATCTCCTGGACTCTTGCTTTGAACGGGGCTCAGGTTAACCTCGCCGGCCACCATCAAGAGCATCTGGCCCTGGCCCGGCCTTACGGGGTGGAGACTTTTCTGGCTAAGGACTTGCCCGCCGGAGATTACCAAGTGGTGGTGGAGGCCAGCGGCAGTCCTTCCGGTCTGGAACTGGCGCTCTCCCGGGTCCGGCCCCTGGGGACCGTGATCCTGAAAAGCACCTATATCGAACGGTTTCCCCTGGACCCTGCGACCATTGCGGTGCCGGAGGTGCGTTTGGTAGGGAACCGCTGCGGCCCTTTTCCCCCGGCCCTGCGCCTCTTGCGCCGGGGATGGGTGGACCCCAGGCCCCTTATAAGCCAAACTTTTCCACTGAACCAGGGACTTAAAGCTTTGGCCTGGGCCCAGCGTCCGGGGGTGTTGAAGGTCTTGCTGGATTGCCGGGAGGGTGGTTGAAGGCGGGGCCGTCGTTAATCCGATCAAGAAGAACTAGTGGTGCCCAAGCAGAGCTTGGGCTGAAATTGGCATTCCCAAGCTGGAGCTTGGGAACGAGGATGCGCGGGCGCATCCTATAGGAGGACTTACATGCATTTGCGTTGGCGATATGGGGTTATTTCCCTGGGATTGGTGGCGGTCGTCCTGTTGGCCATCTGTCCGCCGGCTCCGCAGCCGGCTTGGGGAGTTGCCGCGGTGGGACTCCAGGATGACTTCATCCAAGTGGCCGAGCAGGTGATGCCCTCGGTGGTGAGCCTGAAGGCTGTCCGAGTAGTAACGGTGCGGCCTTTCGGCGTACCCGATGACTTTTTCCGGGGCACCCCTTTTGAAGGCATGTTCCGGGAATTCGGCGGCGGCCAGCCCATCCAGCGGCGCATGGTGGGCCAGGGCTCGGGCGTTATCATTGACAACCGGGGGTACATCCTCACCAACAACCACGTGGTGGCCGGGTCCCAGCAACTCCTGGTACACTTGAACGATGGCCGGGAAGTGACGGGTCAACTGGTGGGCTCCGACCCCCGATTTGACATAGCCCTGGTCAAGGTTCCGGCTACAGGCCTGAGAGCCGTGAAAATGGGGGATTCCACCAAAATTCGGGTGGGACAGTGGGCCATTGCCATCGGCAGCCCTTTCGGGTTGGAAAAGACCATGACTGTGGGTATCATCAGCGCCACCGGCCGCCGGGGGCTGGGCCGGGGGACCTATGGGGACTTCATCCAGACGGATGCGTCCATCAACCCCGGCAACAGCGGCGGGCCTTTGCTGGATATCAACGGCCAGGTGATCGGCATCAACTCCATGATCTCGGCCCAGGGCCAGGGCATCGGTTTTGCCATTCCCATCAACATGGCCCGGCAAATCGTCTCCCCCTGGATGAAGTGAGCCGTGACCCCGGAAGAATACGCCACCCTGGAAAGCCATTTCCACCAGGTTAAGTCCATCATCGAGGATCAAGAAATGTGGGAACGCGTGCCGGAGCGCGCCCGGCACTTCTCCCCGGACAACCTCGAGGGCCTGGTGAAGTTCGCCTATTTTGGCGGGTTCATTGACATGGCTTTAACCCGCCGGCTCCTGTTGGTTGACCGGCAAGGGATTCGCCAGCTCCTGACCAAATGGTACGAAGAGATCCGGGAGCAGGGCTGCTGGCTCTGTTAGAGGCTGCTTGTCTTGGACCAGATTTTTGCAAACGATGGTGAATAAACCTTCCATTTGGGAATCAAATGATTATATAAAAAGAATCACCGAAGGAGAGGGCTATGCGGGAATATGTCATCCACCCCCTGGTGGTGGGCGCCAATGAAACGGATCAGGGTATCATGACGTATCTCAAGGGTTACGGCAAGCGCATCTGGATTCCCATCTATGTGTTCTACCTGGAGGGGGGACCGGAGAAAATCCTGGTGGATACCGGTCTGGAACAGTTTATGGTTCCTCCTGAGGTGGGGGAGCAGTACGGCCTGAAGATCCAGGAGTTTGAGGAGGCGCTGGCCTGTTACGGCCTCAAACCTGAAGATATCGATATCATTATTCACACCCACCTGCACAACGACCACTGCGAAAACGACTACAAGTGCACAAATGCCCGAGTCTACGTGCAGAAGAAAGAGTACGAGTTTTTCAAAGAGCCCCACCCGGTAGACCACCGCTACTTCCCTGACCTCCTGGATGACGTGGAAGTAGTGCAGGTGGACGGGGATGCCCAGATCGTGGACGGCATCAGCGTGCTGCTCACACCCGGACATACCGTGGGAGGCCAATCCGTGGTGGTCAACACCAAGGCCGGCAAGGCGGTGATCACCGGATTTTGCTGCAACGAATTGAATTTTCCCGCGTCGGGGCCGCCTATTCCTTCAGGGGTTCACATTAACGTCATTGACGCCTATGACAGCGCCCGACGGGTCAAAGAGATGGCGGACATCATTATCCCCCTGCACGATCTGGCCGTGGGGCGGCAGAAGAGCATTCCCGCTTAAAAGGAGGAAAAAATCATGAGACGTTTATCGATGGTATTAACGCTGTTGGCGGTGGTCCTGTTATTGGGGGCCCAGGCATTACAGGCCCAACCCAAATCAGTGCCAATCTTCCCTCCCAATGTGGCTCCCCGATGGGCACCGATCCCCGAAGTTCCCGGAGTATATTATGCTCCCAATCTGGGCCAAGATGTTTTTCAGTACGGCAATCAATTCTACTCTTTCAATCAGGGCCTCTGGCAAATAGCCCAGGCCCTCATCGGCCCCTGGCGGGTAATTGCCGAACCTCCTCGAGTTTTCTATAATATCGGCCCGACTTATTTCAGAAGCCCCCCGGGCTGGGCCAAGGGCAAGAAAACCGGGTGGGGAGGAGCGCCGATGCCACCGGGGCAGATGAAAAAAATGGAGGGAGGCGGTTCTTTGCCACCGGGGCAGATGAAGAAATTGGACAAAGGCGGTCCTTTGCCGCCGGGACAGATGAAGAAATTTGATTGAGCCAACAGTATTGAAAAACCGCCCCCGTCCAAAAAAAGGCTTTGGGCAACGGCTGTCAGAACGCGATGCGATTAGCGCTGCACTTCTAGTCGGATAGTATCGCTCGTCTGGGGTGACATCAGCAAGCCGTTGCCCATGGGGTTAAGCTGCCCCACATAATTGTCATCACTGAGCCTGGAATAGAGCGTCACCGCGCCCGTCCGGTTGACCCAACCATCCATGATAATTTTGCCATTTCTCTCTATATAAAATTTACCACTATCCGTAAGCCAACCGATATATCTCGTACTCCCTTTAATAGCGACCACTTGTTCCCTGGCGGGTGCCGGAGCGTTTTGAAAAAGGTTATGGTCACCCTTCTTTTCATCCTTGGTGATCGCCGGCGTGGAGAACACGACCACGACCAGGGCCATCAGGGCCAGAATGGTTACCAGACGCATATGGGACCTCCGGCGCGAGTGTACGCCTCGCTTTTGGTGAAAGGGTAGCAGGCCTCAGCCTGGAAATAAACTGGTTAATTAAACACGTGCGCTCTTTTGCGTTCTCTGCGCCTCTGCGGTGAAAAATAATTAATCGCAGAGGCGCAGAGGGCGCAGTCACTCATGAGCCTTTGGCTCTCTCAAACCCATGAAACCCCGGTAGGGCGGGCGTCCCCGCCCGCCACTCTACTTTGAACTTTGAACCTTGAACTTTTCGTAACAGAGATAAATATGTAAAATTATTTATGACGCTAGGTCTAATTCCCCGGATCATAACTCGAACCTGGCGGCGATGGGGATGCGCCGGCCCATGCCGAAGGCCTTGGAGGTGATCTTCAGGCCCGGCGCGGCCTGGCGACGCTTGTATTCATTGCGGTCAATGGCGCGGATCACCCACCTCACCGTTTCCGGGTCAAACCCCTGTTTGACAATATCCTCGTAGGCGCAGCCCTCCGTGAGGTAATAATTCATGATCTTATCCAGGATGTCATAAGGAGGCAGGGTGTCCTGGTCCTTCTGGTCCGGGCGCAACTCCGCGGAGGGGGCCTTGTGGATGATCTGCCAGGGGATGGTTTCCCGATCCCGGTTGAGCTCGTTCGCCAACTCAAAGACCATGGTCTTGGGCACGTCGGCCAGGACGCAGAGCCCACCGCTCATGTCGCCGTAAAGGGTGCAGTAGCCCACCGCCAGTTCGCTCTTGTTGCCGGTGGACAGGACCATGTGGCCGTACTTATTGGAGATGGCCATGAGGATGTTGCCCCGGATGCGGGCCTGGATATTTTCCAGGGTCACTTCGATTTCGCCCAGTTCCAGGGGTTCTTGTAAGGCTTGCCGGTAGCTCTGATAAATGGGGGTGATGGGAATGAGCCTGGTTGTAACACCCAGGTTGCCGGCCAGAATCAGGGAATCGTCGATGCTGGGCCGGGAGGTGTAGGGCGAGGGCATCAATACTCCCAGGACGTTTTCCGGTCCCAGGGCTTGGCTTGCCAGGCAGCACGTGACCGCAGAATCCACCCCGCCGCTCAAACCCACCACGGCTTTGGCAAAGCCGCACTTGCCCAGGTAATCCTTGAGGCCCAGGACCAGGGCCTCGTGCACCGTGGCGATGGGCGTTGCTGGCACATATAAGCCCGGGGCGCCGGGTTGGGCCAGGTCCACGGTGACCACCGCCTCTTTAAATCCCGGCAGCACCGCCATGGTATCGCCGGCTGGATCAAAGGCCAGGCTGCGGCCGTCAAAGATGAGCTCGTCGTTGCCCCCCACCTGATTGACATAGACCAGGGGCACCTTATGTTTCCGGGCATGGGGCTGAAGCAGCCGGTGGCGCAGCGCTTCTTTCCCCACCTGGAACGGTGAGGCGGATATATTGATGAGCACGGTGGCGCCGCGCTCGATCTGGATCTTGATGGGGTCCAGGGGGTAGAGGCGCCGGAACCATAACTCCGGGTCGTACCAGGCGTCTTCGCAGATGGACACTCCCAGAATTTCGCCTTTGAAGGGGACGACCTCCACCGCCGTGGCGGGATCGAAGTGCCGGGTCTCGTCGAAGACATCGTAGGTGGGCAAAAGCGATTTGCCCTGACGCAGCAGCACCTGGCCCTGATGGATCAGCACCGCGCAGTTGCACAGGCCTTTGCCGGTATCGCGGCCTGTGGGCAAAGGGGCCCCCACCAGGATGCCGGTGTCCGGGTAGCGGGTCGAGAGGATTACCAGATCATCGAGGGCCTCTTGGACCCGAATGATGAGGGCCGGTTTTTCCAACAGGTCCCTCGGGGGGTAGCCCGACAGGAAAAGTTCGGAGAAGACCACCAGGTCGGTAGTGCCATACACCTGTTCCAGGGTGGATGCGACTTTCTTGAGATTGCCGCTGACATCGCCCACCACGGGGTTGAGTTGAGCCAGGGTGATCTTCATGGGGTTGATTATAACGGGTTATGGAGGAAGAATGCTAACAATTGTGCCCTAAATTCCTGTTCAGCGTTGAAACTGGTCAGAGTTCACGTTTAAGGTTCAAAGCCAAGTGAGGGTGCACGGGAGGGAGAGGAAGAGGTGTCCAAGCAGAGCTTGGACGAAAAGTGTCGTTCCCAAGTGCAACTTGGGAACGAGGTCGGGAAGGTTCGAAGTTCGAAGTAGCGTGGCAGGCGGGGACGTAGGGGCGGGTTTAAAAACCCTCCCCTACAAGAAACATCTCATTGCAGGCAATTTACTATCAGGCCGACTCGTTTCCGTCCGTGGGGACGGTAAAGGTGATTTTGGTGCCCTTGTCTTTTTCGCTGGTTATGGTGAATGTGCCCCCCAGGGAGCGGATACGCCCTTCCATGAGGGCCAGACCCATCTTGCGGCCGGCATTTGCTCCCAGGGCTTCGGGCACTGCCTGGAATTCCTTGCCGTCTTTGGTTACCACAAACGGCACCCCGCCCACCAGCCAGGCTTTGTCCGGCGACGACTGGATCTTCTCGCAGAAATCCACGCGGGTAGTGTTCATCTGGAACCCGACGCCGTTATCGGCCACCTGGAACCGGATTTTTCCTTCCTGCTTTCCGACTTCCAGGGAGACCCGGTTGGCCTGGGCGTGCTTGACCACGTTGACCAGGGCTTCCTGCACAACCCGGTAGACCATCACCTGGGATTGGGGCGCCAGCAATTGGTCGAGGTCCGGGACCTCATAAGCCGCGTCCATCTGGAAGTACTGGGTGAAGTGGTCCCCCAGGTGCCGCAGCGCCGGAGTCAGGCCCAGGTCCAGGACTTGAGGGCGCAAGCCCCAGGATAACTCCCGGGCCTCCTCCACCAGGCCGTCAATGCTCTTCACCGCCTGGTCCAGGTCTCCCTTCACCTCTGGCTGATTCTCTGGAAGGTGTGATTCAATGTTCCGGAGTTTGAGTTTTAAGGCCACCAGGTTTTGGGCCAACTCCTCGTGGAGGGCCAAGGAGACGGATTGGCGCTCGGATTCCTGGGCGCTCAAGAGTTCGTTATTAAGATGTTTGAGCTTCTGTTCCGAGTCCTTTAAGGTCTCCTCCATCTCCTTCTGGAGGGTAATGTCTTGTAACGCCAAAAGCATGAGGTCCACGCCCGCCTCTTGACGGAGACGCCGGGCGTTGAGGATTAAGACATGGCGGCCGAGACCGGGAAAGTCCCGGTCCACCTCAAAGTCTTGAATTACGGTGTTCCGGGGGAGAATCTCTTCCAGCAGGGTCTTGAGTTCGGGAACATCGAACTGCCGGTTGCCCAGTTCATAGACCAGGCGGTTCTCGGTCTCCTGGGGCAGGATCTGGAAAAAGTCGTAAAAGGATTGATTGGCGGAGACCACCCTGAGGTCGCCAGTCAGCACCAGCAGGGGTTCCCGCAGGGTTTCGACAATGGCCTGGGCGTAGTTCCGGGCCTCTTCCACCTGCAGAAGGCTGGCCTTGAGGACGCTAATGTCCGCCAGGCTCAGCACCAGGCCCTCGATCTTGTGGGCCGAGGTCTTATAGGGCCGAATCTGCAGTTGGTACCAGCGCCCCCGGTCATCCTGCACCTCACGGGTCTCGACCTGCAGGTTGTCGATGGTCTGGCGGAGCAGCGTTTCAAAGGCCTTGATTTCCAGGCCGGTTTTGATATCACCGATGGGCCGGCCCACGTCCGAGGGAATGAGGTGCAGCACTTCTTTGGCCATGGGGTTGAAGCGCCGGATGCGCAGATTTTGGTCTAAAAAGAGGATGGGGAGGTTGACGGTGCCCAGCAGGTTCACCAGATCGTCGTTGACCTGGGTCAACTCGGTGTTGCGGTTCTCCAGTTCCTCGTTGACCGTGGCCAACTCTTCATTGGCCGATTGCAGCTCTTCCCGGGAGGCTTCCAACTCCTCGTTGAGGCTTTGCAGCTCTTCGTTGGAGGACATGATCTCTTCGTTGGTGCTCTTGAGCTCCTCCAGGGTGGCTTCCTGCTCCTCGATGGTGGCCTGGAGGTACTCCTTGGTGGCGGCCAACTCGTGTTCCAGATCGTCGATGCGCTCGGTTCCGGGAGTCGTCTTGCCTTTGCGGGCCTTGGCTGCGGATTTTTCCGCCTCGGGGGGCGCCGGCGGGGTGACGTCTTCGAAGATTACCAGATAGAACCGCTCCCTAAAGGTGCTGGGACTGACGGGGAAGACCTCAACGTTAACCATCAGCCCTCGGCCATTGTATCTGGCTTTAAGTCTTTCCTTGCGCACCGGGGTGCCGCCTTGTATGGCCTGGTGCAAAGCGGCCCCCACCTCGGCCCGCAAGCCCTCCCGGACCATGCGCAGCAGGTTCAGACTGGCCTCGCCGGGCATGGGCTCCAGAAAGGGGCCGGTATGGCCCCGGAACTGAAGAATCTTCAGGTTCTCGTCCACGACCACACCCGCAGGCGTAAAGCGGGCCAGGACAATGCGGTCGGCCTCTCTCATCAGGTCCAGGCCGGTGGGTGCTTCTTCCGGCGCCATAACCTGGACCGACAGGTCTTCACGGGCCGCGTAGGCCTCCAGGGAAAACTTCAGGGGCAGCCGTCCCGGGAGGTCCTTCTTGATATAAAATTTGAGCTTCTTGTCTGCCAGGGTGAACATCTCCTGGAAGGCGCTGATGGCCTCGGATTTGCCCAGGATCAGAAAGCCGCCCGGTTTGAGGGCGAAGTGGAAGATGGGGATGACCCGTTTTTGCAGCACCGGACCCAGATAGATCAAGACGTTGCGGCAGGAAATGAGGTCCAGGTGGGAAAAGGGCGGGTCTTTGATGAGGTCCTGCCGGGCAAAGGTGCAGCGGTCCCGTATGGACTTTTGAATCTGGTAGCCCGACTCAATTCTGACAAAATAACGGCCCAGACGCTGAGGGGAAATGTGTTCGAGGACGTGTTCGCCGTACTTGCCGGCCCGGGCCATATCAATGGCGGCGTTATCGATGTCGGTGCCGAAAATCTGTAGCTGCGCTTCCTTGCCAGACTCAGAAAAAAACTCCAGGAGAGCAATGGCCAGGGAGTAGACCTCTTCCCCGGTGGAACAGCCGGGGACCCAGATGCGGATGGGGCCATCTTGGGGCCGATCCTGCATCAGGACCGGGAAGACTGATTGCTTCAACTCGTCGAAGACGTCGGGGTCCCGGAAAAAGGAGGTGACATTGATGAGAATGTCGGCATACAGGGCGGAAATCTCATCGGGGTGCTCTTTGAGATAGGCCAGATAGTTGCCGAGCGCTTCTATCTTGCGCAGCGCCATGCGGCGTAAGGTGCGGCGCTTGATGGTGCTGTGCTTGTAGAAAGTGAAGTCCACCCCGGTGGCGCGTTTGAGGAGGGTGAGAATCTGGCCGAAGACGCTCTCTTCCCCCGGTTTCAGGACTTCCTCGGCGCAGGGACCGACAAAGGGGTGCCGGGCGAGGCGGGACAACTCCCTGGCGATGCCTTCGGGGGTAAGTATGAAGTCGACGCAGCCCGCGGCGACGGAACTCTGGGGCATGCCGGGGTACTTGGCGGTATGTTCGTCCTGGGCGAAGGTGAGGCCCCCGGCCTCTTTGATGGCCTTCATGCCCTGGACCCCGTCCGAGGCGGTGCCGGAGAGGATGACCCCGATGGCCTGGCCGCCTTTGTCTGCGGCCAGGGAGGTCAGGAAGGTGTCCACCGGCAGGTAGCGGCCTTCGGTCTCATTCCGACTGGTCAGGCGAAGCGCCCCCTCCCGGATTTCCATGACCTCGCCGGGGGGCAGGATGTAAACGTGATCGGCCTCAGGCACCGAGCCTTCCATGGCTTCCGCCACCGGCAGCACCGTGGCCTTGTTCAAGATCTGGGCTAACATGCTGTGCTGCTTGGGCGGGAGGTGCTGCAACAGGACGAAGGCCATGCCCGTGTCTTTGGGCAGGTGCCGCAAGAGATCGGTGAAGGCCTCCAGGCCGCCGGCGGAGGCTCCCACCCCCACCACCAGGGGGGATGACGGCGCGGGCGGTGGCGCGGCTTTCTGGGCGCGGCGGGGCTTGGCGGTGGATTTAGGTTTGGGTGCGGCTTTGGGTGCTTCGGCCTGGGGTGTGGTCTTGGGCGGGGAGGGAACTTTGGGGTCCGCGTCCACCGGCGGTGCTGCCGGTGCGGCGGCGGGGTTTTTCTTCCTGGCCATGGAGGCTCCTGGAGGGAAGGCTTTATTTTGTTTAAATTAATCACTCATTCAGGTTTCACAATAGCCTTATCTGAAGAAAATGAATAGAAAAAAACGGGAGGTGCCCAAGCAGAGCTTGGGCGGAAAGTGGCGTTCCCAAGCTGGAGCTTGGGAACGAGGAGCGAAAGCTGGAGCTTGGGAACGAGGATCGAAGGCTGAACTTACAAACGAGGGTCATCCAGGCGGCTTAGGAGCGGGAAATGAGGAGTCAGATCAGGGGGTAAGCGAAAAGCAAATCCCCCCAAACCCCCCTTTTTCAAAGGGGGGCTTTAAAAGCAGTGCTTCATAGGGGGGGTTCATACCTAATCCAATGCGAACTCTTGGCGCCAGTCGCCGGTTTCCTGCCAGGCGGGCTGGTCGGTTTTGGCGAAGAGAAAATCGCCCAGGACCAGATAATCCATTTCGGTGCGCATGAAGCACTGGTAGGCGTGTTCCGGGGTGCAGACAATGGGCTCGCCCCGGACGTTGAAGCTGGTGTTGACGATGAGGCCGCAGCCGGTGAGTTCCTTGAAGGCCTGGATCAGCCGCCAGTATTTCTCGTTGGTCTCTTTGTGCACCGTCTGGATGCGGGCGGAGTAATCCACGTGGGTGATGGCCGGCACGTCGGAACGCAGGTGGTAGAGGCGGTCAAAGAGTTCCAGGTTTTCATAGCCTTCGGGCAATGGGTTGCGCCGGTTTTCTTTAACCGGGGCCACCAGCAGCATGTAGGGCGAGGGCCGGTCCAGGTCGAAGTAGGTGGCGGTCTCCTCGTGCAAGACCGATGGAGCGAAGGGCCGGAAGCCCTCCCGGTATTTGATCTTCAGATTGAGGCGCTTTTGCATCTCGGGGTGCCGGGGGTCCCCCAGGATGGAGCGGTTGCCCAAGGCCCGGGGGCCAAACTCCATGCGTCCCTGGAACCAACCCACCACCTTGCCCTGGGTCAGAATTTGCGCCACGTCCCGGCTGAGTTCATCAAAGTCGTCATAGCGCCGATAAGGGGCCCCATGCCGCCGGACCACCCGGAGGATGTCATCGGCGTCGTATTCCGGGCCCAGATAGGCCCCCTGCATGTCGTCCATGCGAGGATTGGCCGCCTGGCGCTCCTGGCCTTTCCAGATGTGCCAGGCCGCCAGGGCCGCGCCCAGAGCGCCACCGGCGTCGCCCGCGGCGGGCTGAATCCAGATGTCCTTAAAGGTGCCCCGGCGGATCAGCTTGCCGTTGGCCACGCAGTTCAAGGCCACGCCGCCGGCCATCACTAGATAATCAGCCCCGGTGAGCTTCTTAGCGGTCTCGGCCATGGTCAGGACGATGTCTTCCGTAGCCTGCTGGATGGCCAGGGCCAGGTCCATATGCTGCTGGTCCAGCAGACTTTCCGCGGACCGGCGGGGCACCCCGAAGAGGGACTCCCATTTGTCGTTCTTGCACATGGTCAGGCCGGTGGCAAAGTCGAAATAATCCATGTTCAGAAGCAGCGAGCCGTCGGACCTAAGGTCCACCAATTCCGAAAGGATCAGGGACTTCCAGCGCTTGACCCGCTCGGCGTCAGGGTTGCCGTACGGGGCCAGCCCCATGAGCTTGTATTCGCCGCTGTTGACCTTGAAGCCGGTGTAGTAGGTGAAGGCCGAATAGAGCAGGCCCACGGAGTGGGGAAACTGGAGTTCCCGGAGGATGGTGATGTCGCGCCCTTGACCGAAGCCGATGGTGGTGGTGGCCCATTCCCCGACGCCGTCAACCGTGAGAATGGCGGCCTCCTGGTACGGCGACGGATAGAACGCGGAGGCCGCGTGGGACAGATGGTGCTCGGGAAAGAGGACGAGAGGGTCGCCGGCCCCGGCCTTGGCCAGTTCATCTTTGAGCATGGTGCGCATCATGAGCTTTTCTTTGATCCACACCGGCATGGCCATGATAAAGCTCTTGAGCCCACGGGGAGCAAAGCCGTGGTAGGTCTCAAGCAACCGCTCGAACTTAAGGTAGGGCTTATCGTAGAAGGCCACCGCGGTCAAGTCCGCCGGGGTGAACCCCGCCTCGGCCATAACATAGCTCATAGCGTTGGCCGGGAAGGCGGGGTCGTGCTTCTTGCGGGTGAAGCGCTCTTCCTGGGCGGCGGCGACAATCTGGCCGTCAATAAGCAGAGCGGCGGCACTGTCGTGATAAAAGGCGGAAAGACCGAGAATCGCTTCGGACACGCAATAGTCCCCTTAGTGCAAGTTTTCATAAATTAGGGTAACGGAGTCAAAAGCCCCCCTCACCCTAACCCTCT